>DASUJA010000182.1:0-63734 GCA_036279515.1 Rhodocyclaceae bacterium | reverse complement strand
GCCGGAATGACGAAATTTTATGGCCGGCGATCAAATCGAACCTGCGTAGTTTTGAGTCTGTGCCAAGCTGCAAGGCCCGAATCGCTGTACCTACCTGCGCTTCCGGAAGGTTCTCGAAAACCATTCCGGACAGCAGTGCGCGAAGGCGGGGATCCATGCGAAGTCCGCAAAAAAGCCTGGATTCCCGCTTTCGCGGGAATGACGCAGTGGCAACTTTTGTCGCTCTTCCCTTCGTGCGCAAGCACTCGACTCGATCCGACCAATGACATTTCTCCTCCTCCGCCTGCTCCACGGCGCCTTCGTTCTGCTAGCCATGTCGCTGCTGGTGTTCCTCGCCGTCTATGCCATCGGCAACCCTGTAGACCTGCTGATCGATCCCAATGCCGACTCCGCCGACAAGGCCCGCACGCTCGCCGCCCTGGGGCTCGATCAATCCCTGTGGCGCCAGTACCTGCACTTTCTCGCCGGCGCCTTCAGCGGCGAACTTGGCCGCTCTTTCATCCACGGCGTGCCCGCCGTGTCGCTGATTCTTGAACGACTCCCGGCCACCCTGGAACTGGCCTTCGCCGCGCTGCTGATCGCCCTACTCGTCGGCGTTCCGCTTGGGCTCTGGGCTGGCGCCAAGGGTGGATGGATCGGCCGCATGGTGGAAGCCGTATCCCTGCTCGGTTTCTCCTTGCCCACCTTCTGGGTCGGCCTAGCGCTGATCCTGGTGTTCTCGGTCAACCTGGGCTGGCTGCCGCCCGGCGGACGAGGACCGACGATTCATCTGCTGGACATGGATCTCTCCTGTCTCAGCCTTGAAGGTTGGCGCTACCTGCTGCTGCCGGCTGCCACGCTTGCCCTGTTCAAAACCAGCCTGCTGATTCGCCTCATCCAGCACGGCACCCGCTCGGCGCTGAAAGGTGACGAAGTGCGCTTCGCTCGCAGCCGTGGCCTCATGGAAGCGCGCATCGTGGGCGTACACGTGGGCAAGCCCCTGGCGATTCCATTGGTCACGGTACTGGGCATGGAGTTCGGTTCCGTCATCGCCTTCGCCGTGGTGACGGAAACCGTGTTCGGCTGGCCCGGCATGGGCAAGCTGCTGATCGACTCCATCGGCGCATTGGATCGGCCGGTGATCGTGGCCTACCTGTTGGTGACGACGACGTTGTTCGTGGTGCTGAATCTGTTGGCGGATTTGGGCGCGGCTGCCCTCGACCCGAGACTAAGGAGGGAGGCGTGATGAACACTCCACCCCGCTCGCCGAAGTCGTCATTCCGGCCCTTCGACAAGCTCAGGACAGGCCGGTCAGCGCCCGAGCCGGAATCCAGGGGTTCTTGCGGCCCTTCCTGGATCCCGGCGTTCGCCGGGATGACGGCAACGTCGATGATCACTTGGCTACCCTTGGCGCTCCTCGCCGCCCTCGCCCTCCTAGCCCCTTTCTTCGCCCCCCAGAACCCCTACGACTTAGCGACCCTCGACATCCTCGATGCCCGCCTGCCGCCCGGTTCCCACGCCTCGTCGAACGCGCTCACCTACTGGCTCGGCAGCGACGAGCAAGGCCGCGACCTGCTCTCAGCCATGCTCTACGGCCTGCGCATCAGCCTCGTGGTGGGGCTCTCCGGTTGTCTGCTGGCCTTCGCCATCGGCGTAATCCTCGGGCTGATCGCAGGCTATCGGGGCGGCATGATCGACAGCGCCATCATGCGTCTCGCCGATTTGCAGCTCTCCTTCCCCGCCCTGCTCGTCGCCTTGGTGCTGCTGGCCGTCCTCGGCCCCGGCCTGGGCAAGGTAGTTGTCGCACTGGCCGCCTCCCAATGGGCTTGGTTCGCCCGCGTCTCCCGCAGCGCAGCACGGACCGAGGCCGCAAAGGATTACGTCACCGCCGCCCAATGCTTCGGCGTGAATGAGGCAGCCATCCTGCGCCGCCACCTGTGGCCCAACTGTCTGCCCACACTACTCACGGTGCTGCCCATGCAGATCGCCGCCGCCATCACCCTGGAAGCGACGCTCTCTTTCCTCGGCCTCGGCGCCCCCGTCACAGAACCGTCCCTGGGCCTGCTCATCGCCAACGGTTTCCAGTACCTGCTCTCCGGCCAATACTGGATCAGCCTCTTTCCCGGCATGGCCCTGTTGCTATTGCTGTCGGCGCTCAACGCAAGCGCCGACAGGCTTGCCAAGCGGCTACGCTGACCCCTCGCCGCTCTCTCCTTCCTCCAACTTGAACCGTTTCACTGCCCCCGCCAGACTGGCGGAAAGGCTAGACATCTGCCGCGCCGCCTCGGCGGCCTGCATCCCCACCTGACTGCTTTCCTCCGTGTGGCGAGCAATCTCCTCGATATGGGAAGCCGCCAAATTGCTGGCCGTGGTCTGCTCGTTCATGGCATCCGCCAGCTCCACCAGATTGTTGAGGGAGTGCTGGGCGCCTTCGTAGATTTCCTTCAACGGGTCCACCAATTGCTGAATCATGGAGACACCGCTATCCACCTTCTCGCTCACCGTCGCCATGGTCTTGGCCGAATGCTCGGTCTTTTCATGGATCGAATCGAGCATGGTCTTGATTTCCGTCGTGGCCTGCCCGGTCTTCTCCGCCAACTTGCGCACCTCGTCGGCCACCACCGCAAAGCCCCGTCCCGAATCGCCGGCCCGTGCCGCCTCGATGGCCGCATTCAGCGCCAACAGATTGGTCTGATCGGAGATTTCGTGGATCACGTTGGCCACTTCGCTGATCTGCCGCGAACTGGATTGCAAAGCCGAAATATCCTCGGAGGCCGTATTCACCGTCGCCACGATGGACTGAATCTCGGTGGCAGCGGTACCCACCATGGTGAGGCCCTTTTCCGACACCGCCGCCGTCTGCCGGGCATCGTCGCGGGTGCTGGAGATGCGCTGAGTTACCTCGCTGATGCTGGTGCTCATTTGCTGGATAGTCGCCACCACCGAGGCTATGGAATCGGACTGTTTGGCCGTCCCTTCCGCCAGTTGGTTGGATGAAGCCGCCAATCGATCCGACGCATCGGAGACCTGGTGAATGCCATCGTCAATGGTGCTGATCAGTTCCCGCAGATTGCCCTGCATGTCACCCAAGGCATGAAGCAATTGCCCCGTTTCATCGGACTCCCCTTCCTCGATGCGGTTGGAGAGATTCCCGGCGGCAATGGAAGACGCCGCACCCATGGCACTGCGCAAGGGTTTGACGATATGACTGGCAAGCACCAGGGCAATGGAAAGTGAAGCCGCCACCGCAATCACGAACAGCACCACCGCCAAAGAAACGGACTGAGCCGAACTCACGCGGGAATGGGCCAGCGCCTCGGCAGAAGCCTTGCGGTGGGATGCCGTCAAACCACCCAGCACGCGAGCAATTTCCAGGAAGCGCTTGTCGGCAGCCTGCATCATGCCTGCCCCAGTGGACACGTCGGACGAGGCCATGTCGATGGCCTGAGCGATCTGCCGCTGATACTTGGCGATCATCTCCGCCAGCGACGCCAGACTCTTCCGATCCTCCGCGCTGGCCGAGGCAAGGAAAGCCGGATCCTTCAACCGCGCGGTCGCCGCATTGATCTTGTCGTTGATCGAGGCGATTTCCTTGCTAATGCGCTCCGGGCTATAGCTGCCCTGCCAAGTGAATAGCCGATACACGGCGATGTTGGCATCCAACAGATCGTCCTGACTATCGTTCACCACCGCCATGCGATTAATACCGATGGCCGCCAGACTTTCCATGTCGTTCTGAATGGAACGCATGGCGAAATAGCTCGTCAGCCCCAAGGCCATCATCATGCCCACCGACACAAGCAAAGGCATAAGGATTTTTGATTTGAGTTGCATGGCCTCCCCCTCCTTCTAGAAACGCAAACGGGGCCACGGCAAGCCGCAGCCCCTGTGCAGGCAACCCCCGCGCAACCTCAGCGCCTATCGCTTATAGACACCGGCACAAACAATCACGTCGCCCGCCTTCTCGCAGTAGGCCGACTTTGGCAGCACCTTCTTGGTCACTGGATCGGTGAACTTGTAGTCCTGCCAGAACTTGCCCTTGCTCTTGGCCAGCTCCACTCGCTCCCGCACGAACTCTTTGCCGTCCGCGTCGGCCATCTCGATCAAATCCTTGCCTACCTGCTTTTCATTCTGACCGTGGGCAAGGCACTTGCCACTCATGTCGTACACCACCGGATAAAGATCACGTACCACCCACTTCTTATCCTTGGCCGTGATCTCCTTGAAGGTTCCCGCCCGGTCGGCGGTAACGGCTTTCACCACTTTGCCAACCAAGGCTTCCGCCTCTTTGGGAGTCGCGAACTCCTCCGCAAACGCCCCATGGGAAACCAACAAAGCCGCCGTAGCGGCCAATGTCATCAGCCTCATCACGCACTCCCCTCGGTTAGTCGGAAATAGATACCTACTCGTCTGAGTATGGTTGGAAAGTCGTATAGGGCAAGGACATATCGAAGCCGTCTCCAGAAAGCCCGCCCCCTGACCCCGTAGGCCATCTGGCGCAACGACGGCAAAAGTTTTTCTCCCTACCATTGCCAAATCTGACGTGGCCTCGGCGTGGCCTTGGGCCATGGCGGCGCCTCTGCGGTGAAAGGGTTTAGCCATGCACCATAGCCGCGCCTTCACGCTCCTCGAACTTCTGGTGGTCATTGCCATCATCGGTCTGCTGGCCGGCTATGTCGGTCCGAAATACTTCGGGCAGTTGGGCAAGGCCGAGGTCAAGGCCGCCAAGGCCCAGATCGACGCCATGGAAAAAGCCCTCGACCAATACCGTTTCGACGTGGGCCGCTATCCCACCAACGAGCAGGGCCTCAACGCCCTGGTCGTGCAGCCTTCCGGCGTCCCCCGCTGGCAAGGGCCTTACCTGAAAAAGGGCGTGCCCTTGGACCCCTGGGGCAAGCCCTACATCTACAAGATCCCCGGCGAGCACGGCGAGTTCGACCTCTACACCTACGGCCGAGATGGCACGCCGGGTGGGACGGGGGAGGACGCGGATATTGGGAATTGGTGAGGCGATGAAGAAAACACAAAGACACAAAGATCACCAAGTGTCACCAAGAAAACCTAAAGGAAATCGGCTTCTGTTTTCTCTTGGTGCTCCTTGGTGTCCCTGGTGTCCTTGGTGTTGATGCATTGAAAATGCAATACGCCATCAAAGCCTACGGCACCCAGCGCGGTCTCACCGCCATGACCCTGGAGGCCGCCACGCCCGACGAAGCCCGCGCGCTGGTGCTCGCCCAGGGCATGGACGTAATTTCCATCGAGCCCCAACTCAGCGGCCTGGGCGCCATCGAACGATGGCTGCCGCGCATGGGCAAGATCACCCTGCGCCGACGCAAGGACTTCGACCTGCTCCTCTTCAGTCAGGAACTCCGCTCCCTGCTGGAAGCGGGCCTCTCCCTGATCGAATCCCTCGGCGCCCTGGCGCGCAAGGAAGCCACCGGCGACAAGCGGACGTTGATCGAATCCCTGATCCGCCACCTGCGCGAAGGCAAACCCTTCTCCATCGCCCTGCGCGAATTTCCCGAAGTCTTCCCGCCCCTATACCTCGCCCTCACCTCAGCATCGGAGCAGACGGGCAATCTGGCCGGCGCCCTGGAACGCTTCGTCTCCTATCGCAGCCAGATGGACACGGTGAGGAAGCGCATCGTCTCCTCCGCCATCTACCCGGCCCTGCTGATCGGCGTCGGCAGCCTCGTCATCCTCTTCCTCATGACCTACGTGGTGCCGCGCTTCTCGCGCATCTACGAGGACTTTGGCCGCGACCTGCCCTTCATGTCCAAGCTGCTGCTGCAATGGGGCAGCCTGATCGAAGCCCACGGTCTCCAGGCCCTCGCCGTCATCGGCGTCGCGGCCCTGATCGGTGTGCCCATTTTCAAGAAGCGTCTGGGCTGGCGCGGACTGCTGCGCCGACTGCTCGCCATCAAGGCCCTGCAAAGCCGCGTGTACCTCTACGCCATCGCCCGCTTCTACCGCACCCTGGGCATGCTGCAACAGGGCGGCATCCCCATCGTCGACGCCCTCGGCCTCTCGCGGGAACTGCTGAGTGAGGATCGGCGGAGCGCCCTCGATCAAGTCACCGAAGACATCCGCAGCGGCATCGCCCTTTCCGTCGCCCTGGAGCGCCAAGGCCTGGCGCCCCCGGTAGCGAGCGACCTACTGCAAGTGGGCGAGAAAACCGGCGACATCGGCGAAAAGATGCTGCGTATCGCCGACTTCTACGACGAGGATCTGTCCCGCTGGACCGAATGGTTCGTGCGCCTTTTCGAGCCCCTGCTGATGCTCTTCATCGGCCTCTTCATCGCCTTCGTCGTAGTCCTCCTGTACCTGCCGATTTTCGAGTTGGCAGGTAGCGTGCAGTGAGGATTTAGGCAGTTAATTGCTTGTACATCCACTCGCCCTTCGACTTCGCTTGCTACGCCCCGAAGGAAGTCCCCTTGGGGGACGCTCAGGGCGAACGGTGGCGACATACCACGCCCCAATAAGTCGACTCCGTTCGTCCTGAGCCCTTCGCCTGGCTCAGGACAGGCTCCGGCGCTTAGCGTCGAAGTCGAAGGACGAGTGCATCCCCAAAGGACCAAACCCATGCCCCTCGTCCAGCGTCACGAACCGGAAACCGTCACCGTCATCTCCATGCAGGAGCGACGGGGTACGCGCGTGGATCGCCGCCGCCCGCCGGGGTTGCCGCCGCCGGCCACGGAGTTGAGCACGCTCCATATCGACCGGCTCTACGCCCTCAAGCCCGCCTTCGACGTGCTGCCCTACGCCGAGGCGATGCAGCACCAGTGCATCGCCCTCACCGACGAAACCGACCGGCTGCTGCTCGTCACGAATCTGAGCGCGGCCTCGGCGCAAGTGCCCTGGGCCGACGCTTACCTGCGCCGCCCCTTCGTGCTCTGCCTCGCCGCTGCCGGCGACATTGCCGCGGTGCTGGCCCATCATGGCGAAGCCATGCACGCCATGGACAGTCTGGCGCCCCAGGCGGCGGTGGAATCCACCACAAGCGCGGAAGGCGTGGAGGTGCTGCGCCTCGATACCATCCACAGCGACACCAGCCCCATCGTGCGGCTCACCAACTCCACCCTCTACGATGCCTACCGGGCCGGTGCCAGCGACATTCACCTGGAATCCACCACCGACGGCTTGCGGGTCAAATACCGTCTCGACGGCGTGCTCACCTCTGTGGCGGAAGCACGCGGCGTGCAGACCGCCGAGCAAGTGATCTCCCGCCTCAAGGTCATGGCGGAACTGGACATCTCCGAGCGACGCATCCCCCAGGATGGCCGCTTCAAAGTCTCCATCAACGGACGCGACGTGGATCTGCGCGTCTCCATCATGCCCAGCATCCACGGCGAGGACGCGGTGCTGCGCATCCTCGACAAGTACGCCCTCACGGACCAGATGACGAGCCTCAATCTGGACACCCTGGGTTTCGCCGAAGACATCAAGCGCGCCCTGCGCCGACTGGCGCGGGCGCCCTACGGCATGCTGCTGGTGACAGGCCCCACCGGCAGCGGCAAAACCACCACGCTCTACGCGCTGATCGGCGAAGTGAACGACGGCAAGGACAAGATCGTCACCATCGAAGACCCGGTGGAATATCAACTGCCCGGCGTGCTGCAAATTCCCGTGAACGAAAAGAAGGGCCTCACCTTCGCCCTGGGCCTGCGTTCCATCCTCCGCCACGACCCGGACAAGATCATGGTGGGCGAAATCCGCGACGGCGAGACGGCGCAGATCGCCATCCAATCCGCCCTCACCGGCCACTTGGTATTCACCACGGTGCACGCCAACAGCGCCTTCGACGTGATCCGCCGCTTCATCCACATGGGCGTGTCGGTGCCCAATTTTCTCTCCGCCACCAACGGCATCCTGGCCCAGCGTCTAGTGCGCATCAACTGCCCCCATTGCATCACCGACTACGTGCCCGACACCAGGCTGCTGACCGATTCAGGCATCACCGCGTCGGCTGCGCCTGACTTCCATTTCCGCCGGGGGCGCGGCTGCGCCCAATGTCGCGGCACCGGCTACAAAGGCCGCCGTTCCATCGCCGAACTGCTGTACCTCACTGACGACCTACGCGAACTCATCATCGCCAACGCCCCTCAGCGACGCTTGCAGGAAGAAGCCGAAATCGGCGGCCTGCGCTCCCTGCGCGAAGTGGCCTTGGACCTGGTGCGCCGAGGCGAATCCACCCTGGAGGAAATCAACCGTGTCACCTTCGTGGCTTAGGTTTCCCGCCTTTTCCCTTTCCTCTTTCGCACCCCGCGACCAGGTGCTGGTGGGCCTTTCCCCTGAGCGTCTCTCCGCGCTGCACCTGGGCCGCGGGCCGCGCCGTCGGCTGCTGGACAAGTACGAGGTGAATCTCACCAGCGACCCGGCAGGCGGCATGGGCAGCACGGCGGGGGGCGTCCACTGGGAGCCGCCCGTGGGCGCACTCCAGGCCCTGCTGTCCCGCCCCGCCTGGAATCGCGCCGACGTGACGGTGCTGCTCTCCAACCACTACGTCCATTACGCCGTGATGCCCTTGCAAAAGGGCCTGCGCGAATCGGAACGGGACGCCCTGGCACGGGTGCTGTTCCGCAAGTCCTACGGCGACCTGTGCAGCACCTGGGAATTCCGCGTCAGCCCCGCCGACGCCGCGGCCCCCACCACCCTCGCCAGCGGCGTATCGCAACCGCTGCTCAACAGCATTGCCGGCGCCTGTACCGACGGTGCCCGCCTGCGCTCGGTGCAACCCAGCCTGATGCCCATGTTCAATCGGCTCCGCCGCACCGTCGGCAAAGGCAGCGGAACCCTGGCGGTAGTGGAGTTCGGCCGCGTGACCCTGGCTCACCTGGAAGCCGGCCAATGGCAATCGGTCGTGAGCCGCGCCGATTCGGGCGGCTTGCTGTTCCCCTTGCTGGACGAGGAAAACCAGTTGCACGAGCGAGCCCCCGGCGGCTTGCTGTGGTTGTGCGACCTCACGGGAGCGGTACGCATACCGCCCAATTCGCCCTGGCGCGTGCAACAAGCCGCGCCGGACATACTGGACGCGGGAACGCCGGGGGTGCCGGAGCTGGCGGCATGGGGGGTGATGTGATGGAAATGATTGCCTGCTCAAAGAATCCCCGTCATTCCCGCGCAGGCGCACTGCTGTCCGGAATAACTAGCTCGACACAAAAAGACGAAGTGATGTCGTCATCCCGGCGAACGCCGGGATCCAGGAAGGGCCGCAAGAACCCCTGGATTCCGGCTTGCGCCGGAATGACGAAGATTTACCACCCGGCGCCCAAATCGAACGCCATCGTCGTTTCGAGTCAGTTCCAGGCGCAAAAGTACGAATCATGGCATTGGCCGGCCGCTGCCAGAGAGGACTCAAAAATATCCCGGACAGCAGTGCGCGCAGGCGGGAATCCAGCGGCATTTCGACCACCGCATGGATTCCCGCCTGCGCGGGAATGACGACATAACGAACTATCTCGCTTTTCTCCGTGCTCTCCGTGCCTCTGCGTCCTCTGCGTTAAAGGCGGTTCGCTTTCAAAACCAAAACTCCATGTCCCCTCTCTGGCTCGATTACCGCCGTTCCCCACCTGGCCACCAGCGGCCAGGTTGGCTGCTGCTGATCGTAGGCTTGATCATCGCCGTTGCACTGTCCATTTACTCCGCGCAACTCAGCGGCGAACTGGACCGTCATGAGCAGCGGGTTGCCAGCCTGCGTCGCCAGGCCCAGCGGCTCCAGGCCATCCCAGCACAAGCCGCCGAAACTGCAACGCCCGCCGAAACCACCGCCCACTCTTTGCAACGCTGGGAGAGTCTGTTCGATTCGTTGGAAAAATCCGCCGACGACACCGTCACCCTCACCGGCCTCGATCCAGGTGCGAAGGAAATCGCCATTACAGGCGAAGCCAAAGACCTGGCCTCGGTGGCGGCTTACGTGCAGCGACTCCAGGGCGCTCCATCCTTGAGTCGCGCACGGCTGTCCGAGTACGAAGTCATCAAGGACCGCCCGCTACGCCCCGTTCACTTCGTCGTGCTGGCGGACTGGCGGGAGAGCCGGCCATGAGAGCGCCCGACCTGGGCCGGCTCGGCATCCCCGGCGTCGCAGGCCTGGGGCTGCTGCTGTTCTGCCTATCCTTCTACGCAGGCAACGTGGCCCCGTTGGATGACGATCTGGCCAAGCAGAAAACAGAGGAAGCGCGCCTCACCGCCGCCCTGCGCGATGCGAGCCGCAGCCCGACCAGCGCAACCACACGCCCCGTGGAAGCCATCCAACCCCTCGGCCTGCAAGACGCGCCGGCGCTGCTGCTTGCGTTAAGCGCCGCCGCCGACAACCACTCGGTCTCCATCGAGCGCGCCTCCTATCGAATCACCGAGCAGGAAGGCGTGCGCCGCCTGGAAGTGAGCCTACCGGTGCGAGGCAACTACCCGTCCCTGCGCGCCTATCTGCGCGACGTGCTTTCCCATCCGCCGGTAGTGCTGGAGGAAGTCAGCCTCAAGCGCCCCTCGGCCACGGACCCACTGCTGGATGCCCAGTTGCGGCTGTCCTATCCCCTGGCGGCCAACTCATGACCCCCCTACCCGCCCGCGTCAGGCGCTTGGCGCCTTTAGCGCTGCTTCTGCTGCTCGCTACGAGCGGCATCGCCTGGTGGATCTATGAAAGCTCGCAGCCGACACCACCGCCTCGTCCACCACTAGCAGCACGCCAACCCGTCCCCGCCGCTCCCCCTGCGCCGCAAGCCAGCGCAGCCCCCGCCGAGCCGCCGCCGATCACAGACATCTTCGCCGTTCGCAATTGGGAGCCGCCTCCCGCATCTCCGCAGGCATCGGGGCAGACCAAGCCGCAGACAAAGGAGCCGCCGCCCCTGCCCTTCCGCTATCTGGGCCGCATCGTCGAAGCGGGCAAGGACGACGCATTCCTCCTGGCCCAGGGAAATCGTGTCATCGCAGTGAGCGTGGGTAATGTGATCGATGGAACCTACCGGGTCGAGAAGTACGAAAACGGGCAACTCCATTTCTTCTATCGGCCCATGAAAGCACACCAAACCCTTGCGGTCGGCACCATGGGGAATCCCTCGTGACTTCCCGGACGCCGCATGTTCGCCTGATCTCTCTTGCGGTGGCCCTGGCCCTGTGGGGATGCGCCGATCAAACCCTGCACCGGCAAGGCTTGAACGATCTGGCACAGGGTCGCGTTGAAGATGGCCTTGGCAAGCTGGAGCAGGCCATGCGCCAAGCACCGAACAATCTGGAATACCGTATCCACTACTTCAACGCCCGCGATCAAGTGGTGAATACGCTGATCGCGACGGGCCAGCGTTTGAAGGACGCCGGGCAACTGGATGAAGCGGAAGCCGCCTATCGCCGCGCCATCCGCCTCGGGGGCGATAATCTCCAGGCCACCGATGGCCTCGCCGACGTGGCCCAGGCGCGGCGCCACCAGACGCTCCTGGCCGAAGCCCGCAGCTTGCTCGGGGCCAACGATCTGGACGGCGCGGAACAACGCCTGCGCAAGATCCTCCAGGAAAACCCGCGCCACAAGGACGCCCGCACCCTGCTCCAGGAAGTGGACGAGCGTAACGGTCGCAATCAGGTGCTCGCCCCGTCGCTCCGCCGCGCCTTGCAAAAGCCCGTGACCCTGGAGTTCCGCGACGCCAGTCTGCGGCAGGTGATGGAGGCCCTGTCCATGCACAGCGGCCTCAACTTCATCATCGACAAGGACGTGCCGACCAGCATCACCATCACCGTCTTTCTGCGGGGCGTGTCGGTGGAGGATGCACTGGACGTGATGCTCGGCACCAACCAGCTCGGCCGCCGGGTGCTCAACAACAACACGCTGCTGATCTACCCGGACACCACCGCCAAGCAGGGCGACTTGCAGGACCTGGTGGTGAAGAATTTCTTCCTCGCCAATGCCGAAGCGAAGAACGCAGCCAACATGCTGCGCACGGTGTTGAAGGCCAAGAACGTCTACTCGGACGACAAGCTCAACCTGCTGGTCATGCGCGACACGCCGAACATGATCCGCCTCGCCGAGCGACTCATCGCCACCCAGGACGTGCCCGAGCCCGAGGTGATGCTAGAGGTTCAGGTGGCGGAGGTAAAGCGCACCAGTCTGCTGAATCTGGGCATCCAATGGCCCGACCAACTGACGCTGACGCCCCTGGCGTCCGGCGCCAACCTGACGCTGCAGGACGTGCGCAGTGCAACCAGCAGCACCACCGGCGCCACCATCTCGCCGCTCATCATCAACCTGCTGCATCAGGTGAGCGATTCCAACATCCTCGCCAACCCGCGCCTGCGCACCCACAACCGCGAGAAGGCGATGATCCGCATCGGCGACCGGGTGCCCGTCATCACCACCACCGCCACCTCCACCGGCTTCGTCTCGGAAAACGTGCAATACCTGGACGTGGGCCTGCGTTTGGAAGTGGAACCCACCATCTTCCCCAACGACGAAATCGCCCTGCGTCTTGGCCTGGAAGTGAGCTCCATCACCAGTCAGGTGGTGAGCAAATCGGGCAGCATCTCCTACCAGATCGGAGGCCGCAATGCCTCGACGGTGCTGCGTCTGCGGGACGGCGAAACCCAGGTGCTGGGCGGCCTCATCGACAACGAGGATCGCATGACCGCCAACCGCGTTCCCGGCCTCGGCGACCTGCCCATTCTCAACCGGCTGTTCGGCAGTCAAGCCGACAACGACTCACGCACGGAGTTGCTGCTCTCCATCACGCCCCACATCGTGCGCGGTCTGGCGCCGCCAGCAAACGTGCCCGCCGAGTTCTGGTCCGGCACCGAAAACAACCCACGCCTGAAGCCCTTGTCGGTGACGGGCGAAGAAGAGAAGCCCGCACTAGCGCCTTCGCCCGCCGTTGCATCCAACGTTGCGCCCGTTGCGACGCTTGAAACAGGCGGTGCCGCACCTGCGGTGCCTGCGGTCCCCTCCGAACCACCTTCCGCCACTTTGAGTTGGGATGGCCCACCCCAAGTCAAAGCGGGCGACACGGTACACCTGAGCCTGCGCGTATCGACTGGAAATTCCATCCGCGCCTTCCCCCTGCGCATCCAGTACGACCCCACGGTCTTCACCGCCAGCGACCCCATCGGCGGCCGCTTCATGACCCAGGGCGGCGCCATCGCCGAAACCCGCGCTCAGGTCGATCCCGACACCGGCACCATCACCGTGAATCAAATCCGCAACGGCACAGGCGGCGCCCAAGGCGACGGCGAACTGCTGCGCATCGATCTGCAAGCAAAGCAAGCCACGACGGGAAGCGCTGTCACCGTGCAGCCTTCGGCGCCATTGGGAACCAACGGTCAATCGCTAACGCCCACGCGCCCCGTCGCCATCAACATCACCGTAACGCCATGAGCCCCCCTGTAGGAGGGCCGTCCCCGGCCCGACCACAACGCCGAGCGATAGGACTCAGACCGAGTTCTGGCGAACGCTCGTCGGGCCGAGGACGGCCCTCCCACAAAAGCCTCCGGGCATTCACCCTCATCGAACTCCTGGTCACCCTGGCCCTGATCGGCCTGCTCTCCACCATGGCCTTGCCTCTCGCCGAACTATCGGCAAAGCGCAGCCAAGAAGCCGAGCTACGCAGCGCCCTGCGCCAAATCCGCGACGGCCTCGACGCCTACAAACAAGCCTACGACGACGGCCGACTCCCGCTCCAGCCCGGCGCCTCCGGCTACCCTCCTAATTTGCGAACTCTGGTGGATGGCGTGGTGGATGCAAAAAGCCCCACGCGCAACATGATCTACTTCCTGCGCCGCATCCCCCGCGATCCCCTCGCCAGCCCCGACCAACGCCCCGAACAAGGTTGGGGCCTGCGCAGCTACCGCAGCCCCCCCGACACCCCACGATCCGGCGACGACGTGTTCGACGTGTACTCCCAAAGCGAAGGCGTAGGAATGAACGGCGTGCCCTATCGGGAGTGGTGAATCGCTCAACTCGCAACGTCCTCGCGCCCATCGTTGAAAGAACCCCGTTCGCCCTGAGGTATCGAAGGGCCAAGGACAAGCCCAAGCAAAAACGCCATGTCCAGCACAAAGCCCACCATGCCCAACAACCAAAAACACGCCTTCACCCTCATCGAGCTCCTGGTCACCATGACCATCATCGCCCTGCTGCTCGCCATCGCCGTCCCCCGCTACTTCAACCGCGTAGACAGCGCCAAGGAAACCGTACTCAAGGAAGACCTGCACCAAATGCGCGAAGCCATCGACAAGTTCTACGGCGACACCAACCGCTACCCGAACGGCCTCGACGAACTCGTCACCAAGAAATACCTGCGCGCCATCCCCCCCGACCCCATCACCGACAGCGCAAAAACCTGGGTCACAGTCCCCCCAAGCGACCCCACCAAGGGAAAAGTCTTCGACGTTAAAAGCGGAGCCAAAGGCAATGGCAAAGACGGCACGGCTTACAACAGCTGGTGACGGCTCGGCAACAGACGAGCCACCAAGCGCAGCCATTCAGGAGTGGGCTCAACATGATGACGAAGTCAACGTCTGGGGGGCATATAGCGAAAGCCTCCGCAAAGACTCTCCTCCCCTGACAAGGAGAGGCCGGGAGGGGTTTCGGGTTTCGCGTCCCAGCAGGGCTTTCAGGCGCCACAGATTTATTCCGGACAGCTGTGCGCGAAAGCGCCCCGCAGGAAGCACCCTCGACGTGGCCTCGGCCCATAGGGTGCAGGAATCCATGCGGTGGTCGAAAAACCTGAATTCCCGCTTTCGCGCACTGCTGTTCGGGATAAATGTCGCACGGAGGACTTTTTGCAAAAATGGCATGGCTCGTCTTCCCGTTCGTGGTGAGGTATCGAACCATGAATGGGCCACCGTGCCGTAACTCGCCCTTCGATACCTCTGGGCGAACGGTTGAGCGGGGTGTAGGCCGCGTTCAAATCGTCACGTCAGAGTCTCGAGTCATCGGAAGGGAGATATCTTGCAATGACACGCCAGCAGCGAGAGCCCCGAGAGCTTCAAAAATTATCCCAGACAGCAGTGGGCACCCCAAGGGTACTTCCTGCGGGGCGCCTTCGCGGGAATGACGCCATCACTGCCGTGGCCCAACGCCCAACATTCCATCAACGACCACCACTCCCCCCCTGCCCCCAATCCGGCTTCACCTTCCTAGTCCTGCTCATGGTCTTCGCCGTCATGGGCATCGCTCTTACCGCCATCGCGCCCCTCTGGCACCAAGCCCAACAGCGCGAAAAAGAACGCGAGCTCATCTTCGTCGGCCAGCAATACATCCGCGCCATCCGCCAGTACTACGAGTCGTCCCCCGGCGGCGCCAAACAATATCCGCCCACCATAAACGCCCTGATCCTCGACGACCGCCAACTCGCCATCCGCCGCTACCTGCGCCACCCCTACCGAGACCCCCTGACCAACACCGACAAATGGGGCTTCGTCCTCGCCCCCGAAGGCGGCATCATGGGCATCTACAGCCTCGCCCCCGGCACCCCCATCAAACAAGCCAACTTCCCCGCCCAACTCGGCTGGACCGACAAAATGGCCGCCTACTCGGATTGGCAATTCGTCTACCAGCCCAGTCCGCAGACCACCAACCAGCCGACACAACCGACGCCCCCCCCAGCACTACAACCCGGCCAACCGGCGCCTGTACCCCGATGACCCCCCCGGAAGGCCTATTGGCAAACCAACAGGCCTCGCTAAGATGCAAATAACATTGTTCGCCCCACCCCGGACAGCGAAACGTTCATCTCATCTCGGGTGAAGGCCATGCCGAATGAAGACCGATGTTCTCTTTTGCAAACCCAACGAAGGAGTGAATGATGAAACGAGAGGTATGGGTTCTATCTGCCTTGCTGAGCGCCATGTCTATGTCTGCTGGGTTCGCATTTGCAGCCGACCAGGAACCTGCCAAGGAAAGGGCTCAAACACAGAATCAGGAGCCGGTCTACGGCAGCCGACTCATGACGCGACAAGAACGGGCGGAATATCGCGCCAAGATTCGCGCGGCAAAAACTGTTGAGGAGCGAGAGCGATTCCGCAAGGAACATCATGAGCAGATGAAGGAGCGCGCTAAGGCGCGTGGTGTCACACTGCCCGACGAGCCCCCTGCCGGGGGCGGGGGAATGGGGCCCGGTGGTGGTATGAGACCTGATAGCGGCATGGGGCCGGGTGGCGGCATGGGGCCAGGTGGTGTTCGCGGCCGCTGACCAGAGTAGCGTCGAGCTTTACAACCCAAGGGGGCCAGAGTGATTTCGATTTTCAAATCGCTCTGACCCCTTGGGTTCCGGTTTGGCCTAGCCCGCCGGCCGAGAGGGACGCTTTTCGGCGATGCCGCTTGAGCCCTCGCTTCTACGTATGGGAAGCGCCGAATGAGTCTTCGTTCCTCATTACGGCAAACACCTGAATCCAGTCTTATTCGGCATTTCCTTAGGACACTTCAACCGCGTCGCTCATCAAGGAAGCAATAATGGCCGTCAAATATATGGTTAAGGCATTTATTCCTAAAGTTGCTGGCTGCGGAGCCCGAGACAATGGATGGGATGAAGCCCGGTGCATTCAATATCAAGACTTCTTGAATACGCATGCTGTGGATGGCTGGCGCTTTCACTCCTGCGAATATCGCGAGGTTACGGTTCAGGGCTGCGGGGGTGGAAGGGGCGCTTGGCTCGTCTGCACATTTGAAAGGACAGAATGACAAGGCTCGCAATACTCGCTATACGCTTCTATCAAAAGCACTTGAGGCACCTTCACAACAGGGAGTGCATCTACACGCCTTCGTGCTCTAGCTACGGGATATTGGCGCTACAGAAACATGGCTTACTGAAGGGGTGTCGTTACACATATTTGAGAATCAAGCGCTGCAACGGAGCGCTGTATCAGGGTGGAATCGATTACCCATGAAGAGTTGTAGCCCTGCGTTAGAGGCGACCTTCTCCAAAGAATCCGCGCAGGCGCCTCAACTCCACGTTCGGCGGACTTCCCCGTGGATAGGAGGCAGGAGCGATGACTGAGAACGAGCGTTTAGGACTAGCCCCCGATGACCTTGACCCGTTGCTCGTAGCGGCGGAAGGCCAACTTCTTCGTTGGAACAAATGGTGGCCGCGACTGTGGGCGTGGAACTGCTGGCTGACAGGCGCTGCGGTAATTCTCTCAGGCCTCGTCCCTTTTGGACTGGGGCTGCTGCTATACACACCGCCAGAGCACGCCCAGGCCTTGAACATCATTCTCATCGTCGCCGCAGCGTTCGGATTCGTTGCCCAGGTGTGGAACGTAACCCAACGGAACCGAGAACGTGCCCAGCATCTACGTGCCGTCGCGAGCAAGTTGGAGTCGGCCGTCGCCTCATATCGGAGTGGGGTAGTTGATCGTGAGAACTTTGCTCGGACGTTTCAAAAGGCTCTTACGCAGAACGCGCAAGAGCCTGCGCCGTGAGAGGCACAAACAAAGTGCCGCCAAATCACTCTGCCCCCTTTTGCTTTCGATGATCCAGCAGAGCACCCGATATTGAAGGCTCAGGACGCAGCGAATGCCTCGGTCACCCCGTCTATCCAAACAACATAGCCTTGCCAATTAATGGAGAAAGATAATGAATAGATCTATCGAGTTTCTTCAAGATGGCGACGGGCGCCTGTCGGCAACACGGCTAGGATTTCTCCTCTGGACTATTGGTCTTCTTGTCGTTTGGATTATTTCAAGCGTAACCAACAACACGTTGCAACCTATCCCGGAATCGGTTGCAGCTATTGTTGGAGTTCTGATGACCGGCAAGGTTGTACAAAGTTTTGGGGAAAATAGTACCTGTAGCTCCGCTCCGCACGAACCACAACCGCCAACTCCGGCACCGACAGTTGTAGTTGCTCCAGTATCGAGTCAAGGTGGCCAAGCGACCTGACATTTCGTTGCAGGAGATGCTGCGTACAAGGAAATGACCCAAGGGGTCAGAATGATTTAGATTTTCAAATCATTCTGACCCCTTGGGTTCTTCCTCTTGGGTTCTTCCACGCATCGGAGAATCCCTAACACTTGAGGGCGCTGTACGCTGATGCGCGTCGAAATAGTTTTCTTCATCCCCTTGACCCTCACGCAACGTCAGGCCTCAGTCTTGCCGGACGCGTGAAGAAAGGAATATCCATGTTGCTCAAAGTTGGCGAACTAGCGAAGCGGTCGGGACTGACGGTCCGCACGCTGCATCACTACGACGCCATCGGTCTACTCCGGCCTTCCGCGCGCTCCGACAGCGGCTACCGGCTTTACAACCGCAACGACGTCGCCCGGCTCCACCGGATCCAGGCGCTGCGGCGTTTCGGCTTGTCGCTGGCCGAAGTCGGAGCTTCACTGGCAAGTTCCGAGGGTGACCTCGTATCCATCGTCGAGCGGCAGATCCGCATGCTGGACGAGAGCATCGCTCAAAGCGCGATGCTGCGGGACCGCTTGACTGCCCTGCGCGGGCAGTTGATACGGGGAGAGGAGCCGGAGCTTGCCGATTGGCTGAAGACTCTGGAGATCATGACCATGATGTATGACAAATATTTTTCCAAGAAAGAACAGAAAAGCTTTGCGATGCTGCGTACGGCGGAGAACTCGACGGCGGACGAATGGGATGAATTGGCGAGCGCCGTCCGCGCTGCCATGGATGCCGCCGTTCCGCCGCAAAGCCCGGAGGCCCAGGCATTCGCCAAGCGATGGATGGAGATGCTGCTACGCGACAGCGGCGGCGATCCGCGCCTGTTGGCGAAGCTCAACGACATGCACTTGAACGAGCCGGAGATGCAGAAGGCGAGCGGCGTCACCGTGGAAATGGTGGACTACATCCGCGCGGCCTTCGCGGAGACAAAGTTCGCGCTTTATGAGAAGTACCTGTCTCCCGACGAGTTCCGCTTCCTACGCGAGAACTTCCTCAAGCGGACCAACGAGTTTCCGGCGCTGATCGCGAAGATGTACCAGCACATGGAGGACGGCACGTCGCCGAACGATCCGCGCATGCGCGAACTGGCGCTCTACTGGATGGAACTGTTCCGTTCCTACGCGAGCGACGATCCCCAGATGCAGGCAAAGGTCTGCGACGCCTATGCGAAAGAACCCGGCCTGACGGACGGAACGTTTGTCGATCCGCGCCTGCTTGCTTATCTCAATCAGACGATGGTGGGCATGGGGATCGGGTCAGCGGCGAACTCCTCGGACAACATCGCGGCCTGACCGGGCTGCCAAGTGGCGAGATAGGCGCGCAGCTTTTCCGCCGCGCCTATCTCTCGTTTGAGGCTTACCGCAGAACCAATAACCCAAGGGTCAGTGTGATTTCGATTTTCAAATCGATCTGGCCCTTGGGTTATTGAGACAGCCTATTCACAACCTCGTTGATCGCCTCAGTAATGGAAGCGCAACTGAGCGATCAACAGCGCATCATTCTCGACGCGGTACACCATGCGATGCTCATCTGTTATCCGGCGTGACCAGAACCCTGAAAGCGCATGCTTCAAAGCCTCGGGTTTGCCTACACCCGCGAACGGCTCGCGTTGCGTCTCGCTTATTAGCTTGTTGATTCGCTCCACCATGCGTCTGTCGTGCTTCTGCCAATACAGGTAGTCTTCCCATGCCTCGTCAGCGAAAATCAGCTTCACTTGGCCAGCTTTCGCTCAACACCTTTCCCAGCGTTCAGTTGTGCTGCCGCCGATAGAAGACGCTTGGCGTTAGCCGGTGTACGCAAAAGGTAGGCAGTTTCTTCCAGCGCCTTGTAATCTTCGAGCGAGAGCATCACGACGGACTGTTCTCCGTTGCGCGTGATGATCAGAGCCTCATGGTCCTCGCAAACGCGATCCATCGCGCTGGCGAGGTTTGCACGAACGGTGGTGTAGGTAATCGCATCCATGAAAGGGCTCCTTATATGTACGTGTTAATGTACATGTCGCGCAATCAGTTGTCTAGTGCCACCGCGTGACAACCCAAAGCAGTCCCACGAAGCCAGAGTGATTTCAGCTTTCCGATATTCGGCCCCCGTTCCTCCCTCTACCACGCCAACCATGAAGCAGAAACTCGTCCTCTCCTTCGCAGTCCTATTAACCTACGGCATCGCCTTCGCGGCCCCCGCGCCCTGGTATCTCTGGAGGAGCAACGTCGACGGCCAGACCTTCTGCTCGCAGACTTCGCCCGGCGATGGTTGGGTTCGCTTTAAAGGGCCTTTCGACAATGGGCGCTGCGCGAAGCGGGAGCCGGGTGATGGCGATGGGCTCGTCCGCAAGGTGCGATAGGCGCGGTGGCGAATGGCGATCCGCGCGGTCGCCGGGCGGCGCTCCAATCATCGGCCCGTGAGTTTCGTTACTGCCCGTTACTGCCTTTGCGAGCCGGGCAATTCAGTGCCGCTATCATTGCGCGGTCGTTCAAAAACAGGAGTTCCCATGAAAGCAATTTTTAAATCCGCCCTGACCCTGGTTGCCGTTTTTACAGTGCTGGGCACTGCGCATGCCGAAGATGAAGGCGCTGCGCCTGCTTCTTCCGGTGGTGGTGAAGGCGTGGTGGGCAAGGTGGAAAAGGCGGTCGAACACGGCGCGAAGGCGGCGGCCAACGGCGTTGAAAAGGGTGTGAATTGGGCCGCTCACGGCGTGAAAAAGGGCGCGGATGCCACGGCCCACGGTATTGAAGTCGGCGCCAATGCCACGAGTCGCGTTGCCAAGAAGGTGGCGAACAAAGTGACAGGCGGTTCTTCCGGTTCGTCGGAGTCTTCCGAATCCAACGGCAAGGGCGAAGCGGCGGCCGGTAAGTAGTTTAGGGAAGCACCGAATTAGTCCGTTCGCGCTGAACTCGTCGAAGTGAAAGCCTCGAAGTTCAATCCTGGTAGCACCAGGGCTTCGACAGGCTCAGCCCGAACGGTGATGATTTGAAACGGTAATGATTTAATCGGAGTTTCCCCGGTCGTCACCCAGCCCATCGCGCACCCATGAGTTACGGAAAAATCCTCGCCGCTTGGTGCGCGATGTTGGTGGCCTCCGTCGCCAACGGCGCGTTGCGCGATCTAACCTACGGGCGCTACGTCAGCGAGTTGGCCGCCCATCAGATTTCCACCGTCACCAGTTTGATACTTCTCGGCGCCATCATCCGCGCCTTCGTTCGCCGCTATCCGCCTGCCTCGGCCAGCCAGGCGCTGCGCATCGGCCTTGCCTGGATGGGCATGACCATCGCCTTTGAATTTCTGTTTTTCCATTACGTCGGCGGCCATTCCTGGACGGCCCTGCTCGCGAACTACAACGTGCGCCAGGGCCGCATTTGGATTTTGGTTCCCCTGTGGCTCGCCCTGGCGCCTTGGCTATTCCATCGCCGGCAACGCCCCGACGACTAGGCGACCATTGCTTTGCGCCTACGCACCCTGCCGGCACGCTGTTCGATTTCCGTCCGCAGGGATTTGAGCAATCCCACCTTGAACAGCACCTCCACCAGGACGAACAAGGGGCCTATCGCGAGGCCCATGATGTCGTCCATGAAGGCGGGCTTCTTGCCTTCGTAAATGTGGCCGAGGAGCTGAAAGGCCCAACCCACCACGAAGCCGCCTACACCGATGAGCAGCCACAGATAAGTTTGCTGCTCGGCACTCCACCAGCCGAACCAGGCAGCCGTGGCCATGAAGACGCTCATCACGGCGCCGAGCGCCAAATCCAGCGACAAATAGAACGTAGCGAAGGCGATGGCCATGGCAATGGCTGGAGAACAGGGGATGTCCACCACGAACCCATGGGGCCGCGACAGCAGCGCCGACGCGGCAAACACGATCATGGGGATGCCTACGAAATGGGTGGCGATGTTGCGGTCGTCCCGGTGATAGGCGGCGTACTGCACAAGCTGGTCTGCTAGGGTTCTCACGCTGTTCTCCTTATTTGGTTTTGTCTGGCGATGATAAAAATCGGGCTCACGCACGTAAGTCGGAATCCCGACAGACACACCAGGAGGATGCCTTGAGCGGCAAAAAGCTGACGAGCAAGCAGGAAGCGGAACTGAAATCCGGTGCCTGGTTTCAATCCTTGCCCGAAGACTTGCAGCAGGCTTTGATCGACGCCGGCAAGGTCATCGCCTTGCATGCGGGTGATCGTCTGTTCGCCAGGGGCGACATGCCCGACGGGCTCTATGCGGTGTTGTCCGGCGCCATTCGCGGTTCTGCGGTTTCGGCGGCGGGCAAGGAGGCCATCCTGGCCCTCGCCGAGCCGCCCATGTGGTTTGGCGAAATCGCCCTATTCGACCACCAACCCCGCACCCACGACGCTTGGGCCGACGTGGAGACCTGCCTGATACACGTACCCCTGACCGCCTTCCATGTTCTGCTGGATGCGCACCCGGCCTATTGGCGCCACTTTGGGCGTTTGCTGGCGAACAAGATGCGCGCCATGTTCAATGCCTTGGAAGAAGTGGCCCTGCTGCCTTCCGCCCCCCGCGTGGCGCGACGCCTGCTCGCCATGGCCGAAGCCTATGGCGACCGCCGAACGGACCTGTCGAAGCCGCTGGAGATACGCATTCCCCAGGAACAACTGGGCCTTATGGTGTCCCTCACACGACAAACCACCAATCAGGTGCTCAAGCAATTTCAAGAGCGCGGCGCCATTCGACTCAGCCGTGGCGGCATCGAGATTCTGGATCAGATACTGCTCCGCTCCCTGGCGGAGTAAGTGTGTAGACTCCTGAACTCGATCGGGCCTAGCGTTGCTTGCGTCCCGGCCCCTCGAACCGCCCCGCGCAAGCGGGTGCAGACTGGCACCTCTTCAATAGAACGCGATAGCCAACCCCTGCCTCTCGATTTATGGACTTTGTGATCTCCCGCATTGCGGCCCCAATGAGCGGTGCCATGCTCGCCCTGATGCTGATCGGCGCCGCGCAGCCAGCCACAGCCGCCCCCGCGCCTATCGCTGCGGCAACGCCCGCAGCCGACCAAGGCGCGCAAAACGCCCTGTGCCAAGCCCTTGGCCGCCGCCTCAAGAGCGTGCCTGCCACCCGCTGTACCGGCGCCGGTTTGAAAGCAGCTGGCGGCTACTCGGTCCAGGGCCGTCCTCTGCTGGTGCGCGACGTAACGCCCAAGGCCCTGCCTGCCACAGCATCCAACGGCGCCATCACCCGCCCGCCTCGCGTACTGCTGATCGGCGGCATACATGGCGACGAACTGGCTTCCGTGTCCATCGTTTTCAACTGGCTCTCGCGCATGGACACACCCGAGGGCAAGGCTTTCCAGTGGCGCGTAATTCCCATCGCCAATCCCGACGGCCTGCTCAACAGCCCCGCCCGTCGCACCAATGCCAACGGCATCGACCTGAATCGCAACTTCGCCAGTCGCGACTGGCCCGCCCAGGCACAGCACTATTGGTCCCAGAACACCCACTCGGACCCGCGCCGCAATCCCGGCACCACCGCAGCTTCCGAGCCCGAGACCCGCTGGCTGCAAAAACAGGTGGAAGACTTTCGCCCCGACGTAATCGTCTCCGTCCACGCCCCCTACGGCGTACTGGACTTCGACGGCCCCACCCGCAAACCGCCCGAGCACTTTGGCCGCCTGCGCCTGAACCGTCTCGGCATCTATCCCGGATCCCTGGGCAACTACGCCGGTATGGATCGCAGCATCCCCGTCATCACGCTTGAGTTCCCCATGGCAGCCTCCATGCCGAAAGAAGCGGAGCTGAACAAGGTCTGGGGCGACATGGTGCAGTGGATGCGGAACAACGTCCCGCCGAGGGGATAGCGAATCACCGAACATGTCCGTTCGCACTGAGCCTGTCAAGGTACAAGCTTGTGGCGTAAGGGCTTCGACATACTCGGCGCAACAGGGCAATCGCATGAACCGGAAGCGCCCCGAGGGCACTTCCTTTGGGCGCCTTCCCAGGAATATCAGGGCTACGTACTGGCGGTTCGAGCATTCATGCGATTGCCTTGCTCAACCCGAGCGGTACCGCACGTGGAGTTCCTTGTCGTAGTCCAGAAGTACCAGGAAAGCGGCTAGGTGGCCGACGTGCCAAGTGCTATAGAGGTGAGATAGTAGAAGTTACCCATCCACCCAGCACGGCCACCCTACCCGCTCCGAGGCGCAATCATGGCCAAGGCCCCAGCCAAGACCCGCAGCCCATCCCAGCCCGACGCCCTGATGAAATGTCCTACCGGCATTCCCGGCCTGGATCAGATCACTTTCGGCGGTCTGCCGAGTGGCCGGCCCACCCTGGTGTGCGGCGGCTCCGGCTCGGGCAAGACGCTGTTCGGCATGGAGTTTCTGGTCAAGGGCGCGACTGAATACGGCGAGCCCGGCGTCTTCATGGCCTTCGAGGAAAACGCCGCCGAGCTCGCCATGAACGTCGCTTCGCTGGGTTTCGATGTGCCCGGCCTGATCGCCAACAAGAAACTGCTGATTGACCAAGTGCGCATCGAGCGCGGCGAGATCGAGGAGACCGGCGAATACAACCTGGACGGCTTGTTCATCCGCCTCGGCTATGCCATCGACGCCATCGGCGCGAAGCGCGTGGTGCTGGACACGGTTGAGAACCTGTTCGCGGCCCTGTCCAACACCGGCATCCTGCGCGCGGAACTGCGGCGGCTGTTCGACTGGCTCAAGAGCAAAGGCGTCACTGCCATCATCACCGGCGAGCGCGGCGAGGGCAGCCTCACCCGCCACAACTTGGAGGAGTACGTCTCCGACTGCGTGATCCTTCTCGACCAGCGCCTGGTCGACCAGATCGCCACGCGGCGCCTGCGCATCGTCAAGTATCGCGGCTCCGCCCATGGCACGGACGAATACCCGTTTCTGCTCGACGAGCAGGGCTTCACGGTGGTGCCGATCACAGCCATTGGGCTGAAATACGTCGTACCCACTGATTTCGTGCCCACCGGCATCCCCAAGCTCGACGCCATGCTGAACGGAAAGGGCTACTACCGCGGCGGCACCCTTCTGGTCTCGGGCACGGCAGGCTGCGGCAAGACCAGCGTGGCAGCCCATTTCGTCGACGCCACCTGCCGCCGCGGCGAACGCTGCCTCTACTTTGCCTTCGAGGAATCGCCGGACCAGTTGATGCGCAACATGCGCTCCATCGGCATCGATCTCAAGCGCTGGGCGGACAAGGATCTCCTGCGCTTCGAGGCGGCCCGGCCATCGAGCTTCGGGCTGGAGATGCACTTGGCATTGATCCAGCGAGCCACCGACCAGTTCCAGCCGCAGGTGGTGGTGTTTGATCCCATTTCCAGTCTGGAATCAGCCGGCGGGCGGCTAGAAGCCAAGAGCGTGCTGATGCGCCTGGCGGACTTTTTCAAGTCGCGCCAGATCACCACCCTGTTCTCCACACTCACCGGCGGCGGCAACCCGGCGGACCAGACCGAGGTGGGAATTTCCTCGCTGATTGACACTTGGCTGCTACTGCGCAACCTGGAACAAGGCGGCGAACGCACCCGTGCCCTCTACGTGCTCAAGGCGCGCGGCATGGCCCATTCCAATCGCGTACGAGAGTTCCTCATCACCGACCACGGCGTAGACCTCATCGAGGCCTATGTCGGGCCAAGCGGCATTCTCATGGGCGCGGCACGCGCGACTCAGCAAACGCTGGACCAAGCAGGTGAAGAAGCGCTACGTCAAGACGCCAAGCTCCGTCGGCTGCTGATCGAGCAAAAGCGCCGGGCTCTCGATGCGCGCATCGTCGAGTTCCAGGCCGAGTTTGCCGCCGAGGAGCACGAAGCGGAAATGGCCATCGCCAACGCAGAGGCCGCAGCCGAGAACCTGATCGCCAACCGCGGCGTATTCGCCACGCCGCCGGCCAAGGCGGCGACACTCGGCAAGACTGCCAAAGGATCCCGCAAAGGAACCCGCAAATGATGGCTGGACCTAAGCTCAAATCCAACCCCGAACCGAAGGCCGCCACGGCCACTACGCAGCCTGACACTGCCCGGCGCAAGTCGGCGCCCGCAGTCGAATGGGAATTGCGCCTCTATGTCGCAGGGCAGACGCCGCGCTCGCTCGCGGCAATGGAAAACCTGCGGCGTCTATGCGAAGAGCACCTCAAGGGGCGTTACCGTATTGAGGTGGTAGACCTCCTGGTGCACCCACAGCTTTCGCGCGACGACGAAATTCTGGCGGTGCCGACCCTGGTGAGGCGGCTACCGCCGCCGCTGAAGAAAATCATCGGCGACCTGTCCAGCGCCGAGCGTACGCTGGTCGGGCTGCAACTGCGACCGGAGCCGAGGAAGCAGCCATGAGTACGCGTACAACAAAGAGCGCCGCACAGCCGGAAGGCCCGCCACGGTACGTGCTGCGCCTGTTCGTCAGCGGTGCTACGCCGCGTTCCAGCAATGCCATTGCCAACATCAAGGCGATTTGCGAACGGGAACTCGCAGGCCGTTACGAACTGGAGGTAATCGACGTCTACCAGCAACCCGAGCTCGCCAGGAGCGAAGCACTGGTCGCCGTGCCCACGCTGATCAAAACCCTGCCCCCGCCTATCCGCCGCCTGATCGGCGATCTCTCCCAAGCGGAGAAGGTGCTGGTAGGCCTGGACCTGAGGCCAAGGCCCTGAGGGTTCCGGGCCCATACCATGACAAACACGCCGAGCACGAGGCAGGCTTTACAGGCGGAAGTCGCATATCTGCGCGCTCGACTCGAGGAAGCCCAGGAGACGTTGCGCGTCATCCGCAGCGGCGAGGTGGATGCGCTTGTAGTAATCGGCCCGCAAGGCGAGCAGGCCTACACCCTGAAAGGCGCGGAGGAACCTTACCGGCTGATGGTGGAAGCCATGACCGAGGGCGCGGTCACCTTTGCGCCTGACGGGACCATCCTCTATTGCAACGCGCGCCTTGCCGAATTTCTCAAGCTGCCGCTGGAACAGGTCATCGGCGCGACGTTGCACGGCTTTGTCGCCCAGGAGGAGCGAGCCAGCCTCACGGAACAGATTGCGCACAGCAGCCTCGCCGTCGGTCGCTGGGAAACCACCCTGCTGGCCCTCGACGGGGCCGGGGTGCCGGTGCAATTCTCCACCCACCCCTTCAAGGTCGATCACCAGGAGGCCATCGTCGCGGTGGTTACCGACCTGTCGGACGTTGTCGCCGCCGCGGAAGCCCGATCGAGGCTGGCGCTGATCGTCGGCTCGTCGGAGGATGCCATCGTCTCGGCCACGCTCGACGGCGTGGTGGATAGCTGGAACGCCGCTGCCGAGCGGCTGTTCGGCTACAGCGCGGCGGAGGCCATCGGGCAGCCGATTACGTCGCTCATCATCCCGCCCGAGCGCGCCAACAACTTCACGCAGAAGCTGGAAAGCATCGGCCACGGCGAGCGCATCGGCCACACCGAAACGGTGCGGCGGCGCAAGGACGGCTCGCGCGTCGACGTTGCGGTGACCGACTCACCCATCAAGGATCGTAGCGGTCGGATCATAGGCACATCGATCATCCAGCGCGACATCAGCGAGCGTCGGCACCTCGAAGAACAGCTGCAGCAACACCGCGACCACCTGGAAGACCTCGTGGACCAGCGCACGACGGAGCTGCGGCGGGCGAACACCAAACTACAGGAGCTCGACCGGCTCAAGTCCATGTTCATCGCTTCCGTGAGCCATGAGCTACGTACTCCCCTCAACAGCATCATCGGCTTCACCGGCCTCTTGCTGCAAGGGATCGCAGGGAAACTCAACGCCGAGCAGCTCAAGCAGCTCACGATCATCAAGACCAGCGCCAACCACCTGCTGGCGCTGATCAACGACGTGCTCGACATCAGCCAGATCGAGGCCGGAAGGGTCATCGTATCCCTTCGCGAAGTCGACGTCGCCACGCTAGTGCGGGAGGTGACGGAATCCTTCTCGGCTGCGATGCAAGCGAAGGGGCTGACACTGACGATCAACGCCGCAGACAATCTCGTCATCGAGAGCGACCACCGAAGAATCCGGCAGATCCTCGCGAACCTGATGGACAACGCGGTCAAGTTCACTGATCGCGGACGGATCGAGATCAGTGTGAGCAGGAGCGAAGACAGCGTACAGATCGACGTGCGAGACACAGGCATCGGCGTACGCCGGGAGATCATCCCGGAACTCTTCACCGCCTTCCACCAGATCATCACGGAGGGCCGGCCCAGGGAAGGGTCCGGCCTTGGACTCTATCTTGCTCGGCGCATCGCCCAGCTTCTCGGTGGGGAAATCACCGCCCAAAGCGAGGTCGGCCAGGGGAGCATCTTTACGCTCGCCTTGCCGCTGCACCCAAGGAGCACAGTGCAATGAGGAAGATCCTGGTAGTGGAAGACGAACCGGCCAACATGTATCTATTGAAGTTCATGTTGTCGCACGCCGGTTTTGCTGTTCTGGAGGCCACGACTGGCGAGGAAGGCGTCGAGCTCGCGCTACGGGAGCGTCCAAACCTGGTACTGATGGATATCCAGCTGCCTGGAATCGACGGCCATGAGGCAACCAAGCGCATCAGAGCCTCACCCATCGGCAAGGACATTGCTATTGTCGCCCTCACTTCCTATGCTATGTGTGGGGATCGGGAGAAGGCCTTGGCCGCCGGGTGCACGGGCTATATCGAAAAACCCATCAACCCAGAAACATTCCTCCAGGAACTCCAATCCTATTTAGAGGTGCCAAGGTGAGTCGCTGTTACGCCGAAGTAGTGAGCCACGCAGGGGAGAGGCTTCGTGCGCAATGAAAATACTGGTGGTGGACGATACATTCGAGAATCGCTACTTGTTGGAAGTGCTATTCAAGGAGCACGGCCATGAGGTCGTGATGGCCTCCAACGGGGTGGAAGGTCTGGAGCAGCTGCGCAGCACACCGTTCGATCTGATCATATCGGACATCTTGATGCCCCGGATGGACGGCTACCGCTTTTGCCGTGAGTGCAAGCAGGACGAGCAGTTACGGAATATTCCTTTGGTTCTGACGA
The DNA here is from genome assembly GCA_036279515.1 of Rhodocyclaceae bacterium. GTDB lineage: Bacteria > Pseudomonadota > Gammaproteobacteria > Burkholderiales > Rhodocyclaceae > AWTP1-18. The sequence continues at coordinate 34,931 of DASUJA010000182.1, read as the reverse complement.
CCTCCGCTTACGTGAGCGACGAGGACGAGCGCTTCGCCCTGGGTCTGGGCGCAGACAGGTTCATTCGCTGGCCGATCAAACCCGACACCCTGATGCACGCCTTGGAAGAGCTCGTGACAGAGCACAAGGAAGGCCGGGCCAAGCGTCCAGTCACCCCTCAGGAAGAGGCGCATTATCTTGCCGAATACAGCCAGCGGCTGGTCTCCCAATTGGAAAAGAAGGTCAGGGAACTGGAAAGCGAAATCGCCATACGGGTACGTGCGGATCGGGCACTCGTCACTTTGAGCCGCTGCAACCAGGCCCTGGTTCGGGCGCTGGATCCGGATCAGTTGCGGCAGGAGATGTGTCGGCTGCTGGTGGAGGTCGGCAACTATCGCATGGCCTGGATTTCCACTGCGGAGCAGGACGAATCGCAAACCATTCGCCCCATCGCGCACTACGGCCATGACGAAGGCTTCCTTGACCTGATGAAGCTAAGCTGGGGGAATACGGCCCGGGGCCAGGGCCCCACCAGCAAGGCCATCAGGACGGGCATACCGCAGGTAATCCAGGACTTTGCTCGGACTCCCGCCGCGGGGGATTGGCGGGATGAAGCCCTCAAGCGTGGATACGCATCGGGCATCGCACTGCCGCTGAAAGACGGAGCGATCGTATCCGGCACGCTCACCGTCTATGCCTCTGAGGCAAACGCATTCTCGGACGACGAGGTAGCGCTGCTAACGGAACTGGCAGGCGATCTTTCCTATGGCATCACCGCCCTGCGCACCAAGGCCGACAACGAGCACTACGTCAAGCGCTTGCAAAAAGGCATGACGGATACCATCGCCATGCTTGCCAGTACCGCGGAGGCGCGCGACCCATACACCGCCGGCCATCAGCAGCGCACGGCCGAACTCGCATCCGCCATCGCGCGCAAACTTGGTCTGCCGGAAGATGAGATCAACGGCATCTATCTCGCCGGCGTCGTTCATGACATCGGCAAGATCCAGGTGCCTGCGGAGATTCTGAACCGACCTGGGCGGCTCTCCAGTATCGAGTTCGATCTACTGAAGACCCACCCCGCCGCGGGCTACGAGATCCTGAAGAAAGTGGATTTCCCATGGCCCATTGCCGACATGGTGCTCCAGCACCACGAGCGGCTCGATGGTTCAGGCTATCCTCGGGGGCTGAAAAGCGAGGACATTGTGTTCGGCGCACGCATCCTGGCGGTGTCCGACGTGCTGGAGTCGATGATGTCGCATCGCCCCTACCGGCCTGCGCTCGGCCTCGATGCGGCCCTGGAGGAAGTCACTAGGGGCCAGGGCCGCCTCTATGACCCTGAAGTCGTTGCAGCCAGCTTGAAGGTACTCAAGGAGAAGGGCTTTTCCTTCACGACGCGGGCTCCCGCCGGCGTCTAGCCTGAGGATGCAGACAATGAGAACACTGTCTCGAATACCTCCGCACGCCGCACTGGCCACGGTGACTATTACAGCGCTGTTGCCCTTTCTGCTGACGGAAGCCTTTCCCGATCAGCTCTATCACGTGATGAACACTGCCCAGTATCTGGTCTTTCACAACATTGCCGAATTCTTCAGCGTCATGGTGTCGTGGTCCATCTTCGGCGTGGGGTGGTACACCTACGATCAGTCCAAGGACCGGCACGCGCTGTTTCTGAGCACTGCCTTCCTCGCTATCGGCATGCTGGACTTCATGCACACCCTGAGCTACGCCGGCATGCCCGCCTTCGTCTCAACCAACACTGGCAACAAGGCCGCCCAATTCTGGATTGCGGCCAGACTGCTTTCCTCGTCGGCCTTCCTCGCCAGTGCCTACATCTATCCTGACAGCCGAAATCCCTGGTTGGCGAAAGCACCGCTGATGGCGGCAGCCATCGCCCTGCCTGCGTTGGTGTTCGTCGGAGTTATCTATTTTCCGGCTCATGTGCCGCTAACCTTTGTAGAGGGCGTTGGACTCACCCCTTTCAAGAAAATCTCCGAGTACGTGATCATGCTGCTCCTGTTCCTGGCAGCACTCGCCTATTGGCGACGGATGTTGCAAACGGGAAATCAGATGTTGGCCTACTACGCGGTGGCGTTTGTCATCTGCATCTTCAGCGAAACGGTCTTCGCCATCTACAAGAGCGTCTACGACACCTACAACGGATTGGGCCACGTCTACAAGGTGGTGGCCTTCTTTGTGATTTACAAAAGCATATTTTCCGCGTCGGTACGACAGCCGTATTTGGCACTGTCCGGGGCCAATGTCAGGATCCTCGCGGAGATTGCCAACCAAAAACTTGCCGAGCATGCCTTGCGTGAAAGCGAAGACAAATTCAGGTATCTATTCGAGCGCTCTCCTATCGGAAAATCCATAACGTCGCCCAACGGCGCCATAGACGTAAACCGGGCGTTCTGCGAAATGCTGGGCTATTCGGCGGCAGAACTAAAGAACCTCAGGTGGCAGGACATCACCCATCCCGATGATGTCATTCCGACGCAGCAAGCACTTGATCAGCTCATCTCCGGCGAGAAGGAATCGACCCGCTTCGTCAAACGCTACCTGCGCAAGAATGGTTCAGTGGTATGGGTGGATCTGAGTACATCATTGCGTCGGGACGAGGCGGGCACCCCCCTCTATTTCTTGACTAACGTGAGCGACATCAGTGATCGCAAGCGGGCCGAAGAAGAGATTCGCGCGCTCAACGCCGAGCTGGAACAACGTGTGGCGGATCGTACCGCAAAGCTGGAGGCTGCCAACAAGGAACTGGAGGCGTTCTCCTACTCGGTCTCACACGACCTGCGCGCGCCCCTGCGCGCCATCGACGGCTTCTCACGTAAGGTTGTCGATGGCTATGGCGACAAACTCGACGACGAAGGCCGTCGCCAACTCCAGGTTGTCCGCGACAATGCCCAGCGCATGGGAAGGCTGATCGACGATCTGCTCGCGTTCTCTCGCATGGGCCGCCGCGAAATAGCGGAGCAGCTAGTAGACATGGAAGCCATGGCCAGAAGCGTCGTGGAGGAACTACGCGCAGCCGAACCGCAACGCGACATCCAATTCAGCTTCACGCCGATGCCGCCCATCAGAGGCGACGCTGCCATGCTCCGGCAGGTCTGGCAAAACCTGCTCAGCAATGCCGTCAAGTTCACGCGTCGGCGACAAGTGGCACACATCGAGATCAGCGGCTACGCTCAAGACGAGGAAGCCCGCTACCGGGTCAAGGACGACGGCGCCGGTTTTGACATGCGGTATGCGGACAAGCTGTTCGGGGTTTTCCAGCGCCTGCACGGTCAGGACGAATTCGAGGGTACCGGCGTCGGTCTAGCCATTGTCCAACGCATCCTGCTGCGCCACAACGGCCGCATCTGGGGCGAGAGCAAGCCCGACGCCGGCGCCACGTTTACGTTCACGCTACCGCTGCCAAGCGATCCTCTTTCAGGAGAACAAGCATCATGACCGCGACTAGCCAGGAGTTGCAGATTCTGCTGGTGGAAGACAACCCGTCCGATGCCGAGCTGACCATGGACGCACTGAAGGACACCCATCTGGTCAACCAGGTGCAGTGGGTCAAGGACGGCGCCGAAGCGCTCGACGTTCTCTTTGGCAGCGGCCCCACCTCGGCTGCAGAAAGCCAGCGGCTACGGCTCATTCTGCTCGACCTGCGGCTACCGCGCGTGGATGGCATCGAAGTGCTGCGTGCGGTGCGCGCCGACCCGCGCACACGACTGCTGCCGGTGGTAGTACTCACCTCCTCCCATGAGGAAATCGATGTCGTGCGCGCCTACAACTTGGGCGCTAACAGCTACCTGGTGAAGCCCGTCGAATCCGAGCCATTCATGAAGGCGGTGAACGCACTGGGCCTTTACTGGATGCTACTCAACAAGCTGCCGGGCGAAACAAAATGACGGGATAGTGGTCTGTCCATGCGCTGTGGGACAGCTATCGGCCAGATACCTTCTGGATCCCGGCGTTCGCCCACTGCTGTCCGGAATAAAGTTGTGCCCCCCCCGTTTCGGAGGGAAGCGGTGACATGTATTGCAGCACCAAGCCTCCCAATCTCCACCACCGTTCGTCCTGAGCGTCCCCCAAGGGGACTTCCTTCGGGGCGTAGGCGCAGCCGAAGTCGAAGGATGAGTGAACGTACCGTGTGCCAAAGCTCATCCTTCGACTTCACGCCTTCGGCGCTACGCCGCGAAGCAAGTCCCTGTGGGACGCTCAGGACGAACGGTGGAGCAAAGCGCCACCCGTACCCGCCCTCCACCTGCACCGAAAATCGAGTCTCAGGTCCAACTAAATGCGGTAATCGCTGGCATGGACTGATCCTGCAAGCCAGGGCCATAAATATTCCGGACAGCAGTGGGCTTTCGCCGGGGTGACGACTTCAAACATTTGCGGGCCGAGTCAATAAATGAAAAACCCACTGGTCTTTTACAAGGCCAGTGGGTTTTTTGCTGCGGACTATTGTGGCGGACTACTCGGTTGTACCCGCGATGTTGGTCAGGGAGGCGATCTCCTCAATGGAGAGCACCTTGCCGACGTTGATGAGGATCACGAACTTTCCTGCGACCTTGCCCATACCTGCGATGAAGTCGGTACGGATCTTGGCGCCGAAGGCGGGCGGTGGCTCGATGTCGGCAGGAGGAATTTCCAGCACTTCATTCACCGCATCGACAACGATGCTCAAGGTCTGGGTTCCTTCGTCGGAAGGCACTTCGAGAATCACAATGCAGGAACGCCGGGTAATGACCGTGGGTTCGTTGCGGAAGCGCACGCCCAGGTCGATCACGGGCACCACCGCACCGCGCAGGTTGATAACGCCACGGATGAAAGAGGGCACCATCGGGACCGTAGTGACTTGTCCGTACTCGATGATTTCCTTCACGCTGAGTGTGCCGACAGCGAACATTTCACCCGCGAGGGAGAAAGTCAGGTACTGGCGCATTTCAGCCAGTTGGGCTGCCTCCTGAAGATGTCCGTTTGTAATGAGGTCACCCATGGATTAGCCCTCGTACTTGACGAAGTCGCCCTGGCTTGCAACGGTGTGGGCTTGTTCTTGGCGTGCGACGGGCGCTTTCTTCTTGGAGGCCGTGTTGCCGCGGCCGGCAGCGCTACTTGCGGAGTTCAGTGTGAAAAACTCCATCAAGCCTTGCAACTGCTCAGCCTGCGAGGACATTTCCTCGGAAGTGGCGGCCAACTGCTCGGAAGCGGAGGCATTCTGCTGCGTCAGTTGGGAAAGTTGCCCCATGGCCGTGTTGATCTGGCCAACGCCGGCAGACTGCTCATTGGATGCTGCTGCAATTTCTTCCACCAGATCGGAAGTCTTGCCGATGCTGGGCACCATTTCGTTGAGCAGGGAACCCGCTTGTTCGGCCAAGCCCACGGAGTTCTTCGCCACTTCTCCGATTTCCTGAGCGGCGATCTGAGAGCGCTCGGCCAGCTTGCGCACTTCGGCGGCCACCACGGCAAAGCCCTTCCCGTGCTCACCGGCACGGGCAGCTTCGATGGCGGCGTTCAGGGCCAGCAGGTTGGTTTGGTAAGCGATGTCGTCCACGATGCCGATCTTGTCGGCAATGGTCTTCATGGCGATCACAGTTTCCTTCACCGCAGCTCCGCCGTCATTGGCTTGCTTCGAGGCGGTGACAGCCATGGTGTTGGTGACCTTGGCGTTCTCGGCGTTCTGGGTAATGGACGCGGACATCTGCTCCACGGAGGCCGTTGTCTCTTCGACGGAAGCGGCCTGTTGGGATGCGGATTGGCTCATGGACTGGGCCGTGGCCGATACCTCTTCAGAAGCAGAAGCGATGGTGCCGGCCGCGCTATTCACCTCGCTGATGACCTGCGAGAGTTTGCTGACGGTGTTGTTGAGGCTTTGCTTGACTTGGTCAAACGCGCCTTGGTAGTCGCGGGTGACGGTCAATGTGAGGTCGCCGCGTTCCAGTGCTTCTGCTACGCGGATGGTGTCCTTGAAGGCAGTGTCCACCGTGTCGGACAGTTGGTTGAGCAGCTCGGACAACTCTTGGGTGTAGCCCGCCTTGCCGACGAGGTTCATCTTGACGTTGAAGTCGCCACGGTTGGCGGCTTCGACGACGTCCTTGATTTCGCCAACGATGCGGGTCAGGGCCTCGGCTGTGCCATTGACGCTTTGCTTGACCACATTGAAAGTGCCGCGATAGTCACGCGTGACTTTTTGGCTCAAATCTCCCTTCGCCAGTGCCTCTGCAACGCGGACGGTGTCCTTGAAGGCAATGTCGACGGTCTCCACAATCTGGTTAACGCCAACTACAAGCTGGTTCCAACCTCCCTGGAATTGAGCGGCATTGGCTCGCTTGTCGAGTTCGCCATTGGCGGCGCCTTGGATGAGGATGTCGGTTTCCTTGAGCAGGTCGCCCATCATCTTGATCATGCCGTTGAGGTTGTTGCGGATGACCAAGTATTCGCCTTGGTAGGCGGTGGTGATCTGGGCGGGAATGACGCCCTTGGCGATCTGGTCGATGTAGTCGGAAGTGACCTTCATCGGCTCGGCGATGTTCTTTACCGTGTCGTTGACGCCCACCACGAGCTGCTTCCAGCCGCCTTGGAACATGTCGGCATTGGCGCGCTTGTCGAGCTGACCGACCGCAGCGCCTTGGATCAGGATGTCGGTTTCGCTGAGCAGGTCGCCCATCATCTTGATGAGGCCGTTGAGGTTGTCGCGGATGATCAGGTACTCGCCTTGGTAGGTGGTGGTGATCTGAGCGGGGATGACGCCCTTGGCGATTTGGTCGATGTAATTGGAAGTGACCTTCATCGGCTCGGCGATGTTCTTCACCGTGTCGTTGACGCCGCTGACCAGCGTGTTCCAGTCGCCTTGGAACTTGGAGGCATCGATACGCTTGTTCAGATCGCCCACGGCTGCAGCTTGAGACAGAGTCTCGGTTTCGCTGATGACGGCTTGGAGCGTCTTTTGCAGATCCCGTGTAGCGGCAGCCGCGCTGGTGGTATCGCCAGTGCGGACTTCGATTTTGGCGTTCAGCTTGCCGTTGGCGAATTCACCCAGAATTTCCGCGACACGCGACGGTTCGGCTCCAAGCTGCTTCATCAGGGTACGGGTGATGAAGTAGCCGATGCCGACAATCGCCAGGAGGGTCAAGGTCGCAATGACGAGCGACATGACGAAGGCCGAATTTTTGGTGGCAGCGGCCTCGTCGGAAGCCTTCTTGCCAAGTTGAACGTTGTAATCGAAGTCGTCGTTGATAACTGCTGCGATCTTCTCGGAAAGCTCAATCGTCTGCGCCATCATGTCGCGGGCCTTTGTCATGCCCGATGGACCTTTTCGGGATTCCACAAGGATCGGCTCGAGTTTGGCATCGAAGGCCGTGAAGAGCTTCTGCACCTCTTCCAGGTAGGCTTTGTCCTTATCGTCGGTGACGCATGCATTGCCTCCGCAGCCGTTCGGGCTGAGGTATCTCTTCACGCCGTCGAAGACGTTCTGACGATTCTTTTTGAGGATTTCCTCGATTTCGCCCATCGTCTTTTCGTCGGTATTCAGAATGTGGCGATTCATCTGAATACGAGTCCGCAGATAGTTTTTCCGGATGTCGTCCAGCAGCACGATACTGGGAACAGTATTGACGTTGGCGTAGTTGGCTGCCTCATACACTTTGGACATCTGGTACAGGGCAGCGCCGGTGAGCAGGATGATTCCTATCAGGGCGGACAGAATCAGTAGCGCCATCCGCTGGGCGACGGTCATGTTCTTCATGTGTGTTTCTCTCGGCAAAGTTGAGGGTCTTCGGAAACCTTGAACGCCTAAGTTGAGCGTTTGTTTTTATTAAGGGTTTCTTAAGGGGTGAATGATGATAGGTATGTAAAGCTTCGGTAAGAGGGAAATCCCTACATTTAGCAGCGCGTTATGCCTCGTTGTGATCTTATCGAGGCATGTCTCCTTCGGCCTGCGTTTCATGCGCTTCCGCAAACTCCGTAGTGTGGCTGCGACGTGAATAGCTGGAAGCCCTTTGACCGGAAGGGTTTGCGTGTTGTATGGAGAGTTCCGCTTAGGGGGAATGACTGGCTATGCGATTAGCTACCGGCCAAGTGGCATTCCAGGAAGCTTGAATCGCGACCCCCGCAATTGTGAGGAACTGAGAGCAAGGGGGGCTGTTTTGTCCCAAGAGAAAATGCCCACTGACGCATTGCGAGGCCAGTGGGCATTTGTGGCGGATTACTGTGGCGGACTACTCGGTCGTGCGTGCGACGTTGGCGAGGGATGAAATTTCCTCGACGGAAAGCACCTTGCCCACATTGATGAGGATAACGAACTTTCCGGCGACCTTACCCATGCCATCGATGAAGTCGGTACGGATCTTGGCGCCGAAAGCCGGTGGCGGTTCGATGTCAGCGGGAGATATTTCCAGCACTTCATTCACTGCATCGACGACGATGCTCAAGGTCTGAGTTCCATCGTCGGAAGGGACTTCGAGAATCACGATGCAGGAGCGGCGGGTGATTTCGGTGGGTTCGTTGCGGAAGCGCACGCCCAGGTCGATCACCGGCACCACTGCACCGCGCAGATTGATAACGCCGCGGATGAAGGATGGCACCATCGGGACGGTAGTGACTTGTCCGTACTCGATGATTTCCTTCACGCTGAGCGTGCCAACGGCGAACATTTCCCCAGCAAGGGAAAACGTCAGGTATTGGCGCGTCTCACTCGCGACCGTGGGCGCCTGACCCTTTTCGGAAAGGAGGGATACGGCAGTCATCGTTATCCCTCGAACCTAACGAATTCGCCGAGGTCTCCACCTGTTCGGGTTTGAGTCGGGCGTGCCGCTTTGCGTAGCGTAGCGGCTGGGCGCGCAGGCGCTGTATGCTCCATAGCGACGGTGAAGAATGCCATCAGCTCTTGCAGCTGATCCGCCTGGGACGACATCTCTTCCGCCGTCGCCGCCAGTTCTTCCGAGGCAGATGCGTTTTGCTGCGTCAGCTGAGAAAGCTGACCCATGGCGTTCTTGATCTGGCCTGCCCCTGAAGATTGTTCGTTCGATGCGGCGGCGATTTCCTGAACCAGATCGGCGGTTTTCTTGGTGGCGGGCACGATTTCGTCCAGCAGGCCACCGGCTTGCTCGGCCAGTTGCACGGAGTTCTTCGCCACCTCGCCAATTTCCTGAGCAGCGACCTGAGAGCGCTCGGCCAGCTTGCGCACTTCGGCGGCCACCACCGCAAAGCCCTTGCCATGCTCGCCGGCGCGGGCGGCTTCGATGGCGGCATTCAGCGCCAGCAGGTTGGTTTGGTAGGCGATGTCATCGACGATGCTGATTTTGTCGGCGATGGTCTTCATGGCTGCCACCGTCTGGGTTACGGCACGGCCACCTTCAGCAGCTTTTTGGGAGCTTTCGGCCGACATGGAATCGCCCACTTTGGCGTTCTCGGTGTTTTGCTGAATAGATGCGGCCATCTGCTCCACAGACGCGGAAGTTTCTTCCACTGAAGCCGCTTGCTCCGAGGATGCCTGGGACAAGGATTGCGCCGTCGCAGAGACTTGCTGGGTGGCTGAGCTGAGTGTGTTGGCCGTGGCGTTGACTTCGCCAATGGTCTTGGCAAGTTTTTCCACCGTGTTGTTGACCATGTTCTTGAGATCGAGGAACGGTCCCTTGTAGTCGCCCACCACAGTCTTCGTCAGGTTGCCCCTTTCGATTTCTGCGAGAACGCCGTTCACCTCGGCAAAGGTGTCGGTCAGCGTCGTGCCAACCTGTTTCAGACTTTCGTTGATACGGCTGAACTGGGCGCGGACCTCATTGGTGTATTGGTCGGCCGCCATGATCGAAAGGTCAAAACTGAAGTCGGCATTACCAAGGCGCTCCAGGTTCACCGCAAGGCGGCGCACCTCTTGTTCCGTGTAGTTCTTGACGCGAAGGGTGGCCGTCAGGTCGGTCACGGTTTCCACGTAGCCGACGGTTTCGCCACGAGTGTTGAGGACTGGCGCTGTGTCCTGCTTGCAGTTGAGGCCGCACCAGTCGAAGAAGCTTTCCGTTACGCCCCCGCGCAGTTGCATGATGCCGCAGTTGGGCGTGTTACAGCAGGTGGCATTGGCAGTGGAACAAGGGCGGCCCACGGCATCGTTACGATCTCGGACTCGACCTTGCTCGACCATCAGTTTCTCGAATGCCTTGTTAAGGAAGGTCCACTTCATGTCCGCATCGGTGACATGGATCGGGAATGGCACTGCATCGATGATGGAGCGGTACCACTCCATCTTGTCTGCCAGACGTTGGATGGCCACCATCATGCTCGTAGTGTCGCCTTCCTTGACGACGATCCGTGCGGTCAAGTCGCCTGCCGCAATCTTGTTTGCGGCTTCCAATGCCGTGGCCGGCTCGCCGCCGAGTTGCTGCATTAACGAGCGGACAATGTGGAAACCAAGTGCCGCGACAGCAAGCAGCGTCGCGATGGAAATGACCAGGACAATCGGGGTGGAGAGTTGCTTTGCCGCTATGGCAGATGCAGCGCCCTTCTTGCTCAGTTCGAGGTTGTATGCCACATGATCTTCAAAGGCGGAATAGGCCTTGCCCGCCGCTACGACGGCATTTTTCGCGGTATCTAGCGCCTGTTGTTTCTTGTTTTCCCGTGAGAAGGCGATGAGGGGTTTTAGGGCTTCGCTATACATGGCGAAGCTGGCCTTGTCATCCATGAACAGGCTCTTGTCTCTTTCGTCGGAAATAAGCGGCTCGTAATCCTTGAGCGCTTTTTGAATATCCTCGGACGCCTTGGCAATCTTCTGCTCCAGATCCGCCATGACAGCGCTGTCGGGCGTGTTCATGTGCTGATAGGCCATGATTCTTATGCGGCTCAGGTCGTGACGCATCTGGGTTACCAACGTCAGGCTCGGCACGGTGTTGCTATTGCCTTGATTGGCTGCTTCATAGACTTGGCTCAATTGGAATAGGGCGGCTCCTGAGAGGAGCGAGATTCCAATCAGCGCAGTTAGCACGAGAAGTGCGATGCGGTTTTTTACGGTCATGACTATTTCCATTCGTGTTGCTGAGAAAACGTGGACAAGCTTCGATGTCTGCTAGGCAATCTCGAAGGCTTACGGTGCTATTTGCAGAAGCGGGTGAATTCTTGCGAAGTTGTCCTTGAAGGAGTGCCTTCGCCAGCGTTTCTGGATATGACGTTCGTTTTCTCTGTTGGAAGTAACTGGGCACATGCAGTGCTTCTTGTTCTTGTGGTGGCCAATAAGCAAAACCGGGGCCTACGATGATGTGTTTTGAGCTATTTCGATGTAGGGAATTCCGTTCGGTTGTAAGGAGGTTAGAAGTGATTTTTGTATTTTTTTAGAGCGGAAGCGGCTTTAGGTCTGTAGTCAAAGAGATGGCATATGAATGTTCCATTCAGTTCATTGTCATGCTGTTGGCCGGTATGCGAAGAGCGACATGAATCAATCGACGGGTAGCGATATGGAATATTTCCGCGGGGGCGATGTCAGTGACGTGCTGCCATCTGTTGCCGATACCATTCGGAGAAGTCGGCTGACGGGACTGGCGTGCAAAGGTAGAAGCCTTGCAGCTTCACCCGCTTACGCTTACGTAGCGGTGCGAGAACCTCGTCCGTTTCTATGCGATCAGCGACCACATCCAGCCCCAGGTTGTGGCCAAGGGCGACGATGGTTTCGGTAAGTGCCGGGCTTACGCTTTTAGCATTTACCTTTAATGCGGCGACTTTAAGTTGGCTAAGATGTTCTAAATTGGAGCAGCCATGACCGAACTCATCCACGTCGATGCGGATGCCCAGTTGCTCTAGCTCATTGAGTATTTGGGAAACCTTGTCGAAATTTCCCGTCAGTGTGCTTTCGGAAATTTCCAGCCGGATGTGTTCAGAATCGATGCATGTGTCACTCAGCGTGCGGGCAATGCTGGCGGAAAAGTCTGGATGGAAGAATTGCGATGCCGAGACGTTGAGGGCCACCGGAATGGGCGGCAGGCCCTGGCGCTTGAGTTCCAGCAACTGATCGCAAGCTTCCCGGACGGTCCATGCGCCGAGGGGGTGGATGAGGCCGGTCTTGTCGGCGATCGGTATGAACTGGGTCGGCGCCAAGTCCATACCGGGCCAGCGAAGTAGCGCCTCCACAGAAACGACGCTTCCAGTTTCCGCGTCGAAGATCGGTTGGTATGCCAGGCGGAAGGCGTTGTTCTCCAGGTCCATCTTCATTCGAGTTTCAATGGACGAACGATCCAGTGACTCCTGATTGAAAGTCTGGCGGACGAATTGGTACATCCGTCCTCCTTGGGACTTGGCGTGGTACATGGCCAGGTCTGCTTGCTGGATCAGTGCATCCACGGTTTCACCATCGTCGGGGTAGAAGGCGATGCCAATGCTCGGTGGTGTTTGAAGTTCCAACTGGTCGATTAGGTAGGGCTCGCTCAGGGCCGTCAGGGCGTGCTTTGCGGCTTGGGTTACGTCGCGGACGTCTTTGACCTGGGCGATCACCGCTACGAACTCATCGCCGCCGAGGCGGCCAACCATGTCTTCGGAACGAACGCTGTGGGTGATTCGCAGCGCTGCTTCCTTTAACACCTGATCGCCGATGCGATGGCCGTAGGTGTCGTTGATGGCCTTGAACTTATCCAGATCGAAGAAGAGTACGGCCAGCTTTTCATCGTTGCGGCGGGCACTTGCCAACATGTGCTCGGCAAACTCCGTGAGCAGTAGACGATTGGGCAGGCCTGTCAGCCCGTCGTGGCTCGCCACGTAACGCAGCTCATCCTCGATCTTCTTCTTCGCGGTGATGTCCAGATGGGTGACGGCAAGCCGCGTGGCATGGCCGTTCTGAATGCTCAGGGCCGACCAGCGGGCATTGAGCCAACGGTAGCTGTTGTCCTTGTGTTGCAGGCGGTATTCGATTTCAAAGTCGGGCGTAGGCGACTGGGCAAATTTCCGTACCTGTTGCTCCACCCGCTTCCTGTCATCGGGATGAAGGCGCTTGCGCCATTCATCGAGGTGATTGGGGAGTTCTCCCTCCGCGTAACCCAGCTGCTTGCGCCACTCGGGAGAGAAATAGACCCGGTCGTTGCTCACGTCCCATTCCCAGAAACCCAGGCCCGCAATGCCTGCCGCCATGGAAAGCCGGGTCATGGCATCTCGCAATCGCTGCTCCACGTGCTTGCGCTGGGAGATGTCCGCGGAAAAGATCACCGCGCCGCTGGGGGATGGATAGATACGGGTTTCAAACCAGCTCGATTGTGTGTTGCTGAAATGTTCCAGACGCTCAGGTGAGCGATTGCGGATCACCTGCGTCAGGCATTGCTTCACTAGATGGCCGTCGTCGCCGGGGAATAGGGTCGTGAGATCGTGGCCCAGCAGTTCGTCCTTTTCTTTGCCCGTGCGTCGCGCCGCCCGGTTGTTGATGTAGGTGAGCGTCCCCTCGGCGGAGACGCCGATCACCGCATCGGAAACGCTTTCCAGCACGAGATCCAGGCGTGCGCGGGTGGCTTCCGCATTACTGCGTAGCTCCCGCTCCGAGCGGGACGCCGCCGATTGGTTGAGTTGTGTTGCTACCCGGGCCAGCAGTTCCCGCGCCTTGAAGGGTTTCACCAGATAGTCGTCGGCACCCGCCGCCAACCCTTCCACCACCGCATGATCGCCCCCGGCGCCGGAAACGATGATGACCGGAATCTGCGTCGTCTCCGGGTCTTCACGAATGGCGCGCAGCAATTCGTAGCCGGTCATGCCGCTCAGCATGATGTCGGTGATGACCAGATCAGGGGCCGCTTTGCGTACGGTCTCCAGGGCCTCCGTTCCGTTGGCGCTGGTTTGCACTTCATGCTGGGCGCTGAGTAGGCGTGCCAAGTAGTTGCGCATGTCGGCGTTGTCATCCACCACCAGGATGTTGGCCCTGCGCAGCGAGGTTTGGTCTTCCCCGGCGCGGCGGCGCATGCTGATCGTGACGGCGGGTTTAGGTACCCAGGTGAGCGCTTCCTGTATGTAGGTGTTCGCGATGTCGCCCAGAGGCAGCATGGGGCTGAATGTCTTTACTGACACGGGCGGTAGATGGGCACACCCCATGGGAATCTCTACCGTTACCTGGGTGCCGCTGCCCACCACGCTCTCCACCTGGATGGTGCCGCCGTGGAGCTTCACCAAGTCCTGTACCAACACCAGACCGATGCCGGTGCCCGCATGCACGCGGGCGTCCGTTTGTTCGATCCTGTGAAAGCGCTCGAACAGTCGCGGCAACTCGGCTTCGGGAATGCCGCTTCCCGTATCCAGCACCGTGAGTCGCGCCCGTCCTTCCACCGCTTCCAGACGCATTACCACGCCTCCCGTTTGGGTGAATTTGAAGGCGTTGGAGAGCAGGTTGAGGATGATTTTTTCCCACATCTCCCTATCGACGTACACGGCATCGGGCAGGGGCGGGCAGTCCACCTGGAAGGTCAGCCCCACCTGTTCCATGGCTGGGCGGAAAGCGGCGCCTAGTTCGGTGGTGAGGGCGGCAAGGTCCGTGGGTTCGTACCAAACATTGGCCCGGCCTGCCTCGATGCGGGCGAAGTCGAGCAACGTATTCACCTGCTTCAACATGCGCAGGGCATTGCGATGGGCGAGTTCCAGTTGTTCAAGCTGCTCTTCGGAGAGGGGCGGCGGTGCCTGTAGCAGCTGCTCCAGAGGGCCGATGAGCAGGGTGAGCGGCGTGCGGAACTCATGGCTCACGTTCTGGAAGAACTCGCTCTTGGCCCGATCCAGGAGCGCCAACTCCATGTTGGCGTGGCGCAGCCGCTCGTTGAGGACAAAAAGCTCCCGACCTCGGTGGAACAACTCGGTTTCCAGATCGTCGAGGGGCTGGCCCATGCTGTCGGTGGGCGGCACCGCGTACATGAGATGCACGAAGCGGGTGACGTCCTCCACTTGATGGATGATGCAGGCCACCTCGCCATATTCATCAAGTACCGGGGTGTTCACCAGACTCCAGTAATGCTCTTCCAGTTCGTCGCTCCCGTCTTTGTGATTTCTGCTTCGCGGCAGGTCGTAGCGTTGGATGGGGATGGTGTCTGCGGCGCGGGTTTCTATGACGCGATCCAGCGATGCCTTCATGGCCCAGGCGCCAGCGATCGATTGGTCGCCGGGGCGATCAGGGAATATCTCTGTCAAACGGTGCCCAACGATTTGCTCCCGCCGGGTTTGGGTGATGGTGAGAAAGGCGTCGTTGGCCGCCAGGATTTCGCTGTCCTTGTCCAGGATCAGGTAAGGGGAGGGCGATGCCTCGAAGATGCGCTGGAAGTCGATGGGGTCCGGAAACTCCGGGGGCAAGGAATGGGCCATGGGAGCTTCCGAATCAAATGAGAGAAGGGTCAGTCCGCCAGCAATTGGCGCAGTACGTAAGGCAGGATGCCGCCGTGGCGGTAGTAGTCCGCTTCGATGGGCGTATCGATGCGGAGCAGCAGCGGCACTTCGCGGCGGCTGCCGTTGGCGCCGACGATGCCGAGGCGCACGGTTTGGTGGGGCGTCAATTCCCCATCCAGGTCCAGCAACTCGAAGGTCTCGTTGCCGCGCAGGCCGAGGCTTGCCGCGCTATCGCCGTTGTTGAATTGCAGCGGCAGCACGCCCATGCCCACCAGATTGGAGCGGTGGATGCGCTCGAAGCTCTTCGCCACCACCGCCCGCACGCCCAGGAGCCGCGTGCCTTTTGCCGCCCAGTCGCGGCTGGAGCCGGTGCCGTATTCCTCGCCGGCGAAGATCAGCGTCGGCGTGCCGGCGGCCACGTACTTCATGGCCGCATCGTAGATGAAGCCCTGCTCGCCCGAAGGCTGCATCAGCGTCAGCCCGCCTTCCACGGGGCTGCCGTCTTCTCGCGGGGGCAGCATCAGATTGCGGATGCGCACGTTGGCAAAGGTGCCGCGCATCATCACCTCGTGATTGCCGCGCCGGGAACCGTAGCTGTTGAACTCGTCGGCCTTCACGCCCTGTTCCCGCAGGTAGATGCCTGCCGGGGACAGCGACTTGATGGAGCCCGCGGGGCTGATGTGATCGGTGGTCACCGAGTCGCCAAAGATGGCCAGGGCACGGGCTTCGCGGATGGGCGTCACGGGCGCCGGGGCCAGGGCGAAGTCGGTGAAGAAGGGCGGTTCCGCGATGTAGGTGGAGCGCTCCCAGTTGTAGACCTGTCCCTTGGTGGTGGGGATTTCGTTCCACAGAGGATTGCTGGTGGCGAAGTCTTGGTACAGCCGTCGATAGGTGTCGGGATCGGTGGCGTGACACAGGGCCTCGCCCACTTCCTGCTGGCTGGGCCAGATGTCGCGCAGGAAAACCAACCTGCCGTCGGGCGAGGCGCCGAGGGGTTCCGAGGTGATGTCTACTTCCACTCGACCTGCAATGGCGAAGGCCACCACCAGGGGCGGGCTCATGAGGAAGTTGGCCTTGATGGCCGGATGAATGCGCGCCTCGAAATTGCGGTTGCCCGAGAGCACTGCGGCGCAGATCAGATCGTTGTCGCTCACCACGCTTTCTATCTCTGCATCCAGGGGGCCGGAGTTGCCGATGCAGGTGGTGCAACCGTAAGCCACGAGGCGGAAACCCAGGTGCGACAAGGGTTCCAGCAGGCCTGCCTGGGTCAGGTATTCCGTCACAACCCGCGAGCCGGGGGCCAGGGAGGTCTTGATGTGGGGCTTCACCGAGAGCCCCCGCGCCACGGCCTTCTTCGCCAGCAGGCCAGCGGCCAGCATCACGCCGGGATTGGAAGTGTTGGTGCAGGAGGTGATGGCAGCGATCAGGATGTCGCCGTGGCCCAAGTCCTCATCCGCATTGGCCGTGGGGGCGGAGTGTTCGGGCAGGGTAGGGGGGGTGTCCAGCATCTCCACTTCGTTGCGCATGGATGGAGAGGGAACCTCATTCGACCTCCTACTTATTGTTTTTGAGACTGCTTCAGAGTTCATGACAAAGCGCTCCGACAACTCCGAGGGTGCCCTGCCGTAGCCCCCTTCGCGCGCGGAGCGCATGAATAGATCGTCGAAGTGGCTGCCCAACAGCCCCAACGGAATCCGGTCCTGGGGTCGCTTGGGGCCGGCGACGCTGGGTTCCACCGAGGCCAGGTCCAACTCCAGCACCTGGGTGTAATCCACGTGGCCCACGGATGGCATGCCGAACATGCCTTGAGCCTGGAAGTAGCGGCGGAAGGCGTCGACCTCCTCTTCGCTGCGACCCGTGGCGGCCAAGTAGGCGGCGGTTTCCTCGTCGGGGGGGAAATAGCCCATGGTGGCGCCGTACTCTGGCGCCATGTTGGCGATGGTGGCCCGATCCGGCACGGTGAGGGAGGCGGCGCCTGCGCCGAAGAACTCCACGAACTTGCCCACCACCTTGGCGCCGCGCAGCATTTCGGTGAGGGTGAGCACCAGATCGGTGGCAGTGACGCCTTCCTTCAGGCGCCCCGCCAGATGCACGCCGATCACGTCGGGTGTGAGGAAGTAGATGGGCTGGCCCAGCATGCCCGCCTCGGCCTCGATGCCGCCCACGCCCCAGCCGACGACGCCGAGGGCGTTGATCATGGTGGTGTGGGAGTCGGTGCCGACCAGGCTGTCGGGGTAGTAAAGGTCATCTTTACGGCATATGCCGCGAGCCAGATATTCCAGGTTCACCTGATGCACGATGCCGATGCCCGGCGGCACCACGCGGAAGGTGTCGAAGGCCTGCATGCCCCATTTGATGAAGCGGTAACGTTCTCCGTTGCGGTGGAACTCCAGCTTCATGTTGAGGTCGAGCGAATTGGCTTCGTGGAAGTGATCCACTTGCACCGAGTGATCCACCACCAAGTCCACCGGCACCAGCGGCTCCACGATCTTCGGGTTCTTGCCGAAGTGCGCTGCCACGCCGCGCATGGCGGCCAGATCGCAGAGCAGGGGCACGCCGGTGAAATCCTGGAGGATGATGCGGGCCACCACGAAAGGAATCTCGTCAACCCGTTCGCCTTTTGCCTGCCATTGAGCCAATTGGCGTACGTGCTCCTCGGTGATCCGCTTGCCGTCGCAATGACGTACCAGCGATTCCAACACCACACGCAGCGATACCGGCAGACGCGACACGGCGCCGAAGCCTGCGGCTTCCAGTGCTGGCAGAGAATAGAGATGGCCCTCCTTGCCCGAGGCCAGACTGAACTCCCTGAAGGTGCTGACGCAAAGCGAGGGCATAACAACTCCTTCTTGCGCTATTCGCGTGACGCAGGAAACAGCTTCGCCTGCGCGAACTACACTGCATTGAGACACTCGAACCCCAGCGCAGTTCCATTGTGGGTTCTATCCAAGAGACAGCAATGAGCAGGAGGGAGCAATGAGCAAAAGCCATCGCACGGAACGGGATTCGTTTGGCGTTGTCGAGGTGCCGACCAACGTTCTCTGGGGTGCCCAGACCCAGCGCGCCCTTGAGCATTTCGCCATTTCCACCGAGCGCATGCCCGTGGAGCTGATTCGCGCCCTGGCCTTGGCCAAACGGGCCAGTGCCCAGGTCAATCGGGAGTTGGAATTGCTGGATGCGGAGCGGGCCAACGCCATCATCCGCGCTGCCGACGAGGTGATCTCCGGTCGCTACGATGGGGAGTTCCCCTTGTCCGTTTGGCAGACTGGCTCCGGCACTCAGACCAACATGAACATGAATGAGGTGCTGTCCAACCGGGCCTCCGAAATGTTGGGCGGCACCCGAGGCGAAGCCCGTCAGGTGCATCCCAACGACCACGTGAACCTGGGCCAATCCTCCAACGACATCTTCCCCACCGCCATGCATCTGGCGGCTGCCCAGGCCATGACGACCCAGGTGCTGCCTGCCATGCAGAGCCTGCGTGAACGTCTCGCGGAGAAATCCCGCGAGTTCGCCGACATCGTGAAGATCGGCCGCACCCACTTGCAGGACGCCACGCCCCTCACGCTGGGGCAGGAGTTTTCCGGCTACGCGGCGCAATTGGATTTGGCCGAAGCCGCCATCGGCAACGCCTTGCCGGCGCTGATGCAACTGGCCGTGGGCGGCACGGCGGTGGGCACTGGCCTCAACACCCATGCCGAATTCGGCGCCCGTGTGGCGGCAGAGCTGGCGAAGCAGACGGGGCTGCCCTTCGTCAGTGCCGACAACAAGTTCGCCGCCCTTGCCGGCCACGAAGCGTTGGTGGCGGCCCATGGCGCCTTGAAGACCCTGGCGACGGCCCTGATGAAAATTGCCAACGACGTGCGCTGGCTGGCCTCCGGGCCGCGTTGCGGTCTGGGCGAGCTGCACATTCCCGAGAACGAGCCGGGCAGTTCCATCATGCCGGGCAAGGTGAATCCCACCCAATGCGAGGCCGTGACCATGGTCTGCTGCCAAGTGCTGGGCAACGACACGGCGCTTGCCGTGGGGGCATCTCTGGGCAACTTTGAACTCAACGTGATGAAGCCGTTGATCGCCTACAACTTTCTGCAAAGCACGCGCTTGCTGGCGGACGTGATGGGCAGCTTCGAGACCCACTGTGTGCGAGGCATCGAGGCGAACCGGGAGCGGATCGGCGAATTGCTGGATCGCTCCCTGATGCTGGTGACGGCGCTCAGTCCCCACATCGGCTACGACAAGGCTGCGGAGATCGCCAAGCGGGCGCACCACGAAGGCACGACACTGAAGGCTGCAGCTTTGGCACTGGGCTACGTGAGCGAGGCGGAGTTCGAGCTATGGGTGCGGCCGGAGGCGATGGTGTAGGGAGGGCTGTTGTGCGGGATAGATGGCTACACACCAAAAATCGAAGTGATGTCGTCATCCCGGCGAACGCCCACTGCTGTCCGGAATATTTATGGCCCTGGCTTGCAGGAGTAGTCCATGTCAGCGATTACCGCATTTAGTTGGACCTGGGACTCGATTTTTCGGTGTAGGTGGAGGGCGGGTACGGGTGGCGCTTTGCTCCACCGTTCGTCCTGAGCGTAGGCGCAGCCGAAGTCGAAGGATGAGTGAACGCACCGTGTGCCAAAACTCATCCTTCGACTTCACGCCTTCGGCGCTACGCTCAGGACGAACGGTGGTGAAAAGTTGGGGCATGGTGCAGCGATACATGTCACCTCCTCCCTCCGAAATGAAGGAGCAGCTGCCAATTATCAGCATCAATAATTTATTCCGGACAGCAGTGGGCTTTCGCCGGAATGACGAAGTTTTATGGCTGGCGAACCAATCGGATGCCGTCGTCGTTTCAAGTTGGCGCCAGACACAAAAGCTCGAATCATTTGATTGGTTGGTCCCAGAAAATATCCCAGACAGTAGTAAAGGAGCACATGAATATGGACACCCACGCCCAACTGGAACAAGGCGCCCTTGGCCTCGGTGAATCGGTGGTGATGGGCGTGGCAGGTACGGCGCCAGCCTTCAGCGTGGCGGCGACCACGGCGACGTTGGTTGCCGCCATGGGTGTGCTGTCGGTGGCGAGCCTCATGTACTGCGGGCTCATCATGTTCGGCATTACCTTTGCCTTTATTCATCTCAACCGGGTCATCACCAATGCGGGCGCTTCCTATGCCTGGGTTGGGCAGGTGTTCCATCCTGTGCTGGGTTTTTTCGCCGGCTGGGCGCTGCTGGTTGCCTCGGCGGTGTTCATGGTGTCGGGCACCATTCCGGCAGCGACGGCCACGCTGGTGCTGCTGGCGCCCGCCAAGGCTTCCGATCCCGGCGCCGTCACCTTCGTCGCTGCCTTCTGGCTGGTGCTCGTGGGCGCGGTGGTGGTGAAGGGCATCAAGCCCACCAGCTATACCCAGGTCATCATGACCACGGTGGAAGTGGGCGTGCTGGTGGCAGTCGTCGTGGCGGCCCTGATCCAGTACGGGGCCCATCCGGCCCATGGGTTTTCCTGGCGCTGGTTCTCGCTAGCGGAATTCACGCCGACCTCGTTTGCTACCGGCGCGCTCACGGCGCTGTTCTTTTTCTGGGGCTGGGATGTGACCCTCAATCTCAATGAAGAAACCCGCGATGCGGCCAACGCGCCGGGGCGGGGCGCGGCCCTGGCCATGGGCATCATCCTGCTGTTGTTCATGGGCTTTGCCCTGGCGGTGCTGCTGGTGTTGAGCGACCCGGAGGTGGCGGGGGCCAGCACCAACGTGGTTTTCGCCTTGGCGGAAAAACTATTCCCCGCGCCCTGGAGCTACTTGGCGGTGATTGCCGTGATGCTCAGTTCCATCGGCACCTTGGAAACGTCCATTCTGCAATTCACCCGCACCATGTGCGCCAAGGGACGCGATGGGGCGCTGCATCCCCGCTACGCTGTGCTGCATCGAAGCTGGCGCACGCCCTGGGTCGCCACCAGCATGATCGTGGCCTTCGGGCTGGTGCTGCTGTTCCTTTCGTCCTACTACCCGAGCATCAATCTCATCATCAAGGATTCGGTGAACGCCATCGGCTTCCAGGTGGCTTTCTATTACGGGCTGGCAGGCTTTGCCTGCGCCTGGCATTTCCGTAATCGGGCGCTGCGGGGCTTCGTTCCCTTTCTCACGCTGCTGCTGTGGCCCGCTGCCAGCGCGGCTTTTCTGGTGTTCATTGCCTGCTACAGCATTCCGACCTTCGATCTGGTGACCAACCTCATCGGCATCGGGGGCATCGTCGTGGGCGTGGTGCCGATGTGGTTGAACCGTCGCCGCAGCCGGGATTCATCGGCGAAAATACAGACGGCGTAGGGATCGACGCGGGGGTGTCGGTCCTTGCAATCCCCCTGTATTCATCGGCCATTGGTTATTGGCCCTCACGCAAGGACGCTCCATGACCCCGTCTTCCCCCATCAGCTTTCGCGAGGCATTTCTGTTTTGGCTCAAGCTGGGCTTCATTAGCTTTGGCGGACCCGCCGGGCAAATTTCGATCATGCACCAGGAGCTGGTGGAGCGCCGCCGCTGGATTTCCGAAGGGCGTTTTCTCCATGCGCTGAACTACTGCATGGTGCTGCCCGGCCCGGAGGCGCAGCAGCTCGCCACTTACATCGGCTGGCTGATGCACCGGACCTGGGGCGGCATCTTGGCGGGCGCCTTGTTCGTGCTGCCTTCCTTGTTCATCCTTATCGGCCTGTCGTGGATCTACGTGGCCTATGGCGACGTGCCGGTGGTGGCGGGGCTGTTCTACGGCATCAAGCCGGCGGTGACGGCCATCGTGGTGCAAGCGGCCCATCGCATCGGCGGACGGGCGCTGAAGAACCGGGTGCTGTGGGCCGTGGCGGCGGCAGCCTTCGTGGCGATCTTCGTCTTCAACGTGCCGTTCCCCGCCATCGTCGCGGCGGCGGCATTGATGGGCTACGTGGGCGGCAGGGTGTCGCCGAAGTATTTTCAGATCGGCGGCGGCCACGGCAAGGCCGATATATCCTACGGCCCCGCGCTGATCGACGACGACACGCCGACGCCTGACCATGCCCGCTTTTCCTGGCTGAGCCTTGCTCGTGTCGTTGTTGTGGGCGGTTTGCTTTGGCTGGTGCCCATGGTATTGCTGACGAGCAGCTTCGGCTGGAGCCATACCCTGACGCAGATGGGCTGGTTCTTCACCAAAGCGGCGCTGCTGACTTTCGGCGGCGCCTACGCGGTGTTGCCTTACGTGTATCAAGGGGCGGTGACCGGCTACGGTTGGCTCACCCCAACGCAAATGATTGATGGCTTGGCCCTCGGCGAAACCACGCCGGGACCGCTGATCATGGTGGTGGCTTTTGTCGGTTTCGTGGGCGGCTACATGAGTCCGGCATTGCACGCTGTATTTGGCGAGCACCTGTTCCTGGCCGGTGCGCTGGCGGCCACGCTGGTGACCTGGTTCACCTTCCTGCCGTCCTTCCTGTTCATCCTGGCCGGCGGGCCGCTGGTGGAGAGTACTCACAAGAACCTGAAGTTCACCGCGTCATTGACGGCGATCACGGCTGCGGTGGTAGGGGTGATCCTCAATCTGGCTTTGTTCTTCGGCTACCACGTACTGTGGCCGCAAGGCTTTGCTGGGCGCTTCGATGTAACTTCGGCGGTGATTGCGCTGCTGGCAGCCATCGCGCTGTTCCGCTTCAAGCGGGGCGTGATGGAGGTGATCGGAGGATGCGCCCTGGTAGGGCTGGTAGTGAAGTTGGCGGGTACGGTCTGATGGTTTAGAACCGTACCCGCCGGAGGGCCAGGAGGCTTACTCGGTGGTGGCGGACATGCTGGTGAGGGTCGCCATTTCTTCGATGGACAATACGTTGCCCACGTTCAGCAGAATGACGAATTGGTCTGCAATTTTGCCCATGCCGGAGATGAAGTCGGTGCGGATCTTGGCACCGAAAGCCGGGGCAGGCTCGATGTCGGCGGACGGGATTTCGAGTACTTCATTCACCGCATCGACGACGATGCCCAGGGTCTGGGTCTGATCTGCGCAAGGAACTTCCAGGATCACGAAGCAGGAACGGCGTGTGATTTCCGTGATCTCATTGCGGAAGCGGACGCCCAGATCGATCAGAGGGACGACAGCGCCGCGCAGGTTGATGACGCCCTTGATGAAGCCCGGCATCATCGGCACGGTGGTGATCTGACCGTATTCGATGATCTCCTTGACCGTGAGCGTTTCAACGGCGAACGCCTCTTTTGCGAGGGTGAAGGTCAGATACTGGCGGGGCGCCGCCTGGGGCGGGGCCTCCGGTCGGTTGGACTCTACGGTAGTTACGGCACCCATTGCTCAGCCCTCGAACTTGACGAAATCGCCGCTGTTCACCGCATGGGGCGCCGGATGCGCTGCGGCACGGACGGGCGCCTTGCGGGGGGCGGACGAGGAAGCGCGGGCGGTATGGGCAGAAGTATTGCCCTCGGTGAGGGTAAAGAACTCCATCAGCCGTTGCAGTTGCTCGGCCTGGGATGACATCTCTTCAGCGGTGGCTGCCAGCTCTTCGGAAGCAGAGGCGTTCTGCTGTGTGACTTGGGAAATCTGGCCCATGGCGGTATTGATCTGGGCTGCGCCTGCGGACTGCTCGTTGGATGCGGCGGCGATTTCCTGCACTAGGTCGGAGGTCTTGGTGATGGACGGCACGATCTCGTCAAGCAGCGAACCGGCTTGTTCTGCCATGGTCACGGAATTTTTTGCGACTTCGCCGATTTCCTGTGCAGCTACTTGGGAGCGTTCCGCCAGCTTGCGTACTTCGGCAGCGACAACGGCGAAGCCCTTGCCGTGCTCGCCGGCGCGGGCGGCTTCGATGGCGGCGTTCAGCGCCAGCAGATTGGTCTGGTAGGCGATGTCGTCCACGATGCCGATCTTGTCGGCGATGGTCTTCATGGCGGAGACGGTGTTCTTCACGGCGGCGCCGCCATCGGTGGCCTGACGGGAAGCATTGTCGGCCATGGTGTTGGTGACCTTGGCGTTATCCGCATTCTGGTTGATGGAGGCGGACATCTCTTCGACGGAGGCAGTGGTTTCCTCAACGGAAGCGGCCTGCTCGGATGCTGACTGAGACATGGACTGAGCCGTGGCCGAAACCTCTTCGGAAGCAGAGCCCAGTGCATCGGCCGCACCGCGCACCTCGCCGATGATCTGAGCAAGCTTTGCGCGCATACCGGCGATGGCGGAGAGCATGGAGGTGTTGTCGCCGGGTTTGATATCTACCCGGACAGTCAGGTCGCCGCCCGCAATTTTGGAAACCACGTCGGCAGCATAGGCAGGTTCGCCGCCTAACTGACCCATCAGGTTACGGGTGATCGCGAAAGCAATGATGAGGGACACCACCACGCCGATGATGGAGAGCGCGATCATGATCGTCGAAGCACGGTTGTAACTGGCCTCTGCCTCGGCAGCCTGTTTAGCGCTGTTCTCTTTTTGCAGAGCGCTATTCTCATCCAGGGCGTCTTGCCACTTCTTGACAGCGGGGCCGGCTTCTTTCAACAGCAGGGTGCGAGCTTCTTCGTCCTTGTTGTTCAGCGCCAGTTCGATGATCTTGTTGTTCAGCGGACGCGCGAAGGCGGCAGTGTCGCGGATCTTGGCGCGGATCGCCTGTCCGCGCTCGCTGGCGGCAGTCTTTTCCATTGTTTCCCAAGCTTTGTCGTAATTGGCCCGTGCGGCGATCAGCTTTTGCTCTTCTTCTTTGATCATGGACAGGTCGTCCAGCAGCACCATGGAGCGCAATACACGGCTGACGATATGTACCGATTCGGACATGGTATTGACCAACTCGATCTTGACCATGTTGTCCTTAACGATGTCATCAAGCTGATCGTTGCTCGACTTCATTCCCATGATGCCTGCCACGGCGATGACAATCATCAACAGCAGCGCAAGGCCGAACCCTAGTCCGAGTTGTGCCGCGACTCTCATATTCTTGAACATGATCTCTCCACTTTTAATAAGGGTAAAAAAACTGCGTGATTACGAACAGAAAGTCGATCCTTGTTTCCGGCGATGAATCAGGATCGGAATTCCTATGGAATTATGTTTCCATTCGTGTGGATACGCCTTTGAACGCACTTAAGTTCTGGGCGGTGTTGCTGATTTCGGGGCGCAACCCAGTTTCAGCGAATCTTTTCCAAAAGCATCGTGATGCCAGCAAACACCATGTGGTCGTTGGCTTGAAGTCCTTTCGCTAGGCCCACATCCACGACCATCCGGTTGCTTACAACATAAGCAACCGTGGCTAGGTATTGAGATGAGAAGGGAACGCCCGATCGGCGTGTTCCCGCTACCTCGAACGCTACGATCCATTTTTCGTTCAAGGCTCGCGACAGTGCAATTGCACTGCTCCATTGATTTCGGCTTTCGCCTTGCTGGATAGCTCCGATTCGGGTCAGGCCCAGGTTGAAATCTATGGTGGTGCCGACCACCTCTGTGCTGTAGATGCCGTTCAGGACAGTGTCGGTATTCCCGCTACCTAATCCATTTTGTGCGGTCGGTACTTTTGCACCCCATTCAAGACCCAACGCATCGTCTGGATCGGTTAGCCCCCATCGATGCTTAAAAAGGACGGTTGTGTCACCGTACCCTGATGTTCGCTTCCGATCGGGATCCACTTGTAATAGGTGGCTATCTCCGCCAAGAAGGACACCGAAGTCCTTTGAGAATGCGTACTTAAGTACGTACGGCACAGTCTTCGTGCGCGTTGTGTCGGCGCTTTTTACGTCGAGCATGCCAAACTCGACTTCTAGCCATCCAGGGGCAGAAAGCGCGGCGGGATTTGAGATCGTGGGGCGGTAGGGGGTGGCGGCAACTTCTTCATCCGTGTCTTCTGCATATGCGGCGGAAACCCCGCACAGAAGAAAGCCTACGGCAAGGACATTGATGAGTAAGGGAGAAAACCGATTTACTTTGGCTTCAGCCCCCCGTGAGATTCTGTCCTTTCTTGCCAGTGTGGGCCTCATGGTCACAATACTGATTGTCATATCTTGTTAATTGCTCTATTGGATGTTGGCGGTACAAATATCTGCGAACAGCCCTAAGGCAAACATGGGCTCTCATTAAGCATGATCCCAAGGTTTGGCTTTGCAGCCTATAAGCTGCTTCTGATTTGATGGTGAGGCGATCCCTATGGCTGTGAGCGATATGGGTAGGGAAAATAGTTATACGGAATGTGTTGTTATGCGTTCGGGATGATGAGTCGTGAGGCTTGGACGGAAAAGTCCAATGAGGCCGGAAGATGGACTACTGCAGGGCGTAACCGATATCGGACAAGGATTTCCGCTGATGCGGCAGATTGACGTGCTTAACCTGAAGCAACCGTGCGCAGGAACTTGGGCCATTCACCGCAATGGTGGCATTGCGTGAAAAGAAGCGGTCTCACAACCGCGTCAATGAGAGCGTTTGGTTTTTCTTGTGGGTGTGGCTATATGCCGCCCATCCCCGGAAGGTGCTTCCTCAAGGATGGGGGAAGGAGAACGGCTTATTCAGCGCTTGCGTGGTCGGGCAGGGCCGATTTTTCGGCGACTCCGATCAATGAGGCGATTTCGTCTATGGACAAAATCTTGCCGACGTTCAGGAGAATGACGAAGCTACCGGTCACCTTGGCCATGCCAGCGATGAAATCGGTGCGGATCTTGGCACCGAAGGCGGGAGGTGGCTCGATGTCGACGGGCGATATTTCCAGCACTTCGTTCACTGCATCCACAACGACGCTCAAGGTCTGGGTTTCATCGTTGTCCTGGATTTCGAGGATGACGATGCACGAACGCCGGGTGATTTCCGTGGGCGCATTGCGAAAGCGCACGCCCAGATCGATCACGGGGACTACGGCGCCGCGCAGGTTGATCACGCCGCGGATGAAGGCGGGCATCATCGGGACGGTGGTGACGCTACCGTATTCGATGATTTCCTTCACCGCGAGGGTGCCTACGGCAAACATCTCACCAGACAACGAGAAGGTCAGGTACTGGCGCGACTCAGCGGATACATGGCCTTCCTGCTGATTACGATCAATGGCGATTTGATTGCTCATGGGCTCAGCCCTCGAACTTTACGAAGTCACCGTGATGGGCGGTTTGATGGGACACCGCATGGGTAGTAGCTGCCCGCAGCTTAGGCGAGGCCTTGGGGCGAGCGCCGGAGGAGGTGTTGTTCTCGGAGACGGTGAAGAACTCCATCAGGCGTTGCAGCTGCTCGGCTTGGGAAGACATTTCTTCGGCAGTGGCGGCCAGCTCTTCGGAGGCAGAAGCATTCTGCTGGGTGAGCTGGGAAATTTGGCCCATGGCGGTATTGATCTGTCCGGCGCCAGCAGATTGCTCGTTGGAGGCGGCGGCGATTTCCTGCACCAGATCGGAAGTCTTGCCGATGGCGGGGACGATTTCATCCAGCAGGGAGCCGGCTTGTTCAGCCAAGTCCACCGAGCTCTTCGCCACTTCGCCGATCTCTTGGGCGGCGACTTGTGAGCGTTCGGCCAGCTTGCGCACTTCGGCGGCGACGACGGCGAAGCCCTTGCCATGCTCGCCGGCGCGGGCGGCTTCGATGGCAGCGTTGAGTGCCAGCAGATTGGTTTGGTAAGCGATGTCATCCACGATGCCGATCTTGTCGGCGATGGTCTTCATGGCGGAGACGGTTTGCTTGACGGCGGTACCGCCGGCATTGGCTTGCTTGGAAGCCGACTCGGCCATGTTGTTGGTGACCTTGGCGTTTTCGGCGTTCTGGTTGATGGAAGCAGACATCTCTTCAACGGAAGCCGTGGTTTCCTCAACGGAAGCGGCCTGCTCGGAAGCAGACTGCGACATGGACTGGGCGGTTGCGGAAACTTCTTCGGAAGCCGAGCTAAGGGCATCCGCAGAACCGCGAACGTCGCCGATGATCTGGGCCAGCTTGGCGCGCATGCCGCCGATGGCAGCGAGCATGGAGGTGGTGTCGCCGGGCTTGACGGTGACTTGCACGGTCAGGTCGCCTTGGGCAATGCGGCCCACGACATCGGCAGCGTAGCCGGGTTCGCCGCCGAGCTGCTTGATGAGGCTAGAGGCGATGAAGTAACCAATGAAAGCCACGATAACCAGGGTGGCGATGGCGAGGATGAGGGAGGACCAAATGGCGAAGCTCTTGGCGGCGGCGCCGTCGTCAGCCCCTTTTTTGCCAAGCTCGGCGTTGTAGTCATTTTCGGTGACGATGGCCTTGACCATCTTTACGCCAATGGGACCCGCCTGGGTGCGGATGACCGTCAGGGCCTCGTCATTCTTATGGGCTCTGGATAGTTCGAGAATTTTTTCCAGGGGCGCTTTGTATTCCTGCACGGCAGCCTTGACCTCGTTGAACATCGCCTGTTCTTTTTCGTCTGCGATGCAAGTCGCGCCCAGGCAGCCATTGCTGGTGTAAGCCGCGATGTCGCTATCAAGCCGGGTGCTGACTTCGTGAATCTGTTGTTCGATGTCGCGCATGTCCGCATCGGTACTGGCGATCACATGCATCAGTCCGAGACGGCGCATATCGTTGGCGGCCCCGCGAATTTTTGCTAGGCCCAGCAGGCTGGGAACCGTGTTGACGTTGGCGTAGTTTGTTGCCTCGTACACCTTGCTGAGCTGGTACTGGGCGCCACCAGCCAACAGGATGATGCCTACCAAGGCGGACAGCACCAACAGTGCCATTTTTTTGACGACGGTAAGCTTGTTCATTGGGGAATCCTTTCGATGTTGCTACCTAGATTGGGCGGATGGAATGGGCAGCAGAAGACCGTCAATTGTCAGAGAGCGTGGTGTCAGTAATGAATAGGAAAATCCTGATTTGGGGTGGTGAAGGATGAAAGATGCGGAAAAAGGTGAAGTTTTGCGCGCTAATTTGGGGGGAATCGTCAGACTAACGACAGTATTGGAAATTCGACTGAGCTGAAGCCCTGCGAGATGAAATCGCCGCTCCACCCAAGCACGAGCGCGCTCAGTTATTCCTTGGTTTCTCCGCAGTTTCTCTTTTGTCCTCTGAGTCTGTGCGACTCAGTATTTATTAGTACTTCTTTAGCCTTAATGCAAAGTCGCCGCCGCTCCGCAGCACTTCTTGAATTTCTGGCCGCTGCCGCAGGGGCAGGGGTCGTTGCGACCGACTTTGGGTGCGCTACGTTGGAGGGTGGTGGCAACGATGCGCTCGTGGATGGCTTCCCGGTAGGGCATCCAGAAGCGGTATAGCGCAGCGACGCTGGCGGGAATGCGCTTGGCAAGCTGCTCCCGTTGGTTGGGGCTGTGAGTGGCGGCGCGCTGCTCGCGGGTCATGTCGTCGGAGCCGAGCAGGAAGATGGGCAACAGGGCGTCCGTGGCCTGGTTGTTCTCGAACAGGGGTTGCCAATCATCACGGGCCAGGGCAATGCCGGCCATGAAGCCGTAGCACCACATCTCGCCGTCCAGGTATTCCTTTTCCTTGTCCTGGAAGGACACGGTATCCAAGATCGGCTCGAAGGCTTCGTTTTGCAGCCGGTCGATGATGCCATTCAGGTGCCGTTCAATCAGTTCGGTGATGCGTTCAGCCTGGGCCGCGCTGACGAAGTCCGGCGTGTGTTCCTGGCCGTTCTGCGTCGGTCCCCAGACGCCCGGCAGCCAGCGACCTGCGGGGATGGTGGTGGGGCCGAGGGCGATAGCGGTCAGGTAGCCGTCCAGGGTGTCGATCATCATGGCCTGGTCGGAGGTGGCCGGGGAACAGAGGAAGCGGTCGAGCTCTTCCAGTTCCTTTTCGGAAAGCATGGAGGCGAGGGCGGCAGGCTGATTCATGAAGGGATCGGGGCGGCAGTCGAAAATGGACGCGCATTATCGCAAGCCTTTGACCCGCCGTAGAGGCCATATCGGTTGATATATGCCTCGGGACGTACGGAATTCCGTCATTCCCGCGAACGCGCACTGCTGTCCGGAATAAATATCGCGGCGGCAAAACCGAAGTGACATCGTCATCCCGGCGAAAGCGCATTGCTGTCCGGGATAAATGTCGCACGGAGGACTTTTCGCAAAAATGGGATGGCTCGTCTTCCCGTTCGTGGTGAGGTATCGAACCATGAATGGGCCACCGTGCCGTAACTCGCCCTTCGATACCTCAGGGCGAACGGTTGAGCGGGGTGTAAGCCGCGTTCAAATCGTCACGTCAGAGTCTCGAGTCATCGGAAGGGAGAAATCTTGCAATGACACGCCAGCAGCGAGAGCCCCGAGAGCTTCAAAAATTATCCCGGACAGCAGTGGGCGAAAGCCGGGATCCAGGAAGTGGTGCAAGAAACTCATCATTCCCGCACCCCGAGGGCACTTCCAGCGGGCGCTTTCGCGGGGGGATGACGGCTTATTGCCAATTTTTGCGTTGAGCCGATTTGAATTTATTCAGCAGTGCACTGCACTGCGCCAAGCCTACAGAACTTCGACCCGATCCCTGCCCGCATGCTTGGCGTTGTAGAGGGCTCGGTCGGCGCGTTTAAGGAATGGCTCATAGTCGCTTTCGTCGTCATGAATCTCTGCAACGCCAATACTGATCGTGTATTGGATCTGATGCTTGTCACAAGCGACTTGCTGTTGCCGGGCAGCTTGGATGACGCGTTGCGCGGCTTCTTCTGCGCCGGCCAAGTCGGTGTCGGGCAGGAGAATCGCGAACTCCTCCCCACCTAGACGCGCGAACAGGTCGCTGGCCCGCAGGAGGGAACTGACGATTTGGGCAAAGCAACGCAGAACTTCGTCGCCGGCCGAATGGCCCCATTTGTCGTTGATCTGTTTGAAGTGGTCCAGGTCGATCATGAGCAGAGATAGGGGCGGTTTGCTGCGTCGGGACCGCTGGATTTCCAGTCGCATTCGTTCGACGAAATGGCGGCGGTTGGCTGCGCCAGTGAGGGTGTCGGTGCGGACCAATTGTTCCAAATTCTCGTTGGCGGCCCGGAGTTCTTCGGTACGCTTTTCCACCAGTTGCTCAAGGCTTCTGTTCAGCGCGGTGAGGCTCGATTCGTGGTTTCGGCGCTCCTCGTCCAAGCGACTCAGCATGTGGTTGAACGCTTGTTCCAGCCGGGAGAGCTCGTTGTTCTCGGATTGCTTGAAGTCGACCTGCTTTCTTCCGAGGGAGTCGATATCGATGCTTTCCACCGCATCGGATAGCTGCTTGAGGGGGACACCCAACCGGCGGCGGAAAACCCAGACGAACAGGAGCGAAAGGGCTGCACTCTTGATGAGGGCGCTGATGAGGATCATCTGGTAGCCCAGTTCCACCCGGTTCAGCACCACGTCGCTTGAAGCCTCGAAGGTCACCGTAGCCAGCGGCACCTTGTCGCCCGCGAACACGTAGGTCACAGGGAATGTGTGGGTGATGCTTGTCCCGAGATCCCTGCCCGTATCCTTCTTACTGAGGCGTACAAGTTCGTGGCCGAAGGCATCCTCCACCCGCATGGAAGTGATGATGGGCAGATCCACGATGCCCCGTTGGATCGCCTGCAATTGCTCGTTGTTCAGCTCCCACAGCGCCGTCGCTAGGGCCGGGTAGAAAGTACGTTCGGTACTCACTAGTTCGGCCTGGATCATGCCTCGCGTGTGCTGGTATTCAATGACCATCTGCGCTGTGGTCACCACTGCCGTGATCACGAAATAGATGGACAACACTGCCTTGAGCAGTTGCCAGGAAAGGGGAGTTTCGACCAGCTTCATTTCTTGATGCTGAAGTACTGCTCGGTGTACTTCCGGTAGATCGCGTCATAGCGGCCATTGGCGCGAATGGTGGCGAGGCCTCGATTGAATTCGTCACGAATCTTGGCGTCGGCGAAGGCACACTTGTATTCCGTGGCGGGGAAAAGATCGAATCTCTGTACTTCAGCAGAACGGGGTGCCTTGCCTTCGGCAATCAACTTCTCTCGGTAGTAGCGGAAAATGCTTTCATCCATGATCGCTACATCGATCCGGCCTAGAAGCAGCATCAGGGTCTGGGTTTCCTGGTTGGCCATCTCCTTGTAGCCGGGATTCGCGGCTACGGCGGCGGCGTAGGCCTGGCCCAGATATTTGCTGGAGTTCTGGAAGCCGATTACGGTATTCACCTTGAGATCGTTCAAGGTCTTGATGTTCAGATTCCGCGACTTCAGGGCAAAGGCGTAGTTGTGGTACTGGATGAAAACATCCGAGTAGTTCGATTGAAGTCCCGAGCTTTCGCGGATGGGCGCGATGCCGTCGATGCGATTGCTGGCATACAGTTCAATCCCTCGTCCCATGGCCACCGGCATGGGGACGACGGTGTACCCTCCCGGCTCAAGCGCTGCTTTGACGATGTCCGTGACGATGCCACCCCCGTTGTCGAGCATATAAGGGGGCGTGTACTGAGCGAAGATTATTTTGAGTTCCCGCGATAATGCCTGGGAGCAGGAAACGGCCAGACAGAGGGCGAGAAGATGGCGGAAGAAGCGTAGTTTCAAGGTGCGGGGAAGGCAATTTTGTTGAAGTTTTTACAAATTATAGGTTTTGCATCAGCCTACTGCCTGTAAGGGGATGCTGATGAAAGAATCTGTGAGCTTCACTGTAAGAATGTCCTTTATGCACATTAGTTCAATCCTGATTTTTAATGAGAACATCCTTTACCGGGCTTCGTGCCATGCCCAAAGAAATCTGGGCATTGGGTTGCGTCAGTCTGCTGATGGACGTGTCGTCCGAGCTGATCCATAGCCTGTTGCCTGTATTCATGGTGAGTACGCTGGGGCTGACTGCCTTCAGTGTCGGGTTGATCGAAGGTGTAGCCGAAGCCACGGCCCTGATCGTCAAAGTGTTCTCCGGCGTCGTCAGCGATTGGTTGGGGCGTCGTAAGCTGCTGGCTGTCATGGGTTACGGATTGGGGGCCGCGTCCAAGCCTCTTTTTGCCCTTGCCACCAGCGGCGGCTGGATTCTTGGTGCACGGCTGATCGACCGGGTGGGCAAGGGTATCCGTGGGGCGCCGCGGGATGCCTTGGTTGCCGATATCGCTCCTGCGGACTTGCGCGGCGCCGCCTTCGGCCTGAGGCAGGCTCTCGACACGGTGGGGGCATTCCTTGGTCCCTTGCTCGCCATGGGGCTCATGCTCCTGTGGGCTGATGATTTCCGCGCCGTGTTCTGGGTGGCCGTCATTCCCGGCGCCTTATCCGTGGCGCTGCTGATATTCGGCGTCCAGGAGCCGGCGCGTCGCAACGATGCCAAGACGGTCAATCCCTTGCGGCGGGAAAACCTACGCCGTCTGCCTGGCGCCTATTGGTGGGTGGTGGGCATCGGCGCCCTGTTCACCCTGGCCCGCTTTTCCGAGGCGTTTCTCGTCCTGCGTGCCCAGCAGAGCGGCTTGCCCTTGGCCTTTGCGCCGTTGGTCATGATCGCCATGAACCTGATCTACGCCCTGGCAGCCTATCCTTTCGGCGCCATGGCGGATCGCATGGACCATCGCACCTTGTTGGCCTTGGGGCTGGTTCTGCTCATTCTGGCCGACTTGCTGCTGGCCCATGACGCCCATTGGGCTTGGATCTGGGCTGGTGTGAGTTTCTGGGGCCTACACATGGCGATGACGCAAGGCCTGCTCGCCGCCATGGTGGCGGACACCGCGCCCGCCGAACTGCGCGGCACGGCCTACGGTTTGTTCAATCTCATGAGCGGCATCGCCATGCTATTGGCGAGCGTGATGGCGGGGGGGCTGTGGGATCGCTTTGGTGCAGCCATGACCTTCAGCGTCGGCGCCCTATTTTGCATGTTGGCCTTAGCCGTCATGCTGGTTGGCCGCGTTTTCCGTCGAAGCTGACTAAGAGCCTATTTCAGTAGGGCTCGTGCGCCGCGCCAGTCTGTGTCCGGCCCACGGCTTCCCGGTGGTACAGGGCGGCCAGGATGTCGGTCTGGCTCAGGATGCCAGCCAGCCTGCCTTCGGCATCCACTACCGGGATCGCATGTTGATGATTGCGCTGGCTTAGCAAGTGGGCCACCTCCGCCAGGTGGTCGTCGGCCTGTGCCACGAGGATGCGTTCGCTCATGATCTGTCCAGCCACTTCCGCTTTGTGGGAATGGACGCCCGGTGTTTCTTGCAGGAAGTGACGAATGCGCTGGCCTACCGGCGCGTCGTCATCGGGAACGTGAGCAAGAAAGTCGTCCAGCGTGAGCAAACCGATGACTCGTCGTGCTCGGTCCAGCACAGGCAGGGCCTTGATGTGGCGGCCACGCAGCAGGCGCCAAGCCTCATCCAACGGGGTGGCGAATTCGGCAGTCACCACGTCGTGGGTCATCAGGTCGCTGCAAGTGAGCGTGCTGTGACGGCGAAAGGCGCTCTCGGTGGCCAGGTTGTACACCTGCACCAGATCGGTTTCGCTGATGTCCAGAAAGCTATCGATGCGGCTCAGGGCGTAATCCAGATCCTGATGGCCGATGCCGCTGCGGGGCAGAGGCTCCAACTCGTTCTTGCCGACGGCTATCGAGCATTGGGGATAACGCCGCCCGCGCAGCAGATTGTTGATCGCCATGGCGCCCAACATGAGGCCCAGTACGTTGATCGCCACGGTGCCGAGTGGATGCCAATCCGCGCTTTGCAAGGACGCCATGCCAATGGCCA
Source organism: Rhodocyclaceae bacterium (assembly GCA_036279515.1). Taxonomy (GTDB): domain Bacteria; phylum Pseudomonadota; class Gammaproteobacteria; order Burkholderiales; family Rhodocyclaceae; genus AWTP1-18. The sequence goes on along the minus strand of DASUJA010000182.1, from coordinate 98 downwards.
GCGCGCCGCCGGGCGGATGCAGGCAGCGCAGGGCCGCCATGCACCAGATGCTGAGCGCCACGGCGAGGGAGAGGGCCAGCCAGGGCACTGCGATCCAA
>DASUJA010000181.1:0-2191 GCA_036279515.1 Rhodocyclaceae bacterium | reverse complement strand
GATCAAGGGAATGGTCGTTCATGGGGCACCTCATAAGTGGGGAAACCAAGCGGCAGCCGGCTCCGACAAGTGGTTGAGAATTTCTTCGCGCATGGCGTTGAGGGCATTGGAGCGATGGGTGCGCGGCGCCTTGCCGCCGGGGCGCCATTCGCCGACGATGGCGGCGGGACTGTTGCCGTCGCGTCGACCGAGCAGCACCACGCGATCTCCGATGCGCAGGGCTTCGTCGATGTCGTGGGTCACCAGCAGGGCGGCGCTCTGGTGCTGATGGACCAGATCCACCAGTAGGTCCTGCATGGATTCCCGCGTTACGGCGTCTAGCGCGGAGAAGGGCTCGTCCAGATAGACCACCTCGGGGTCGCGGGCCAAGGCACGGGCCAATGCCGTGCGTTGGGCCATGCCGCCTGAGAGGGCGTGGGGTTTCTTGTTCCCGTGTTCGGCAAGGCCCACCTGGGCCAGCGTGCGTGCCACGCGCTGGTGTCGTTGGGCTTTGCTTTCCTTGGGGCGGCAGGAAAAGTCGAGACCGAAGGCCACGTTTTCTTCCACCGTCAGCCAGGGCAGCAGGGCCGGCGACTGGAACACCACGCCGGCTTTGGCCGCGCGGCTTGCGTCGGTATGTCCATCCACGATCACTTCGCCAGCCGACGGTTCAGTCAAGCCCGCCAGCACGCGCAGGAGCGTGGTCTTGCCGCAGCCGGAAGCGCCGATCAGGCAGACGATTTCTCGTTGCCAGATGGCGAAATCCACGTCGGCGAAGATCGCATGGGGCCCATGGGAAAACGCCAGCCGGCGAGCGATGAGCAAAGCGTTTCCCGCGTCCATCTCAGGCCTTCGGCTGCCAGCGGTAGGCGGCGAGTTCGGGGTTCAGTTCGGTGCCGGCGAGGGAGTTGCTGAAGTTGCACAGGGTGGCGAGGGCCACGCCGAGAATGACCTCGATCACCTGCTGCTCGCCGTAGCCGGCGGCCTTGAAGGCGCTCAGTTCCGCGTCGGTTACGACGCCGCGGGAGCGAATGATGGCGCGGGTGAAGGCGGCCAGGGCTTCGAGCTTGGTATCGGGCAGGGTGGTCTGCTGACGCAGGCCTTCCACCAGGTCTTGCGGCAGATTGCCTTGCTTGTAGGCGATGGCGGTATGGCCGGCCACGCAGAAGCTGCATCCGTGATTGGTGGCGGCGGTGATCTGCACCACTTCCCGTTCGGCCAGGGTGAAGCTGCTGCGGCTGTTGATTTCCGTCACCGTCAGATAGGTTTCGATGGCGGTCGGCGCGTTCGCCAGAACGCCCAGCAGGTTGGGGATGAAGCCGTTCTTGGCCTTGGCTTTTGCCAGGTAGGGCTGGCTGGCCTCGGGCGCAGATTCGAGGGTCTGAATGGTGATGCGGGACATGGATGACTCCGAATGAGATGACGCCATCAATTCTCAGCAGCCGGCCCTCGACCCTCAATGCGCAAACGTCGCGTTCTTTTGCTCGTTCGTCTCAGGGAGTAAGGACTGAATCAGGCCGCCAGGAGATCGGCTTTCTGCTGGGAGCGTTTGTAGGCGCCGGGCAGGGTTCCCGTGGCTTTTTTGAAAGCACGGGAGAACGCCGCGTCCGACTGGTAGCCGACCTTTTCCGCCACCCGTGAAAGGCTGGTGCCCCTTTCGATCAGGCGACTGGCCAAACGCATGCGCACCTGGAGCAGGAAGTGGCTCGGCGAATTGCCGCAGGCTTGGGCGAAGCGTTTGTGAAAGGTGGCGCGGGACATGTGCGCCACGTCGGCCATGGATTCGACGGTCCAATCCTTTGCCGGATCGGCGATGACGGCCTGGAGCAAAGCGGCGAATTCAGGACGGGCCAGAATGGCCCAGAGCCCGGCACTCACTTCGTTACGGCGGCAGACGTGGCGGATCACGTAGAAAAACAGCAGGTCCACCAGCCGGGTGATGAGCGGAGAGGCTTCTTCGTTGCTAGTCCGCGCTTCGGCCAGGATCAGGTCGAAGAGGGGACGCAACTCCTGCAATTGCCCGCTGCGCTTGGTCACCACCACGTAATCGGGAAGGGGGCCGAGAAACACATCGTCCAGGCCGGACTTGAAATCGAAAAAGCCGCAGGCCAGGGCGACGCTTTCTTGCACCTCGCAATCGATGGGCCCCATCTCCAGGCGCGGGGCCGAGGACGCGGCGAGCGGATCGGCATGGGGGCTCAGGTAATGGACC
>DASUJA010000180.1:0-18698 GCA_036279515.1 Rhodocyclaceae bacterium | reverse complement strand
CGCTGCCGAATCTGTGTCCCAAAGCATCATCACCGTGGACAAGGAAAAGAAGCGCGACCTGCTGCTGCACCTCTTCGAGAACCACGGCTGGCACCAGACCCTGGTGTTTACCCGCACCAAGCACGGCGCCGATGCCCTGGCAAAGAAGCTGATCCAGGCCGGCATCCGCTCCGCCGCCATCCACGGCGACAAGACCCAAGGCGCCCGTACCCGCGCCCTGGCTGACTTTAAAACCGGCAAGCTCGCCGCCTTGGTGGCCACCGACATTGCCGCGCGCGGTATCGATATCGATCAACTGCCCCGCGTGGTGAACTTTGAACTGCCCCACGTGCCGGAAGACTACGTGCACCGCATCGGCCGCACCGGCCGTGCCGGTTCCGAAGGCGAAGCCCTGTCCCTGGTGTCCCACGACGAGCGCACGCAACTGCGCGACATCGAGCGTCTGCTCAAGAAGGATCTGGGCAAGAGCGTCATCGTTGGCTTCGAGCCGAGCGCCGCGCCGCGTCCTGCTGCACCGGCTGCCAAGCGTCCTGCGCCGGCCCGCGCACCGCGTCGCGAAGGTGCCAGTAATGGCGCAGGCAACGCCAACGGCAATCGTGGCAAGAGCGGCAGCGCCGGCAGCGGCTTTGGTCGCAGCGGTTCTAGTGGTCGCAGTGGTGCCGGCGGTCAGGGTGCCCGCGACGGCGCTCGCAGCGGCGGCGGTCAGCGCAATGGTCAGCGTTACGGCTAAATCGCACTGACGCTAACAACAAAAAGGGAAGCCCGCGGGCTTCCCTTTTTGTCTTCTGATTAGCAATGAACGTCAGCAACTCCCAAACGAGCGTCACATTTTTCGCTCTCTTCAGTTCGTCATTCCGGCCCTTCGGCCAGCTCAGGACAGGCCGGGCAATGCCCGAGCCGGAATCTTGGGGGTCTTGCCGCCCTTCCTGGATCCCGGCGGTCGCCCACTGCTGTCCGGAATGGTTTTCGAGAATCTTCCGGAAGCGCAGGTAGGTACAGCGACTCGGGCCTTGCAGCTTGGTACAGACTCAAAACTACGCAGGTTCGATTTGATAGCCGGCCATAAAACTTCGTCATTCCGGCGAAAGCCGGAATCCAGGGGTTTTTGCGGCCTTTCCTGGATCCCGGCTTTCGCCCACTGCTGTCCGGGATATTTATGCCCCCGGCTTACAGAAGCAGTCCATGTCTGCGATTGCCGCATTTAGTTGGACCTGGGACTCGATTTCTCGGTGGGGGTGGAGGGGCACTTTGCTCTACCGTTCGTCCTGAGCGTAGGCGTAGCCGAAGTCGAAGGATGAGTAAACGTACCGTGTGCCAAAACTCATCCTTCGACTTCGATCCCTCCGGTCGCTACGCTCAGGACGAACGGTGGTGAAGATTTTGGGGGAGGGCAATGGTGCTGCGATACATGTCACCGCCCCGTCCGAAATTAAGGGGCTGGTGGCGACTTTCGGGCCAGCCAATTTATCCCGGACAGCAGTGGGCTTCCGCCGGGATGACACGCTGACGTTCATTGCTAATCAGGTTTTGTCTTGTGGCCGATGTGCGCTTTAGAACCCGGCTTCCCGCCGCACTAGTGCCAGGGCGCTGCGCACATAGCGCCAGCCGGGCGCTACCCAATTGCCGGAGATAACCACCTTGCCGCGCCAAGTGTGCTGCGTCGCAGTCGGGTCGGAGGCTACTGCTTTCAGGGTGATGCGGAACACCGGCCGGTCGGGATAGAACTGGCCGTTCTTCTCCCGCACCACCACGCCTCCACCGAAAAGCGTGGCGAGTTCCGGCTCGGGCAGCACGTGGCTGGCATCGGCGTCGATGCTCACCACTTTCAGCGCGACGACCGGCCCGCCAGGGGTATCGGCATAGAACCGGGCGCTATCGCCTAGCGCAATGCGGCCCACGTCTTCTTCGTCCAGATAGGCAATCGCCGTTTCGCCCTGATCGGCGATCAATCGGGCCAAGGGTTCCTGAGCACTGACCCAAGTACCGGGTCGCAGATCGGGGTGCAGGTCGCGCAGCACGCCAGCGAAGGGCGCCGCAGGTTCGTAGCGGGCCGCATCGGCCTGAATAGCGGCCACCTCGGCTTCGGCGGCGCTCAGTTGCTCCAGGGATACCTGCCACTGTGCGCGCTGTTCATTGTCAAAGGCCCCCGCCGATGCCTGCCAGCGCAGGCGTTCCCTCCGTGCCTCGGCGCTGCCGAGCCGGGTGGCGATGTCGGGTGAGGTGAGCATGAGCAGCACGGTGCCGGCATCCACATGCTGGCCTTCAGCGATAGGAACGTCGGCTACCTGCGCATGGGGCGGCGCATAGACCACGAACTGTGCGGTGGGACGTAGCAGCCCGCTCGCTGTCGGCCTAGTCGGCCAGGGCAGGATCAGAAGTAGGGCCAGGGCCAGGGCGATGGCTGCGCTACGTCGCGCCCGTGGCAGATCCCGTAGCACCGACCGCATTGCGTACCAGGACTGGAATTCCCGATAGAAAGGCAGGGCGACGAACCAGCCGATTTCAACGGCGAAGAGCAAGATGCCCACGGCTTTGATAAAGAAGGCATAGACCAAGCCGGCAATGCCGAGGAACACCACCAGACGGTAGATCCAGGTGGCGTAGGCGAAGAGGATCAGCCCCACGTGGCGCCGCCGGGGAAAGTTCTCCGGTACTGGGGCGCCGAGGGCGAACAGGCGCTCGCGCATATCCCACCGTGCCAGGGCGAAAGCGCGAGCGTGGAGGTTGGGCATACCCAGCCAATCGGAGAGCAGGAAGTAGCCGTCGAAGCGCATGAAGGGGCTGGCGTTGATGGCGACGGTAGCGATCCAGGTGGTGGTGGCGAGCATGAAGGCCAGGGCCTTGGGCGTGCCTTCGGGCAACAGGGTCCAGGCCAGGGTCGCCCAGGCGGCGATGGTCAGCTCGGTGAGCACACCGGCGGCGACGACCGCTAGGCGCTGACGGCGCTCGGTGAGTTTCCACACCTCGTTGGTGTCCGTGTAGGCCACCGGCCAGAGCACGAGGAAAGCGACCCCCATGGTCGGCACCTTGCAGCCCAGGCGCTTGGCGGTGAAGGCGTGCCCCAGTTCGTGCAGCGTCTTGACCGCCGCCAGGGTGATGCCGTAGCTCGCCAGCCCAGACCAGCTCAAGGTATCCACCAAGGTCGCAGCGAAGTGCTCCCATTGCCGATACACCTCCACCAGACCCCAGGCCAGGACAGCCAGGGTCAGATAGAGAAATTGACGTGAATAGAAAACATCAAGGTGGCTTGCCCAGCGGCCCAGCCAGCGGTCCGGCTTGACCAGGGGCACGCGGAAGAACAAGTAGTTGTGCAACAGCCGCTGGGCCACGCTGCCCCTGCGCGTTTGCAGGCGAGTGGCAAAGTCGGCGGCGCTACCGGGGCGGGGTTTCAGGAGTTGGTTGTCGGCGAAGAACTTGATGACTTCTTCCACGTCCGCAGCGTGCAGTTGCAGGGTGGTTTCCGCGCTGATGGCGGCGGCTATGGATGCGATGTCGTCCAGATGCCAGCGGCGCAACACTTCAAACGTGGGCCAATCGATCTGAAAAAACAGGTTGCGCACCGGGTCGTGTAGCGTGTGGCTGGGCTGGCCGTCGGCCAGCACCGCGCCGGGCAGCAGGGCCAGTTCTTCGCGTAGCGGGGGAAGGGGCATCAGATCCCCACTGCTTGGCGAATGGTGCTCAGGGGCCGGCGCAGCATCCAGTAGATCAGGGGTACCCAGCCGCCGTTGATCTTAGCCGTACCCTTCTGGCCCACCCGTTGGTCGGTGGCACTGTCGAGCTTGGCGCGTAGGCGATAGGCATAGGTGCCGTCCGGTCGCGGCACGGCGTCGTGAGCCACGTAGCGGACCTGGGCGGACAAGGATGAAAGGGGGCTGGCGGCCAGATACAGGCTGACCCCGGCCTGATCGGGCAGCGGGATGGCATCGCCAATGGGGAGCCAAGCTTCCACTTCCACGTCATTCGGCGCGGCGATGCGCATGATGCGTTCGCCGGTCTGCACCGGCTTGCCGATCCACTCGCTGGGATCGTCGAACAGGGCGATGCCATCCTGCGGCGCGGTCACGCGGGAGCGATCCAGCTGATCTTTGGAGAAGTCGGCCTCCGCCCGCTTTTCCTCGATTTTGCCGAGCAGGAGCGCCAGTTGCGCTTTGGATTTCGTGTCGGAAACCGCCTGTTGGGCCGATTGGCGGTATTCAGCCTGGGCCGAGGCCAGGGTCTGGGCGGCCACTTCCTGACGTGCGGCGATGGAGGCCTCGTCGAAACTGAACAGAGGCTGGCCAGCCTTTACCGCTTGGTTGGGCTGTACCTGAAACTGGCCCACCACGCCGTCCACCGGAGCGCGGATTACTGCCGGATTGGCCGGCACCAGCTCACCGGGGGCGAGTACCGAGAGACGTACCGGAAACAGCAACACCGCCAGCACGGCCCCAGCGATCTTGGCGCGGCGCTGCTTCCACCAGGGCAACTCCGGTTCGACCAGGAGGATGGCGAGAGCCTTTTGCTTCAAGCGCGGCCAGGACCAGAGAGCGGGCTTGTGCCGCGCCAGCCAAGCGTGGTGCCAAACATCCATCCACTCTTGCAGCAGCGGAACGGTCAGCTTGGACCAGGGCTGGTCAGCGGCGAGCAGCAGACCGCCGGCATTTTCCCCTGCGGTGTCGAAGGGCAACCAGAGCCCGTGGGGCGGCAGCCAGTCGGCCCATTCTTCGGCGAGCGTGTCGGGGAGTTGGACGGCGGAAATCTCGGTGGCATGCGCGTGGGTTTCATGCAAGAAGCGGCAGACGCCATCGACCCATTGGGCATAGGGTGCATTGGCTTCCGGTTCCACCACGCCCGACAGGGCTTTCACCCCGCCATGGGCGAACCATAGGGCGCCTTGGCGGTAGGCACAGAATGCGTGGCTATCGTTGACCGCCAGGAAGGCCAGTTCCTCGAGGCTGGTAGCAAGGCGCGCGCGGCGGGACAGCTCCAAAAGCTGGAGCAGCGGGTCCGCCGCGGCTAGGTGCTCACCTTGGTTCAAGCCATCAACCCTTGGGCAGCGCGGGCCAACTTGGCGATGCGATCTTGGTTTGCCGCCTGCCGTGCGGCAGCGCGTACCTGCTCACTAAGGCCTGTGCGACCTGAGTGATCGAGCGATGCCTGGGGTGCCTGAGATGACTTGCTGCCCACGCGGATCTTGAAAATCGTAGCTACCTCGTGACCCTGCGTGTCCCGCGCGATGACCTTGATCGACAACTCTCCCGTGACGCCCGCAGGCGCCTGAACGGAGAACTTGCCGGAACGGGCATCGAAGCGCACCCAATTGGGCAGGGGCTGCCCGTTGGTCTGCTGGGATGTCAAATGGATGACCGAGTTGGGGTCGGTGTGAGCAAAGGCATCGGGGGGAATGCTGATTTCCGTTTTACCGGAGGATTGGATGACTTGATCGGTCATGCCGCGATTCAGCATCAGCCCATCGTTGGCCGCACCCTGTTGGCCACTCAGCACCACAACCCGGAAGGCACTTTGGGTATCGCCCTGGGTAAGTGTTCGCGTGGGCTGACCGGAAGAATCCCCCACGGGGCGCGTCGCGCCTGCGGTGTCCGGTCCAGGTGCGCCCTGAAGGGTCGTTGGTGGTGTCGTGATCGTGACGATCGTGGGATTCCCCAGTCCCGACGCGGGCGGCAAGAAGGCGGATGTCGTCGAGGGCTGCGGTGAGGGTGGGGTCACGACCGTCGGTGTTTCCTTGGGCGTGGGTTCCGGTAGGGGCGGAGTGGGGGTGATGGCGGGTGGGGGGGGAGGCGTCGGTGTAGCGGGGGCCGTGTTGTTCGCCACCACTTGGTTGCTGAAGTCCGCCGCCAGATTGCCGGCAAGGTCTTGCAGCTCTTGTGTTGCCGTTCCATTGGCGGTGTACGACACCGTAACCACATCGGTCGACTTCACTGCCGTGCCGAGCGTCAGTGTCACGGTCTTGGTGGCGGGGTCGAGCACCACCCCAGTCACGGTGGCGGCGCTGCCGTTCACCATCACCACGTATTCCCCCGTCTGCAGCGCGGTGCTGGCGTCGAGGCCAGTGCCGGTTTCGGTGTAGGTCAGCACCAGTGAGGTGCCGTTGATGGCGGCGGTGCCGATGGCCGGGGCGGCGGTGTCCAGCACGTAGGCTTGGGTGCTGGCCGCGCCATGATTGCCGGCGGCGTCCGTCACGCGCACTTGCAGCGTGTTGCTGGCGGTCAAGGTCTGGCCGGCGAGCGACCAGGTGTTCGCTCCCACGGTGGCTGTCGCGGTCGTCCAGGTGGTGCCGTTGTCTTTGGACACCTCGACGAATTCGCCAGCTGCAAGGTTGGCGCCCAGCGTCCCGCTAATGGTTTGCGCGGCGGTGCTGGTGATGAAGTCCGTCGTGTTCGTGCCGGTGTCGGCGGAGAAAGCTTTGGTGACAATGGTGTTGGTGGGGGCAACGGTATCCAGCGTATAGGTGTGGGTATAAGCCGTGCTGCTGCCGCCTGCATTGGTGACTCGCGCCTGGAAGGTGCTGCTGCCGGTCAGGGTCGTCGCCGTTGACCATGCCGTGGAGCCCACCGTAAAGCTTGTGGCATTGGTCCAAGTTGCGCCATTGTCGTAAGACACCTGAACCGACTCGCCGGCCGCCAGCGCTGCGCTCAACGTACCGCTGACGGTTTGCGCGGCCGTGTTGGTGATGAAGTCGGTGCTGCTGGTTCCCGTGTCGGCGGACAGCGCTGCCGTGGCGACCGTGGTGGTGGGGCCGGCGCCGGTGTTGTTGGTCACCGCTTGATTGACAAGGTTTGCCGCTAGGTTGCCCGCCACGTCTTGCAGCTCTTGCGCCGGCGTGCCGTTGGCGGTGTACGACACGGTGACGGTATCGGTGGAAAGCACCGCCGCCGCGAGGGTCAGGGTCACGGTTTTAGTGGCGGCATCGATTGCTACCGAGTTAACCGTGACGGGCGTGCCGCCCACATTCACCACGTATTCGGCGGTTTGCAAGGTGCTGGAAGAATCGATGCCCGAGCCCGCTTCGGTGTAGGTCAGCACCAATGATGTGCCGTTGATGGCTGCGGTGCTGATAGCCGGGGCGGCGGTGTCCAGCACATAGGCTTGGGTGGCAGCGGTGCCGGTATTACCTGCCGTGTCGGACACCCGCACTTGCAGGGTGTTGCTGCCCGTCAGCGTCTGGCCGGCGAGCGACCAGGTGTTCGCACCCACGGTGGCTGTCGCGGTCGTCCAGGTGGTGCCGTTGTCTTTGGACACCTCGACGAATTCGCCCGCTGCAAGGTTGGCGCCCAGCGTCCCGCTAATGGTCTGCGCGGAGGTGCTGGTGATGAAGTCCGTCGTGTTCGTGCCGGTGTCGGCGGAGAAAGCTTTGGTGGCAATGGTGTTGGTCGGGGCGACCGTATCCAGCACATAAGCCTGAGCAATGGCTGTGCCGTTATTGCCCGCCGTATCGGATACCCGCACTTTCAGGGTGTTGCTCGCAGTCAGCGTCTGGCCTGCCAGGCTCCATGTATTCGCTCCAACAGTCGTCGTGGCCGTCGTCCAGGTCGCCCCGTTATCCAGCGACACCTCGACGATCTCGCCTGCGGCAAGATTGGCACTCAACGTGCCGCTGATGGTTTGCGCAGCGGTCTTGGTGATGAAGTCGGTGCTGCTCGTGCCGGTATCGGCGGAGAACGCCTTGGTGGCGATGGTGTTGGTCGGCGCAGCCGTATCCAGCACATAAGCCTGCGTGCTCGCTGTGCCGCTGTTGCCCGCTGCGTCAGTCACGCGCACCTGCAAGGTGTTGCTGGCCGTCAGCGTCTGCCCGGCCAGCGACCAGGTGTTCTGGCCGACAGTTGTTGTCGCAGTCGCCCAAGTGCTGCCGTTGTCCAGCGACACCTCGACGATCTCGCCTGCGGCGAGATTTGCACTCAACGTACCGCTGATGGTTTGCGCGGCGGTGTTGGTAATGAAGTCGGTGCTACTCGTGCCGGTGTCGGCGGAGAACGCCTTGGTCGCCACCGTGGTGGTCGGCGCGGTCGTATCCACCGTCGCGGTGACTGCCGAGGTCGTGAAGGTATTGCCCGCGGCATCGGTGGCAACGGCGGTGAAGCTATGAGCAGCATCGCTCAATGCGCCGGTGGTATAGCTCCAATTGCCGGCATTGAGCGTTGCGCTGCCCAACAGCGTCGCACCGTCGTAGATTTGCACCGAGCTCACGCCGTTGGCGTCGCTGTAAGTGCCGGAGAGCGCCAGCGTGTTGTCCTTGGTCAATCCGCCGGAGCTGATGGTGCCAGCCGCGCCGGTATTGGTGGTGATGGTGCTGCTGATGGCTTCGCTAGGATTGGTGGTATCCAGCACATAGGCTTGGCTCGCAATCGTGCCGTCATTCGCCGACGCGTCGGTCACCTTGAACTTGATGGAACTGCTGCCGGAAAGCGTAGCCGCATCCCAACTGATCGCCGTGCCGGTTACCTTGGCGGTGACGTTGGTCCAGGTCGAGCCGCCATCGACGGAGCCATAGAGGATTTCCCCTGCCGCCAGCCCGGCACTCAAGGTGCCGGTGATGGTTTGCGCGGCGGTTTTGGTGATGAAGTCCGTGGCGCTGCTGCCGGTGTCGGCGGAGATGTGGATGCCGCTGATGGTGGTGGTGGGGCCGGTAGCGAGGATGTTTGCCAATGAGATGTTATCGAAACCAATACCAAACAAGGCAGCGTTGGTGCCACCAAAACCCGGAGTGCCAGTTAGTGCCGTCACCGTAAACGAGGTGATTCCTTGCATGTACGCGGCATTGGTGGCAGCCGAAACATTGAATAAGGCAGTGACTGGGGTGGCAGTACCAGCCGCCAATGAATAGGTCACAGAGCCCTTGCTGGAAGTTAATGTCACCACTTCAGCTTGGGCCATGTATTCTTGGAAGTTGATCGAAGTCAGGTCGAATTTTTTTCCGTCAGTCAGCTTGAAAGTAACGGACGATTCACCGAAGTAGTTAGCAGATGCATAGAGGGTTTCACTACCTGTCACCGGGGTCGAGCCGGAGACGGCAGCCCCGGCCATATTGTCATTGACTGAATCGGCTTGTAAGGTCTCGCCCGCAGCGGTGTTTACCTGTGTCACCGTATGGCTTCCAACCGAAGCATCAAAGCCCGTGATGGTTCCGGTTGCGGCTTCATAATCAAAAACCGCATTGGGGTTGGCGCTGGACACGGTCACGCCGTTGCCTGTGGTGTCGGCGGCGGCCGATTGGGTGACATCCCACCCGGTTGCGGCAGCGAGGTTGTAGGTGGTGCTGCCTGTCAGGGACGTCGTGCCGTTTTTGTTCAGCAACGTCTCGACGGCGGCCTGGTCGGTGTTGTTCAGCGTCACGCTAAAACTGGTGGCGCTGCTGGCGGTGACCGTATAACTACCGGCCAAGGTGTAGGTGCTGCCGCCTTGGCCGGTAAACGTCAGCTTGGTGGTATCGATGCTGTCCCCGGTGGTCATGCCGGTGCCGGTGACGGTCAGGGCATTGGTGCTGGCATCGTAGGTGGCGGAGGTGACAGTGGGGCCAGCCCCGCTTATCGTAAATGCGAGTGTTGACAAGTCATAGACTGTTGCGCCAACGCCAGTATTTGTACTCCAGTTGCTTACCGTATTGATGGCGGTGATCAATTCGCTAACCGTACCCACGGTCGTTGCGCCGGTATATTTGGCATTTCTAAAACTTGCGGTTGATGCCAGCAGACCAAAAGCATCTCCAGCCCCCCCCGTTGTCGTCACGGCACTCAATCCACTGGGCACGCCGGAATTAGCCGTATTCGCAGAGGTCACCGCTGTTGCCCATCCATTCGCGGAAGTTGCTGCTTTGTTGGAATCGAAAGCGGAAATATACGTTTTGGCCCCAGCCAATGAGGCTTGCTGGTACACGATGATCTGATCACCCGCCGTAGTCAAAACAGGCGCATCTCCTTGCACCGTCCCATAACTTGCCAGGGTACTTGATCTTAAGACCGTTCCGGCTGAAACAGCCTGAGTGGTTGTCCAGACCAGAACACCGTCCATAGCAGTTGATGTTGGTAATGCACCGAAAGACGGAAATAATGCTGACGTTGCCGGATCAATACCTGTATCCGTGATAAATAGAGTCGTCCCTGATGGAATATCTTTTAATGTCACCAGCGCGTAAGTGTCGGTACCACCTGTTGTTGAATTGAATCCAACAACCCGAATATCTCCCGCAGACAGTGCGGATGCCCCACTCGAAGATCCAAGCGTAATATTGTAAGGAGTAGCTCCCCACGTAAAGTTACTAAACCAACCCTGAATGTCAGTACCTGTTACGACTACTTTATCAACATTCTTCCAATCCAGAGTTGGAAAAGATATATTGTTCGAGCCCGTACCCACGGTATAGGTTACTGCTGATGTCACTGCGGAACCGCCACGATAGCCTGTGAGTTGATAAGTGGCGGTAGTTGCCCCGCCCATTAACCCCTCCTTATCAAATCCGTAAAAAGCGAAACTTGATCCATCCGTTCTGCTGAAAGAAACTGAGGTAACCACAGTCCCTTGCTGCACACCACTATAATTTTGACCAACAGATATTTTTGCTGAACCAACCTGCATATATCCAGTGGTTCCGCTATTGGTTGTCATAGTGAAACCATCGAACGTGTTTATCGTGCCATTATTGGCATTATCTCTAATGCCAACTTGTGTTATTTCATTTCCATCCCCCAGAACACTTTTAGTAATGGCTTGAAGAATATCTGAGTAAGCCCTGTCCGAATAGGAAAGGGCCGTCACATTAATATCACCTGTATTTTTTTCAAGCACCCAGTTACCGTCCCTAATCACCGCGCCGGTGGCATCGGTGGAAGCCGCCACGTCCGCCCCGGTATCCGCCGCCAGATCGGCGACGAATTTCGCGCCGTCGGCCCCCGCCGCCACGTTGCAGCCATAAACCAGCAAATCGCCGCCCACATTAAGCGCATGGCCGATCTCGGCCAGTTCCGCCTGCGCCACGGCGGAGGTCAGCGTGGCATCGGTGACGAGGTTCGTCCCCAGATGCAGCGCACCCTCGGAGCCGTGCGACAGGATGTGGATGGCGTCGTAGCCGGTGTGCGTTTCGGCCCACTTGGCCATCTGCGCCAGGCCGTCCTGGTTGCCGCCGATTTCGACAATGCCGACACCGTCGCGGATGCCCGCTTCCAGCGTCTTGTAATCGGCCACCGAGGTATCGACGAAGACGACTTCTTTCTTGCCGTTGTCCTTGGCCGGGTCGGCCGCGCGCACTTCCACGGGCGCGGGCGCGACGGGGATCAGCGCCTTGGCTCCCGCGTCGGGCAAGGCATGCGCTGCATCGACCACCGCCGCCCCGTCGAACATGAAGCGTTGCTCCAACGCCATCGGCATGGGGCGTGCCCGATGCCGCCTGCGTTGAGCCGGGGCGCCGGAAACCCTCGCGCCCTCCACGCAACTCCCACCCGCAGACTTGCCCCGCCGCTTGACGCTCTCGGCCACGGCAACGTAGGTGCGGGTGACTTCATTCCAGACGTTGTTGAATATGCGGTTCATGGTTTAGGTTCCCTGGCGGTCAAAGGGGTTAACGGTTGGGGGTGATGGAGTTGGGGTTAGCGGCTGCTGGGGTGTTCGGCGCTGAATTGGCGCAGGACGGCGTCTTCTTCGGGTAGTGGCATGATCGTTCCGGGTATTGGCATGGCTTGTCGTCCCTCTCTCGGACTCAATGACGGTCTGGCCGGATACATTCGACCTCGACGCCAAGCGCGGCGGCGAGGTCGAGCCAGGGGCGATCAGCAGTCACCGCGACGGCGCCAAGCGATTGGGCGAGAGCCAGGCAGGCGCGATCACCCAGGGAGAGGCCGAGCGGGCGCGTGGCTGGCCGCTGCAGCCCCGCCAGATAAGCCAGTTTTTCGTCCATAGGGACGACCTGGGCATTGAAACTCTGGGCGATGGATTCGATATCCGCCCGCTGCATGCCCGCGTCGGCGCACTTGGAGACAAATTCAGTCAGATTAACCGCGCCTATGACACATGACTCGCCGGTCAGGAGCGCTTCGACGCGCGTGCCGCCTGGCTCTTCGTAGAGATAGGCCAGCAGGGCCGAGGTATCAAGCACGTAGGCCGACATTTCAGGCGTCCTCTCGGGCCGCTTCGGTACGGCGTTCGGCTATCAGTTCGTCAACCACGGAGCGACCTTGCTGCTTGGGGAAATACTGTTGAAACAGCTTGCGCGCCCGTTCCAGACGGGCATGTCTTGTAGTCAATCTCGCTTCGCCGTCGACAAGCTCCCATAGGACGGTGTCACCATCTTTGAGTCCCAGCGTCTTGCGAATCTCGGCGGGAACGACAATTCGCCCGCCTTCTGACATTTTCATCTGAATCATGATTTAACCTCCATTTGCCTCGTGAAATGCCATGCTACACGCGAAGTGGCACTTGTCCAACAAAATGGATGGGGCTTGCGGGGTCATGATTCCCCCTCGGTTTTTTGCTCGGCGTTGTCTAGCCCAGCGGGCTTCTCGCCGCAGTATTCCTCGTGAGGGAAAAGCGGCGTTCGCGGGCAGATGCACCAGCGCCCGATGCAGTTGCGGTTCGCTGAAGCCGGGCGTGAAGGGCCGCTTCACGCCCGGCAAAAAGGCCACGTCGTAGAGTTCGGTCATCACCGCTTCGATGGTCAGCCCGCGCGCAAAGCCGGGGCACAGGCCGACGGCGACGAACTTGCCGCTGGCGAAATCGACATAGCCGAAGTCGCCGTCGCGGAATTGAGCGGCCACAGTTTGCCGTTGTGCCAGCGCGCCGAGTCCGGGCGAGGCGTTGAGTGTGGGCTTTTCGGCCTTCTCTTGGGCGACGACGGTTTGGAGGTTGGTTTCGCGCATGGGGCGGTTAACGGCCGATGTGCTTAATCAGGCGCAGCCGATCCATGGCTTCCGATCCGACAGCGTTCATTTCCTACTGCCCGCCCGGCGGCGCCATGAGCACCTTCCCACTCATGCCGGCAATCAATTCGTTGAACTTGCCATCGATGACGGCGGAGATTTTCACCGACTGGCTCACGGGGTCAACCTTGGCGCCGATGCGTTGGATCTTGGCCGGGTAGGTCTTGCCGGTCTCGTCGATGGCGACCTGGAAGCCCTGATTGGGCTTGAGCCAGACCAGCCATTTGCTGGGGACGATGAATTCGAGTTCGAGCGACGAGTCGTCGATGATTTCCAGCAGGGCCTGACCGGGCTGTACGTACTGTTGTTCGCGCACTTTCTGCTCTGCGATTCGGCCAGCGAAGGGTGCTGCCACGGCGCACTTGGAGATGACTGCCGCATTGGATGAGACTTCAGCCTTGGCTTTGGTGACTTCGGCTTCGGAAACGTCCAGCTCAACTTTGCCAACGGAGTTGAGTTCGTTGAGGCGGCGGTTGGCGCTCCAGGTCTTTTCGGCGGCGGCCAAGGCGGCCTTGGCTTTGTTGAGCTGGGCTTGCTGCAAGGTGCAGTCGAAGGTGATGAGGGTTTCGCCAGCGCGGAAGCGACCGCCTTCGACGATGGGCAGGCGGCTCACCTTGACGCCGATTTCGGCGGCTAGGGTGGTGTAGCGGCGGGGCATCAACTGGGCGCGGATTTCGCGTTTGTCGAGGGCGCTGCTGTGAGCCGGCGCGGGCGCGGCGACAGGCGCCGCTGCCTGTGGCGGCGCGGATTTGGCCCCGTCGGCCGACCAGGCACCTTGGGCGCAGGCAAGTAGCGCTGCGGCCAAGGCGAGACGGCGATCAACCACGGTCATCATTGCTCGCTCATGGCGAGGTAATTCCAATGGCCGCTATGCGGTAGCAGTGACTCGGTGTTGGTGGGTGCCAGACCCAAGGCTAATTTGAGGCCGGTGGTTGGAGTGCGGACCAGATGGCGAACGCTCTGGGTGGCGGCACTTTTCGCTGCGGTTGGTGTGGGAGCAGGGGTGGGGGGGGTAGCGGAGGTGGGAGTGGGCGCTTCCTTGTCCTGGTGATTCTCGCTTTGCTGAGGTGCGTTGCCTTGCTTGAGGGCTGCGGAAACGGCTTGGGTCAGTTGGGAGAGGGAGAGTTCCTGGCTGCCGCTGATGTTGGGTTCGAGGCCGAGGGTGGCTTGCAGTTTGCCGGCGGCGGCGTGTACTTGGGCCAGGGCTTGGTAACGCCGCAGTTGGCTCAGGATTGCGGAGGTTTGGTTGGCTACCCGGTCGAGCTTGGTCTGGGTTTGGGCTTGCTCACGGTTGGCCATATGTTCGGCGATGGTGTTGTCCACGTTCCAGATTGCATCGGCCCGTTCAAATTGACGCAGAGCGTTACGGTATTGCAGACGGGCCACGTGCACCTGGGTGAGGATCGCCATCTGCGTGGTCATGCGTTTCTGATCGGCGACGGCGACGCCGGCGTCGGCGAGGCGCATCTGGGCCGGGGCGGAGAGTATGCCGAGCAGGTTGAAGGAAATCTGTGCGCCGGCTTCGCTCCAGTTTTGGTGGATCAGGTAGCTGTCGTCGCTGCTCTTGACGCCGTAGCTGAAGGATAGGCCGGGGAAGATCTTGAGCAGGGCGCGGCGGGTTTCCTGGCTGGCGATACGGGCGTTGTAGAAGGATTCGCGCAGGTCGGCGTTGTTGGCGATGGCTTGTTCTTCCAGTATTTCCACGGGAGCGTTCGCCCAGCCGGTGCCGAGGGCTTCACTAGGTTCAGCAACGGTGAAGTCCTGGGCCAGGGGAAGATTGATGAGGGAGGCGAGTTCGATGCGAGCGGTGGAGAGCTCTTGTTCGATGGCTTCGAGCAGGCGCAGGTTCTCCAGCACTTGGCGCTGGTAGCGCAGGGCATCCAGGGGGTTGCGCAAACGCTCTGCTTCGACCTTGCGTGAGTCGTTGAGGGCGTCTTCGGCGGCGGCGATGGCGCCTCTTACGTCGTTGCGCAGCTTTTGCGCGGAGGCGGTGCGCCAGAAGGCAGTGCGCACGTCCTGGATCAGGTTGTGCATGGCCTTGCGTCGATGCTCGGTGGCGATGAGGACGCGGTCGGCATTTTGTTTGGAGGCGTAGTAGCTTTGACCGAAGTCGAGCAGGCTCCAGGTGATGGAGAGGTCGGTGGTGGTGGAAGCGCGATCACTGGAGATGTAGGGATGGGCCAGAGAGGGGGCGCCGGTGACGGAATCCTTGCTTCGGGTAATCAAGTCTTTGTCACGCTCGTGGTAGCCGGCGGAGGCGACGAGCTTGGGCAGCATGTCGTATTTGCCCACTTCAAGTTGTCCTTGGGCCAGGGTTTCTTCCATGAGCCTTGTGCGGCGGTCAAGGTTGTACTTGATGGCACGGGCGATGGCTTCCTCCAAAGTCAGGGCACCTTGCAGGGGTTCCACGTCCTTTTGCGCCTGCTGCCGGTCTGTGGCGCTGGCGGCGGCGATCTCTGGTGCGGTCAGGGGTTCGGGCTGGATGGAGGCGCAACCGCCCAGCAGCAGGGCGGTGACAATGGATACGAGCAGGGGCGAGCGAACGAAGCAGGCGGACGACACGGGGGGGGCTCCTAAGGGAACGGAAGCGGTGAATCGGAAGCGTTGATAGGCAACGACGCTTGGTAGAGTAGGGAAGTGGCTGACTGACCGTAGGGATTAGCCGATATTGTTATGGCATCTGAGCGCAAACTATGACATCGTTTCGTCCCCTGTAGCTTGCAAAGGCTTTCATTGTTCGTCCTATATAGCCGGTGGTCATCGGCTTTCATGGCGGGGGGCGGTTTCAAGTCTGAGGTGCAACAAAGCTATGACGGGAGTGTGGCCGCCTCAGGGTGCAGCTGCTTCATAAAGCCCCCATGCGTCTTGAAGCCGAGACGTTTTCTGGGGCAGTGGTTATGGCTATGCGTAGCAAATCCGATGTCATCGCTGTTGATGGGGGCGAAGCGCATCTTCTGCGTGAGGAACTGGCGGATAAGGCCGTTCATATTCTCGTTGGTACCGCGTTCCCTGGAGGCATAGGGATGGGCGAAGAAGTCTGCATCAAGTGCAGCGGCGATTAGCTCAAGCCAGCGGGCGACTTCTTTCGTGATGCCATTAGGCATCACGTTCGTCAGTTGATCGATACGTCATCGGTCAGCGTCGCGGCTAAATTGCACTGACGCTAACAACAAGAAGGGAAGCCCGCGGGCTTCCCTTCTTGTTGGAACGTTTGCGACGGATTATTTGCTGCTGGCAGCGCGCTTCTTCGCCGGTGCCTTGGCTGGGGCCTTAGCAGTGGCTTTGGCGGCTGGCTTTTTCTGTTCGGCAACGGGTGCTTCAGCCTCGCCCTCAGCTTCGGCGGGCGCCTCGGCCTTAGCGGCTTTGCCCTTGGCGACCTTGGGTGCGCGAGGCTCGAACTCGAAGCTCACCTTGCCCTTGGCGTCTTGCACCAGGAAGGCGGAGAACTTGCGCTTGGTGCGGGAAGAAACGAAGCTCTTCAATAGGCTGGTGCGGCCTTCGTTTAGTAGCTTTTCCATTTCGCCGCGACCGATCTCCTGTTGCAGGATGATCTTGCCGGAGCGGAAATCGCAGGTCTTGGCCGGGCCGACGGATTTTTCGCAGACGTAGCTCATGCCGTGCTCGAACACCGGGGCGCCGCACTTGGGGCACTTGCCCAGGGATTCCTGGCCGGAGAAATCCACGGCTTCGGCGTTGGCGTCGTCGTTGTTGCCAAAGTCGAACTCGGGCATCTTGTCGTCGTTGAGTTTGACCATGGCGGCGAAGGCGCGGCCCATCTTGCTGCGGAAGCCTTGCACCGGGCCGATCACGCCCTTGGACAGCAACTCGTCCATTTCTTCCGGCGCCCACTGACGGCTCGCCACAACTTTCCACAGTTTGTAGTCGCAACCCTGACACTCGAACTTCTTGTAACCCTCCTTGATCTGGCCGCCGCAGCGGGGGCAGGGGGTCTTGAGGGTGCCGAAGGCTTCGTCGGGCAGTTCGCCGGTTTTGATCCGTTCCACCATCTCGCGGGTTCTGCCGGAGATGTGGTTCATGAACTCGTCGCGGCCTAGCTTGCCCAGTTCCATCTGCTTGAGCTTGTATTCCCATTCGCCGGTCAGTTCGGGCGAGCGGATTTCGTCCACGCCCAGTTTTTCCAGGGCGAAGATGAGGGAGAAAGCCTTGGGCGTCGGCTGCAGTTCGCGGCCATTGCGGTGGAGGTATTCCTCAGCCAGCAAACCTTCGATGGTGGCGGCACGGGTGGCAGGCGTGCCCAGGCCTCGCTCGGACATGGCTTCGCGTAACTCTTCGTCTTCCACCAGCTTGCCGGCGCCTTCCATGGCGGAGAGCAGCGTGGCTTCCGTGAAGCGCGGAGGCGGCTGGGTGGCCTTGCCTTTGACTTCCACGTCGTTGGCCCAGACTCGCTCCTTGGGTTCCAGGGGAACCAGGCTCGGGGTTTCTTCGTCACCCTGGGCTTCGCGGCCGTAGACGGCCAGCCAGCCCGCGTTGACCAGCACCTTGCCTTCGGTCTTGAAGGCTTCGCCCTCGACGCGGGTGATGCGGGTGGTGATGTTGTATTCGGCGCTGGGATAGAAGATTGCCAGGAAGCGCTTCATCACCAGGTCGTAGAGCTTCTGTTCCGGTTCGGACAAGTTCTTGGGCACCACGCCGGTGGGGATGATGGCGAAGTGGTCCGAGATCTTGGCATTGTTGAAGATGCGCTTGTTGGGATGAACCCAGCCGCTCTTCAGGACTTCGTTGGCGAAGCCGGCGTAGGCGGTTTCAGCCAGGTTGCCGAGGGTTTCCTTGACTGTGGGGATGTAGTCCTCGGGCAGGTGGCGGCTGTCGGTACGAGGATAGGTCAGGACCTTGTGCTTTTCGTACAGGGCCTGGGCCAGACCCAGGGTGTTCTTGGCGGAGAAGCCGAAGCGGCCATTGGCCTCCCGTTGCAGGGAGGTCAGGTCGTAAAGCATGGGGCAGGCTTCGGTCTTGGGCTTGCTCTCTTCGGTGACTTCGCCGTGCTTGCCTAGGCACTTTTTGCGGATAGCCTCGGCCTTGTCCTTTTCCCACAGGCGCTCGGCCTTGGCGTGCTCGTCATCAGCTTTCCTGAAGCCTTCGTCGAACCAGCGGCCGCGATAAGTGCCGGCAACTGCTTGGAATTCCCCTTCAACTTCCCAGTAGTCACGGGAAACGAAGCTTTTGATGCGGTTCTCGCGCTCAACCAGGATGGCCAGAGTCGGGGTTTGCACCCGGCCCACGGGCGTCTTGTAGAAGCCGCCTTCGGCCGAGTTGAAGGCCGTCATGGCGCGGGTGCCGTTGATGCCGATCAGCCAGTCGGCTTCGGAGCGGCAGCGGGCGGCATCGGCCAGGGGCTGCATCTCTTCGTCGGAACGCAGATGGGCAAAGCCTTCGCGGATGGCGCCTGCCGTCATGGACTGGAGCCAGAGACGACGGATGGGCTTGTTGTTCTTCTCACCCAGGGCATGCTGGGCCACGTAACGGAAAATCAGCTCGCCTTCCCGTCCCGCGTCACAGGCGTTGATGAGGCCGGTCACGTCCTTGCGCTTGATCAGCTTCGTCAGCAACCGGAGCCGATCTGCCGTCTTCTCGATGGGATTGACGGTGAAATGGGGTGGAATCATGGGCAAATGGGTAAAGCTCCATTTGCCGCGCTTGACGTCGTATTCCTCGGGGACGGCGAGTTCCAGCAGGTGGCCGACGGCGGAGGAAAGGACGTAGTCGTCGCTTTCAAAGTAGTCGCTCGTGCGGGTAAAGCCCCCCAGCGCCTTGGCGATGTCTTGGGCGACGGAAGGT
>DASUJA010000179.1:0-5588 GCA_036279515.1 Rhodocyclaceae bacterium | reverse complement strand
TAAAGGAGCCTGACCATGAATGCCCCAGAGAATGCCTCCAAGTTCGCCCCACCGCCGCTTGACGCACCCGCTAACGCCAACGAGTGCGCGGAGGACGCCTACCGCACCACTCGCAGCTATACCGGCGCCGAGCTGATCGTTCGCCTGATCGCGCGCCAGGGCGTGGACTTTGTCGCGGGCATTCCCGGTGGCGCCATCCTCCCGGTCTATGACGCCCTGGCTGGTTTCCCCGCCCTTCGTCACGTGTTGGCGCGGCACGAGCAGGGCGCCGGCTTCATCGCCCAGGGCGCGGCGCGGGCCACGGGGAAACCCGCCGTTTGCCTCGCCTCCTCAGGCCCTGGCGCCAGCAACCTGGTCACGGCCTTGGCCGACGCCATGCTCGACTCCATTCCCATCGTCGCCATTACCGGCCAAGTGCCCAAGGCCATGATCGGCACCGACGCCTTCCAGGAAATGGACATCTGCGCCGTGGCCGCGCCCATCTGCAAGGAGGTGCTGTTCGTCAGCCATGCCGCCGATTTGCTGGAGGCGGTTCCCCGTGCCTTCCGCATCGCCCTCTCGGGACGACCGGGGCCGGTGCTGATCGACGTGCCCAAAGACGTGCAGATGGAGCCGGTGGTGGTGGACCGCTGGCCCGCGCCGGGCAAGGCCGATCCCCTTCATCACCCCTATGTGGTTCTGTTGGAACAGGCGGTGGCCCTGATCGAGCAAGCTCGGCGGCCCATCCTCTACTTGGGCGGCGGGGTGATTCATTCCGGCGCGGCGGAGGCTGCAGTGGCCCTGGCGGAAAAGGCCGCCATGCCCACCGTGAGCACCCTCATGGCCCTGGGCGCCATGCCCGCTGATCATCCGCTGGCGCTTGGCATGTTGGGCATGCACGCGGCCCGCTACACCAATCTGGCCCTGGAAGAATGCGATCTGCTGATCGCCGTGGGCGCCCGCTTCGACGACCGGGCCACGGGCAAACTGGCCGAGTTCTGCCCCAAGGCGAAGGTGATCCACATCGACATCGATGCCCGCGAACTAGGCAAGCTGCGCCGTCCCGACGTGGCCATCACCGCCGACGCCCGCTTGGCCTTGGAAGCCCTGCTGCCTCGCGTGAAAGCTCGACGCAATGAAGCCTGGCTGGAGCGGGTGGCCGAACTACGCCGCAACCATCCCC
The DNA here is from genome assembly GCA_036279515.1 of Rhodocyclaceae bacterium. Classification (GTDB taxonomy): domain Bacteria; phylum Pseudomonadota; class Gammaproteobacteria; order Burkholderiales; family Rhodocyclaceae; genus AWTP1-18. The sequence continues at coordinate 4,426 of DASUJA010000179.1, read as the reverse complement.
TGCGCCTGGACGACCTGCACGATCCCTGTAGCCACTACGGCCTGATTCACGCCGTGGCCGAATGCCTGGAGGAAATCGACCCGGAAGGCGCCATCGTCGCTACCGACGTGGGCCAGCATCAGATGTGGGCCGCCCAGGCCTATCCCCTGCGCCGTCCGCGCCAATGGCTCACCTCCGGCGGCCTGGGCACCATGGGCTTCGGCGTGCCCGCTGCCCTTGGTGCCGCCATCGCCCGCCCCGAGCGCACCGTGGTCTGCTTCAGCGGCGACGGCAGTTTGCTCATGAACGTGCAGGAGCTGGTCACCGCCGCCGAGGAAGGCGTGAATCTCAAGATCGTGCTCATGAACAACGCCTCTCTTGGCCTCGTGCATCAGCAGCAGAGCCTGTTCTACGGCAAGCGCATCTACGCCAGCCGCTATCGCCACGGCCCCGACTTCTACGCCCTGGCCCAGGCCTGCGGCGTCGGCGCGGTGGATCTGGACCACGCCATCGACCCGCGCCGCATCCTGCGCCAATCTCTGGCCCAACCGGGGCCGATGCTGATCCACGCCAGCATCGACGTGGAACGGCAGGTGTTCCCCATGGTCCCGCCGGGCGGGGCCAATCGGGACATGATCGATGGTGCTTGATTCATGGCAGTAGGGATTCGCCTAGCTTTTTTCGGTTTTCGATTGCGGGTTCGTCAGATAGGCTCCAGCCTCATATTCCTGGAGCCGTCCCTTGAGCCAACAACCGCCTACCCCCGCCGAACAACGTGCCGCCGTCGAAGCGGAGGCCCGGGTTCGGCTGGATCAGGGCAAGCGGACGCTGGAAAAACTGAAGGCGCTCGAACTGCAAGAAGCCGAGGCCACCGCCCTGGCGCGCATCCGTATCCAGACCGATCAGATGTTGGCGAAGCAGACCGAGCAACTGCGGGATGCGGAGCAAAAGGCGGAGCTGGCCGCCATCGAACGTCGCGCCACGGACCTGGATGCCGCCAAGGAAGCCCGGCGCAAGACCGACCTGGAACGGGATGCCGCCGCAGCCACCGAGGCCAAGCGCGTTGCGCTGGAAGCCAGCGAAGCCGCCGCGCGGGAAAGGCTGGCCGCCTTGGAAGTGCTGTCGCAACAACGGGCCGAGCAGCGGAAGAATTTGGCCGAGCTGAAGGTTGCCGCCGCCAGTGACCGCAGCCTGCGCTGGCAAGTGCGATGGTTGGCGTTAAGGTTAATGTCGCCCGCGAAGCTCGGTCTTGTCACGCTGCTGATCGGCGCCGTGCTGGGCGCAGCCGTCGCCTACTTTGAATTGCCCCGCTCTGAAACCCAGACGCAGTCCGCCCTTTCAGACGATTGGGAGTCAGGCGTAGCGCCGGTCTTGCGGCTGGAGCGGGAACTGTCGTCCCGCTGATTTCATCAAGTCAGCAAACGCCGCCGCGCCAGCGGCAGGGCGATAGCGAAAGCCACCACCGCAATTACCGCCAGTACGCCGACATGCAGCAGCGGCGCCGTGGGCGTTCCGCCCAACAACAGCGGCCGTACCAGCGCCACCGCGTGCGTCAGCGGCAGCGCCTGGGCCAGCATCTGGAACGCGGCCGGCAGTTGCGTGGTGGGGAAGAACACGCCGGACAGCAGCGACATGGGCGTGATCAGCAGGGTGAAGTAGTACATGAAGAAGTCGTAAGACGGCGCCACCGCCGTCACGATCAGCCCCATGGCCGAGAAGCAGAGGCCGATGAGGAAGATCAGCGGCAGCACCCACAAGGCGGCTACCGGATGTGCAAAACCGAGAGCCACGATCACCAGCAGAATGGCCGCGCCCGATAGGGTGGCTTTGCTCGCCGCCCAAATCCATTCGCCCGCCACCACGTCTTCCAGGGCCACTGGCGCGTTGAGGATCGCGTCCCAGGTCTTCTGCACGTGCATGCGCGAGAAGGCCGAGTAAAGCGCCTCGAAGGAGGCCGCATTCATGGTGCTGGCGCAGACCGTACCCGCCGCCAGGAAGGCTACGTAGGACACGCCGCCCACTTGCGGCAGCAGGCTACCAAGGCCGTAACCGAGGCCGAACAGATAGATCATCGGATCGGCCAGATTGCCCAGCACCGACGGCAAAGCCATCTTGCGCCAGACCAGAAAGTTGCGCCGCCAGACGGCGGTCCAGCGGAGGGAGGGATGGGAGATGAAATTGAAGGCCATCAGTCGCGCAGCTCCCGTCCGGTGAGTTTGAGGAACACGTCTTCCAGATTGGCGGGGCGGTGCAGGGTGCGCAGTTCCGGGCGTTGGTTGAGGCGGGCCAGGAGCGGTGTCGCGTCGTCCAGATAGCAGAAGGCGGTTTCGCCGCTGACCTCTACCCGGTGCGAGAACTGGCGAGCTTCCGATTCGGCCCATAGCGCCGCGCCGTCGCCGAACACTTCCACCACCGAGGTTTCGATTTCGTCGGCGATCAATTGGCGAGGGCTGCCTTCGGTGATGATCTTGCCGTCGTCCACGATGGCGAGTCGGTCGCACAGGCGCTCGGCTTCGTCCATGAAGTGAGTGGTGAGGAGGATGGTCTTGCCGGCGGTGAGCAGACGCTTCAGGCGTTCCCAGATCAGGTGCCGCGCCTGCGGATCGAGGCCGGTGGTGGGTTCGTCGAGGATCAGCAGGTCCGGGGCGTTCACTAGGGCACGGGCCAGGGTCAGGCGCCGCTTCATGCCGCCGGAAAGGCTGCGCAGGGGCGCGGCCTCCTTGCCGGCAAGGCCAGCGAAATCCAGCAGCTCGGGAATGCGCGCCTCTACATAGGCGTCATCCAGGCCGAAGTAGCGGCCATAGACCAGCAGGTTTTCGGCACAGTTGAAATCCGGGTCCAGGTTGTCGAACTGGGGCACCACGCCCACCTTCATGCGCGCCTCGCGGGCGCGGGCGGGCACCGGCTCGCCGATCAGCCGAATCTCGCCGGCGTCGGGCTGGGTGAGGCCCAGGCAGCAACGGAGGGTCGTGGTTTTGCCAGCGCCGTTGGGGCCGAGCAGGCCGTAGCACTCGCCCGCTTGCAGGGCGAAGGAAATGCCGGCGACTACTTCGCGGTCGCCGTAGCGCTTGTGCAGGTCGCGGACTTCAAGCGGTATCAAGGATGCGCTCCTGCTTCCCAACGGGAAGCACAAATCAGTAGCCCCGCTCCCTTGGTGAGCGGGGATGGGGGTGAGGGCTTGTAGACCTGGCGATCATCAATCAGTCCTTCCAGGACTGATTGATGATCTGGCGAATGATGTGCAAGCGGCGATGGAAGAAGTGATCTGCACCCGGCACCACGGTAATCGGCAGATCCAGCGGCTCGGCCCAGGCCAGCACGTTGTCCAGCTTCACCGTTTCGTCCTTGGAGCCGTGGATGACGATGGTGTCCGCAGCGACGGCCTCGGTGGTGTAGGTGCGAGCACCTTCCACGTAGCCGGCGGCGGTGCCTACCAGCACCAGGCGGCGTGCGGGCGTGCCTTCGTCCTGGAGCTGCTTGGCCAGCCGCGTGGTCACATAGGCGCCAAAGGAAAAGCCGGCCAGATACACGGGCAAATCCATGCCGAAGCGTTGCCGCGCCCAGGCCAGCACCGCGTACTGGTCGTCGGTTTCCTGTCCGCCGTGATCGTGCTCGCCTTCCGACGCACCCACGCCGCGGAAGCTGGGACGCAGGGTCACGTAACCCAGGTCGCGGAAGGTGCGGGCCAGGGTGGTGATGACCTTGTTGTCGGCAGTGCCGCCGAACAGGGGATGGGGATGGGAAATCAGGGCAATGCCTTTGGCATCGTCCTTGGGTTCCACAAAAACTTCGATCTTGCCGGTGGGGCCGTCGAGGAGGACGCGTTCGTGCATGGTGAATCTCGATCAGGAATTGGCAGGAGGATCGACAAGCTTGAGGCGATCCACGACTTCGCCCTTCAACAGATGGCGGTCGAAGATTTCGTCGATGTCTTCTTCATCCACGAAGGTGTACCAGACGGCTTCGGGGTACACGACCATCACCGGACCCTCCATGCAGCGGCCCAGGCAGCCGGCCTTGTTGATGCGGATTTCCCGGTAGTCCATGCCCTTGGTTTTGGCCTTGGCGTAATCGAACATGGCTTTGGCGGTGCCGCCGTTGGCGCAGGCGATTTCGCCTCCGGCGCGTTCGTTGAGGCAGATGAAGACGTGGCGTTTGAAGAAGCTCATGGTGTTTTTATCGTTAGCGTAAAAGTGGTTATCGAAGTCGTTGAACGACATCGAGCGAAGCAAGCTAATCAGTCACCTCCCCGCGAGGGGAGGGCGGGAGGGGCGGGCATTATCTCAAACCGATTTTGGCGGTGGATATTTGATGGCGTTCTTCTTCATCTTGTCCCGTGCGGCAGCAATCATGTCGATGCCGAGCACGTCAGCAAGTTCCACCAGATAGATGAAGGTGTCGGCCACTTCGTCGCGCACCTCGGCCAGCTTTTCCGGCGAGAGATTCA
>DASUJA010000178.1:0-8427 GCA_036279515.1 Rhodocyclaceae bacterium | reverse complement strand
TTCACGCGTTCTCAATCCCGCCCTTCGCGGCAAGATCATGTCGGCCGAAGAGGCTGCTGCTCTGATTCCCTTCGGCGTCAATGTCGGCATGAGCGGCTTCACCGGCGCCGGCTACCCCAAGCAGGTTCCCGCCGCGCTGGCCAAGCGCATCATGGATGCCAATCTCCATGGCAAGAAGTTCCGCATCGGTGTCTGGACCGGCGCCTCCACCGCCCCCGAACTGGACGGCGCCCTCGCCATGGTGGACGGCATCGAAATGCGTCTGCCCTACCAGTCCGACCCTACCTGTCGCAAGCGCATCAACGCCGGCGAGATGGAATACATCGACATCCATCTCTCTCACGTGGCGCAGTTCGTCTGGTTCGGCTTCCTAGGCAAGCTGGACGTAGCCGTGGTGGAAGTCACCGGCATCACTGAGGATGGCCGCCTGATCCCCGCGTCATCCATCGGCAATAACAAGACTTGGTTGGATCAAGCGGACAAGGTGATTCTTGAGGTCAACCAGTGGCAGAACCCGCTGCTGGAAGGCATGCACGACATCTACTACGGCACCCAACTGCCACCCAACCGTAAGCCCATCCCCATCGTTTCAGCCAGCGACCGCATCGGCGAACCCTATCTGCGCGTCGATCCCAACAAGGTGATCGCTGTGGTGGAAACCAACGCCAGCGACCGCAACTCTGCATTCTCCGAGCCTGATCACGATTCCAAGCGCATCGCCGGTCACATCCTGGAGTTCCTGGAACACGAAGTGAAGATGGGCCGCCTGCCGCGCAATCTGCTGCCCTTGCAGTCTGGCGTGGGCAACATCGCCAATGCCGTGATGGCCGGCCTCAACGAGGGCCCCTTCGAGAACCTCACCGCCTACACCGAGGTGATCCAGGACGGCATGCTGGAGATGATCAAGTCCGGCAAGATGACCTGTGCATCCGCTACCGCGTTCTCCCTGAGCCCGGACGCCCTGCACGCCATGAACACCGATCTCGGCCGCTACCGCGACAAGATCATTCTGCGTCCGCAGGAGATCAGCAACCATCCGGAAGTCATTCGCCGCCTGGGCGTGATCGCCATGAACGGCATGATCGAAGGCGACATTTACGGCAACGTGAATTCGACCCACATCATGGGTTCGCAGATCATGAACGGCATCGGCGGCTCCGGCGACTTTGCCCGTAACGCCTACCTGTCCTTCTTCATGACGCCTTCGCGCGCCAAGAACGGTGCCATCTCCAGCATCGTGCCCATGGTGTCCCACGTGGATCACACCGAGCACGACGTACAGATCCTCGTCACCGAGCAAGGCCTTGCCGACCTGCGCGGTCTGTCACCCAAGCAACGCGCCAAGGTGATCATCGAGAACTGCGCACACCCGGACTTCCAGCCCATGCTGGCCGACTACTTCAAGCAATCGGTGGCCCGCTCCTTCGGCAAGCAAACGCCGCACATGCTGCAAGAGGCCCTGAGCTGGCACAGCCGCTACATTGAAACCGGCAAGATGAAGCCTTAAAGCTTCGCAGGCGAGCCGCATCCGCGACTCACCTGCCTTGCTTGCAACACCAAGGCCTCGCGATTTCGCGGGGCCTTTTTTTCGCCCGAGGTACGGCCCACTCGATCCACACACAAAATACAGGCGGCAGAAAACACAAAAGCCACCTTGCGGTGGCTTTTGTGTTCTTTGTTTGGTGCGCCCGGAGAGATTCGAACTCCCTACCCCTTGGTTCGTAGCCAAGTACTCTATCCAGATGAGCTACGGGCGCTGAAAGAGCTGCGCATTATACAGAGATGAGAAATTTCATCAATACTTTTTGCAGCTTTTTTCCAAAAAAACTTCTTACTCAACCGTCACGCTCTTGGCCAAGTTGCGCGGCTTGTCGACATCCGTGCCCTTCACCAGCGCAGCGTGATACGCGAGCAGTTGCAGAGGTACCACGTGCAGCACCGGAGAGAGCAGACCGTAATGCTCTGGCAGACGCAGGACGTGCACGCCTTCGGAAGCATCCACTGCAGAGTCTTGGTCAGCGAACACGTAAAGCTCGCCGCCGCGGGCGCGCACTTCTTGCAGGTTGGACTTCACCTTCTCCAGCAAGGCATCGTTGGGCGCCACGGCGATGACGGGCATGTTCTTGTCCACCAGCGCCAACGGACCATGCTTCAACTCGCCTGCCGGATAGGCTTCGGCGTGGATGTAGGAGATCTCCTTGAGCTTGAGCGCACCTTCCAGGGCGATGGGATAGTGGTAGCCGCGGCCGAGGAACAGGGCGTGATGCTTGTTGGCGAAATGCTCGGCCCAGGTACGAATCTCCGGCTCCAGTGCCATCACCTTTTGCACGGCCACGGGCAGGTGACGCAGAGCCGTGAGATGCTTGATTTCGTCTTCACCGCTCAGTCGTCCCTGTGCCTTAGCAAGAGCCAAAGCCAGCAATGCCAGGGCAGCCAGCTGGGTGGTAAACGCCTTGGTGGAGGCAACGCCGATTTCAGGACCGGCGCGGGTCAGGAACTTGAGCGCGGACTCACGAATCAGTGCGGACTCAGGCACGTTGCAGATCGCCAGCGTGGCCGCCATGCCAAGGCTCTTCGCGTGCTTGACCGCAGCGAGGGTGTCCGCCGTTTCGCCAGACTGGGAGATTGCCACGACCAGCGTGTCGGGCATGGGCACGGATTCGCGATAGCGGTATTCGCTGGCGATCTCCACGGTGCAAGGCAGCTTTGCCACTTGCTCGATCCAGTAGCGCGCTACCAAACCGGCGTGATAGCTGGTGCCGCAAGCCAGGATCAGCACGGACTTGGCGCGGCCGAATAGCTCGGGCGCCTCGACGCCGAACACGTTGGGAGACAAGCTCTGCGCGCCGCCGATCATTTCCAGCGTATTGGCTAGGGCCTGGGGCTGCTCGAAGATTTCCTTCTGCATGTAGTGGCGGAATTGGCCCAACTCCACCGCATCGGCGGACAACTGGCTTTCCACCACGGGGCGGGACACGGCGCTGCCGTCGCCACGGACGATGGCGTAGCTGCCGCGCTTCAATTCCGCGATGTCGCCGTCTTCCAGATAGACCATGGAGCGAGTCACCTGGAGCAAAGCGGAGGCGTCGGAGGCGGCGTAGTTGCCGTCGCTGCCAATGCCCAGCAAAAGCGGCGCACCATGACGCGCCACGATCACGCGCTCCTCACCTTCCTTCGCCACCGCGATGGCGTAGGCGCCCACCAGTTGCTGAGTGGCACGGCGCACGGCGGCAAACAGATCGGGCTCGGACTTGAGGATGTGGGCGACCAGGTGAGCGACCGCTTCGGTGTCCGTATCGGACTCGAAACGATAGCCCTCGCCAAGCAGCATCTGCTTCAGTTCCTGGAAGTTTTCGATGATGCCGTTATGAACCACGGCCAGACCGCCACCCGACACGTGCGGGTGGGCGTTACGTTCGCAGGGAACGCCGTGGGTCGCCCAACGGGTATGGGCGATACCGATGGAAGCGGAGAGCCCTTCTGCCTGGGTAGCCAGTTCGGCCACCCGTCCCACGCTACGCAGCCGGGTCATTTCGGGCTTCAGCACCGCAATACCCGCCGAGTCGTAGCCGCGATACTCGAGCTTGCGCAGCCCTTCAATCAAAGTTTGAACAATATTGCCTTGGGCAACTGCTGCGACGATACCGCACATGGGGAAAACCATTCGGAAAGGACGAGCGCGCGATTATAGCGGCGCCACTCCGTCCTCCGACACTTACCGCCTACTCTTATCGGCTTACGCATTTGAGCACTATCGACGTCAATTAATGGCACCGCCAATTGAAATGAAAATCCATTAATCCCAAACACCTATTACTAAAATAATAGATAAGGTACTATCGCGTTTCGCAATTCAATCTCACCTATTCAAAACCTAATAACGGAGCCAGCCCGAATGGACATTTCCAATCTTTCCATCGCACAACTGAAAGAACTTCAGGCCGCAATTCCCGCCGAGATCGCCAAACGGCAAGCGGAAGACAAACAAAAGGTTCTGGATCAAATGGCCGCCCTCGCCTCTTCCCATGGTTTTTCCCTGGATGAATTGCTGGGCAATAAGGGCGTAGGTAAAAAAGCCGGTGCTGCCAAGGCAGTTAAAAAGGTGCAGGCTAAATACCGTCACCCGAGCCAAGCCGACGTCACCTGGACCGGCCGTGGCCGTAAGCCCCTGTGGGTCGCCGAATGGGTCGCCAGCGGTAAATCCCTGGACGACCTGGCGATCTGATTCAGCGCTTCTGCATTGGCGCCAATACGCGAAGCACCGTACTTCCGGTGGCGGAAATAACATCTGCCACCGGACAGTTTCTCAAGTCTGCCAAAACGGCGGCAATTCGATTCAACTCAGCGGGTTCATTCCGCTGTTTCGCTTTCCACTCCGGCGCAATATCCGGTGCATCGGTTTCCAGCACTAGGCAATCCAACGGCAGACTGGCCGCCATATCCCGAATTCGATGAGCGCGGGGATACGTCATGGCACCGCCAAAACCCAAGGCAAACCCCAATTTGATGAATTCGTCAGCTTGCTGGCGACTTCCATTAAACGCGTGGGCGATTCCGCCTCGCGGGCGAAAACGGCGCAATTCCCGTAGCACGTGATCCACCGCCCGCCGCACGTGAAGAATCACCGGCAGACCGAAATCCCTGGCGATGCGTAGCTGTTCGGAAAAGAACTTCAGTTGCTGCGCCTCGTCCCGAGGCGTCACGAAGTAATCCAGCCCAATCTCCCCAACGGCAACGGCCGGCTCGTTGGCAAGGCAACGACGCAGAGCGCCCAGATCCTCGTCCCGCGCACGATCCACGTACATGGGATGAATGCCGAAGGCCGGGAAGCAGTCCGGGTTTTCGCGGCACAAGAAAGCCACGGCGCCGAAGTTGGCCCGCTCCACCGCAGGCACCACCATGGCTCCCACGCCAACAGCCCGCGCCCGTTCCAGGACCGCGTCACGATCCTCGTCGAACTCCGCCGCGTCCAAATGGCAGTGGCTATCGACCAACATAAAAATGACCCGAATCAAGGCGACGTAAGTCCGCGCCGATACAATTCCGCCCCATCGCTAACGCCCCCAACCCATCATGACGCTCGCGCCCTGGAAACCTGCTTACGAACTGGGACTCGCCCCCATGGACGACACCCATCGAGAATTCATCGACTGGCTCAACAAGCTTGACGCTGCCGCCGACGACGAGTTCCTTGCCGGTCTGGACGAGTTCATCGAACACACCCAGGCGCACTTCGACCAGGAAGACCGCTGGATGCGCGGCTCGGGCTTCCCTCCCGTGGAATGCCACGGCGGCATGCATGCCGAAATCCTCAAGATCGCCCAGTTCGTCCGCGAGCAAGTGGCCAAGGGCAACATGACCATGGGCCGGCAACTGGTGAAGGAGTTGGTGCCCTGGTTCGACGATCACGCGGCCACCATGGATTCAGCCCTGGCCGCCTGGATCAACCAGACCGAGTACAAAATCGACGCCCCCGCGCAGAAAGCCAAGGCCTAGCGCAAGTCCGCGCTAGCCTGCTCCGCCTGCAATCGCCGACCGTGGCGATAGCGGGCGATGAGTCGAGGATCGGTGAGGATCTTGCCCAGGGTCCGCCCCACCACCATCACCACACCGAGCAAAGGCAGCACGAGCATCAAACCGGGCACGCCGGCGACGGCGCCGCCGATGAAGATCATCATCACCGACAGCAAGGGATGCATGTGCAGCTTGCGTCCGATGGTCAGCGGCATGTAGAGAAAGTCGTCCAGAAAGCGCACGCAAAGGAACAGCGCCACGGACCAATAGGCCATGGCGGGTTCCTGAGGAAAATCGGTGCCCGCCACCAGCACCACCAACAGGCCGCCCAGCACCGAGCCGACAAAGGGCAGCCAAGCCAGCACCGCGCAAACCAAGCCCAGCACCAGGGGAGCCGGCAGGCCGATCCACCATAGGCCCGCCGCAAGCGTCAGGGTATCCAGCACCGTCAGGCCCAGCAGACCGTGGAAATAAGCGCGGGCCGTCTGGTCCACCTCGTGCAGCAGATACAAGGTCTTTTCAAAAAACGCATTGGGCACCGCCCGCCCCAGCATGCGCTTGAACAGGCCGCCATCCCGCAGAAAAAAGTAAGAGACGAAAGGCGCCAGCAACAAGCTGGGCGCCCAGGTGGCCACACCGACCACCGCCGGCTCCAGATAGGGCCCCACATTGGCCGTGGCCACGGACAGTCGCTTTTGCACTTCTTCCGACACGTGGGCATGGGCCAGCATGGAAGAAGATCGCTCAATGCCGCGCAGGGTGCGCTTCAGCAACCCCATGCCGCCATCCACGTAGCGAGCCAGGGAGACCTGCCAGTCCACCAAGTGATCGGCGAGCCAGGGCAGGAAGAAGCTCAGATAAACGCCGGCCACCACCAGAAACAAGGCCATGACGACGCTTGCCGCCCAGTTGCGCTTGAGGCCCCGGAACATGAGCCACTGCATGGGCGGGAACAACACGTAATAGAGGACCAGCGCCAGCAAAAAGGGCACCACCAGGAACAGCGCCTTTTGCAGCATCGCCAGGAGCAGACAGGTGCTGGCGATGATGCCGCCCCAAACAAGTGGGCCGATTTGATCCTGGACCACCGGCGTATTCGCGCTCACAGGTGCACCTCGTCGGTTCTCATCACCGACTCCCGCAGTCGCCGACTCAAGTAGCGGGCCAGCTGCAGGGATACCTTGGAGGCGATGCGCGCATCGGTTTTCAGCAGGTTTTCAAACTCGGCGCGGAACAACACGCCCATCTTGCAAGCTGTTGCCGCCCGCGCCTGAGCGGCCCGAGGCACGTGATCCAGCAAGGCCTGCTCGCCCAGCAACGTGCCTTCCCCGAGTTCGACGATGAAGCCGTCAACCGGCTGCCCTTGGCGGCAGATCAGCACCCGGCCCTCGAAGATGAAATAGATGGCCTGCCCGTCCTCGCCCTCGTCGAAGATCACCTCCCCGGCCAGGTATTCCCGCTGATGCAGCAGGCCCTCCACGATGCGCAGCTCCCGCGTGTTCAGGGTGGCGAACAGGGGCAACTGCTTGAGCCGGGCGAGGCGTTCCGAAAGGGGACGATGAAAGCTGGGCAGGCGCATGGCATCTCCAGGGAGGAAGCCGGCATTATAGGTGTCATCTGCCTTTGCGCTGCCCGAAAAGGCAGAGCTGACGCGGCTTCGCGAGATATTTACGACAGGCGCAGATTCCAGCGGGAGATAGGAACGTAACGCGTCGCGCCACCCGGCACAGACTCGACCAGCAGCATTTCATCGGCCCGCCAGGAAATGACTCGCGCCAGCGGCACCGGAGATTCGCACTGGGCCTTGCGCAACAAGGTCATATGGAGAGCAAAGGGCCGGTCCTCCAGGGCAAAGCCCGCCTCGCGCAAGCGCATCTGCAAGCCCTCCTCCAATGCGACAAGCGCAGCGGACGGCGCCATACAACCGGCCCAGAGGATGTGGTTGTGGGACCAGTAGCCGAGGCGATCCAGATGCAGATCGAAGACCTCCGCCCTCACCGCTTCGGCAATCGCTTCCAATTCGGGGATGCGTTCCACCGGCACCTGTCCAAGGAAGGCCAGCGTCACGTGCAGCGTCTCTCGGGACATCAGCCTGCCGCCGCAGATCGCCTGCAACTCGCGGCCGATTTCGTGCAATTGCCGAGCGGCCCCGGCGTCGGGCCACAGGGCGAAGAAGAGGCGCTTACTGATAGGGGGCTTGCTAATCAGTGGCATCGCTTTGCGCACGAAATTTAGTCATCCCCGCGAAGGCGGGGATCCAGCCTTTGCTGTCCACCATGGATCCCCGCTCGGGCGAAGCTCGGCCTGTCCTGAGCTTGCCGAAGGGCGGGGATGACGATCATGATGGATAGCCATTATCAAAACAGTGGCAGCTACGTTTCCGCAAACAGCATCGCCACAGCCTGAGCGGCGATGCCTTCGCCGCGCCCGGTGAAGCCCAGCTGCTCCGTGGTCTTGCCCTTGATGTTCACCTGCGCCAGTTCGATGCCCAGATCGGCAGCGATATTGGCCTGCATAGCCGGCGCATGGGGAAGGATCTTCGGCGCCTGGCAGATGATGGTGCAATCCACGTTGCCCACCCGCCAGCCCGCAGCCCGCACCTTGTCCATGGCGCCCCGCAGCAGAGCGCGGCTATCGGCGCCCTTCCACTGGGGATCGGTGTCCGGGAAATGGCGGCCGATGTCACCCAACCCCGCCGCGCCGAGGATGGCGTCGGTAATCGCGTGAAGCAGCACGTCCGCGTCGGAATGGCCCAGCAGGCCCTTGGCAAAGGGAATGGTCACGCCGCCCATGATGCAGGGGCGGCCTTCCACCAGCGCGTGAACGTCGAAGCCCTGGCCGATGCTGAAGGGTCTGGTCATGCTTGTTTCCTGTTCTGAAGTATCCAACCTGCCAATTGCAGGTCCAGGGGAT
>DASUJA010000177.1:0-15904 GCA_036279515.1 Rhodocyclaceae bacterium | reverse complement strand
GGTTTTCCAGATCGTCGAGCAGACTGTCGTCCCTCAAGCCCTGCACGGTCTCTCGTTTGGTCATAGCTGATCTCCTTTTGAAGTAGGCTCCACTTGTATTTATCCCCGAGTTGGCTTGCCTTGAATTTGATGCCATCCAATTCGAAGGAAAATCCGTTCAACCTGCCGGTGCTGGCGATATTTGCCCGCACCCCTACGCCAGCGACAGATAACCGGCGGGAGAACTCCGCTGCCGTGGGGCGGTCGGCCTTGGCGGCATCGATCAACCGCCGTAGTTTCTGGCGAGGCGGCTCGGCGCCTGTGCGAATGGCCCGTTCCACCTCTCCAGCCTTCAGCCGTCGAGCCTCGGGCATCAGGACCTTGCTGGTTTCCGGGTCATAGGTCGGGCCTTTGGTAATCGTGAGGCCGTATTCCCGTTCCAGCGCCTGGATGTGTCGGGTACTAGCTAGGTTCTCGTTCTTGCCGAGGTAAACCTTGCCCTCGGTAGAAACGCGGCTAGCCACGATATGGATGTGCTGGCCGCCGGCATCGTCATGCATCACATAGGCACGGGGATGGGCCTCAGTGAACCCCATCCGCTTCATGTAGTCGTCGGCAACCTCGACCCACTGCGCGTCGGTCAGCTTTTCGCCCTTGGGCAGGCGCAAGGAGTTGTGCCAGACCGGTTTTTCGATGTCTGGTCGCAATCTACGCACTTGGCCGAACTCGCTAGCGAGTTGCCGGGCGCCCTGGCCGGACATGTTGCCGCCCAGGAGCCGCCCAGGCTCGTCGTCGGCGCTGTCCCGCTCGAAGGCGTAGTCCAGCACCCCCCGGAAGCCCTTCCCTCGACTAATCTTCTGCATGCCCTTCAAGGTGGGCTCCAATGAGGGCGGCACGAAACTGGTTGAGCTGGTCACGCAGGCCGCCGCGCTCAACCTTCTCACCCTGGTTGAGCGCTCGGGCGATCTGGTTCAAGTTGGCAGCAGCACGGGCCAACTCGGCCCATGCCTGCGCGTTGATCGCCGGCACGGTCGGCGGCAGCTTGTCGAGGGCGGCCATTCTTAGCCACTCGCCGCGCTGAAAATTGCCACGCCGTTCATCGAGTGTCGCCAGTTCAGCGACATTCAGGCGAACGGAAACGCAATGCTCGCGGCGTTGCTCCGCTGACAGCGGAGCCGGCCCACGGCGAGCAGATCGGTCATCCGGCATGGTGACCTCCATATAGGCGCGTGGTCAAAAATGACAACGGATGTTGTTTTCCAAGCGAAGCGCCGGAAAACCAAGGGGAACCAAGCGAAGCGCCGGTTAGCCCTTGCTCCGCACCTTCAGTGGCCGGAAAATCTCCGCTTCGCTTGCTCATGCTGCGGTTCCGTTCACAGCCCAAAACTGCCGGCAAGGTTGAATTGCCACCAGGAGACGAAGGCATCGGCAATCAGTTGCGCTTCGCCCGGGGAGTAGCCGGCAATCTGCAGCGCGACGAAATAGGTTTGCCTCGCTGCCTCACGAATTCTTTCCTCGTCGTCCGCCTCGGCCAGGGCGGCAGCCGCTCTAGCCAACTGGGCCTCAAACTCCGCCTCCATGGCCGCACTGGCTGCATGGCGGCGGAATAGTCGAGACACGTGATAGCGCTCCCACGCGGGGAAATCATGATCGCGGAAGGCGGACAGGATTTCTCTTCTCTCCGCTGCATTCTTGATCTTCGCCTCGCGAGCGCGGAGTTTTTCAAGTTCGTTAATCATGATTGGACTAGTGGGGGGTGGTAGGTACAGGCCGCCGCCGCTGAAGGCCTGGGAACTTCTGGCGCATGCGCTCCAGTTCGACCGGGTCAATGGGGTCATGGGCGGCTATTAGCCGCGCTTGATATGCCGCATCGGCGGCGGCGCGCTGCTCGGCAGCCTTCGCTGCACGCTGTGCCTCCTCCAACTCCCTGAGAACAAGGGCTGGCACCGGCGACATTGGGTTCCCTCGGGAGTTTTTGCGGGCCTTGATGGCCAGCACGGCGGCGACTATTTGGTCAGGATCGTGAGTTGCCTCAAGAGAGGCAGCCTCGGCATCCTCATTGGCAAACCAGCATTCGATGCCATGGGCAGTGCGGTCTGGGTGCTTTCTTTTTGACCCAGCAGCAGCACCGAGAATCGGCTGGCATGCTGCTGCTGCGTTAACTGGGGGGGCGTAAACTGCTGCGTTTGTGCAACCCCCAGAGGTTGCAGGGGGTGCAATCTCAGAAGTTGCGGGGGGTGCAACCTCAGAAGTTGCGGGGGGTGCAACCGGTTCGCCAATGTCAAATAGGACCCGGTAGAGATTGGTTGTTTGCCCACCATCCTGACCATCTCTGGGCCTAAGCCGAATTTCTACATACTCCCAAGCCGCCAAATCGTGAAGGCACCTAGAGATAAGCTGCCTGGAGACGCCTAGCCTTTCAGCAATGGTTGAAGTTGATGGCCAAGCCCAGCCGTTTTTGTCGGTATAGGTGCACAGCGCCGCCAGGCAACGCAGGTGCGTACGCGACAAACGATCGTCATCGATCGCTCTGGCAGGCAAGACCGAAAACCTCATGATCTAGCTCGGCTGCGGCGGTCTACTGCCTTTGACTCAGCAGAACGGCGCCCCATCGCCCTGATTTCTCCCAACCACCACTTCAAGGGCCTCGTCCCTAAGATAGGTGGGGGCAACAGCTTTGTTCGGTGCTGTTGCACGGTGATATTGGATAGGCCGGTAAGGGCTGCAACCTCTTTAACCCCCACCATGACGTCATCCCCAAGCCGGCTCAGACGTTCTACTAATTCGTAATCACGTTCCATGCGACAACCTCTGCTCACAAAAACTATGTTGCGCATGGTCACGCCGAGCCGGAGAATGGTCGAGGACAGAAAATTAGGTCACGACGAGAAGCTAAGGGAGATGATGATGGGATGGCTGCGAAACCACGGTGCATTGAAGGTTTCTGCAATAAGGGAACGTTTCACCGGACCTTTCGACGACGCTCCAGAAATCCCACATGAGATGTGGGAACGCGAGCAAGAGGAATGGCGACTCTGGCAACAGACTGTCGAAAGGAGCCATCAAAGCCTCGTGGCAAAGGCCTTGACTGAACTTACGACAAGAAACAGAAGGGGCGAGGCTCGTCCAGGTCGAAAACCTACGTTAAGCGCCTACAAAGAGTACAAAAGTCGCTTCCTTGGAAAGTGGGCAGCGGCAGTGGAAAGGAACGCCCAATCCCGAGGAGCCTTGACTCAGAATTCGATCGCGGAAGCGCTAGGCTTTACTGATGCCACCGAGTTCCGAGCATTGAAGCGATGTGATGAGAAGCGTCAGGGCATGTTACCTAGTCGCTTCCCCTCATTTGTCGCTTCAATGGCCAAGAACGGTTGGCACCGCCACAGAAACATCGTGCACGTTTGGATGCTGAATAAGCTGATGTCGCCTAGTGAATTCGAGACTTGGGTTGCCACACTGGCGCCACAACAAGAAAACTCAGACTCGATAAAATGAAACAGGTCCAGCTAAGATAAACTATTGTTTATAGGCCACACTATTTCTAACCCTTGGCGGTGAAATAGCTTCTTTTCTGATTCACACGGCAGGGGTCACAGGTTCAATCCCTGTACCACCCACCAAGCACAAAGGCCCAAGTTCGCAAGAACTTGGGCCTTTTCATTTGCCTAATCGGCTTGAGCGTTGCGGCATCGGCGTTATTCAGCAGGCGTCACCATCCCGCGATATTTTTTGACGATCCGGTCATAGGTGCCGTCCTTTCTCATGGCGCGGAAGGCGTCGCGATAGGGACCATAGACTTCCTCCTTTGTCTCTTTCGACGTGACCAGATAAAAATGGAAAACACCGACAGGCTCGGAATATTCAAAACTGTCGAGAGGTAGCCCCGCCTTTGAGCTCTCATACTTGATCAGGCTCGCATAGCTGAGCCAGGCATCGAGGCGATTCTTTTTCAGTTTCTCCAGGTTCAGCGTTTCTACCCTGACCGGCGAAACCTGTTTGAAGCCGCGGTCATTGACAAGTTTTTCCATGGTGGAAGCGAGCAACACGCCCAGCCGGGCATCCTTCGGTAGATCTTCGAGCGTGGCGACGCGTTTACCTTTTGGGGTCGCGATGACAAGCTGGTCGCGGGCTACTTCTGCGATCCAGGTGAAGAGCGGTTTTCGCGCTTCCGTCATGGTTGCAGTGCCCAGCCAGTTGGGGGTTTTCATCATGGCGTCCACCGCTCTGGCAACGGGCAGGATTTCTACTTCCGTCGAAGTGCCGACACGTCTGGCGAGTTCTTGAAGAATTTCATAGGAGAAACCGGAGAGCGGCTTTCCTTCCTCTACGATGGTGTAGTAAGGGGGAAATTCGAGGCTGACCAAATGCATGGGTTCCGCCGCATGAGTCGGTGCGACCAGGGACGCCATGAACATCCCATAAAACAATGATCGGTGAGCAAGCTTCATAGGGGCTCCTTGTTGTTCTTTGACCACGACAGAACGTAGCGTGACCGTTCGATGATTGTTCTGGCAGTCAGTGCAGCGTGGCATTGCCATTGATTAGATGCAGCATGGACTGGTAGTCGAACTGACGCGCCATTTTGGATAGCGTGGTGCCAAGACCCGAGTTGATCTTGTGGATATCATCAAGCAGCGTAGTGATCCGTTCGCAATCCAACCGCTCAAGTGCCTCTTTCAGGGCCATGCGAAGGTCCACCGGCAGTAGGGGGGCACTCGCCAACGAGGCGGCGACGTCATCCTTTGTTGGCACCTTCGTTTCCTCGGTCCCACCATGAAACAGGTACTTGAGGTCAAGCTGACGTGCAAGGCAATCGTATATTTCGCCAAAGCGATAGGGCTTCGCTACAAAGTCGTCCATGCCTGCGGCCAACATTTCCTCTCGCTGCTCCTTGAATGCGGAGGCTGTCACAGCAACGATCTTCACCGCGTCGCCCCCAGGCAGGGAACGAATGCGCTGTACCGCTTCCAAACCGTCCATGATGGGCATGTTGCGATCCATCCAGATGAGATCGGGATGCCAGGCTTGAAAGATTTCAACGCACTGCTTGCCGTTCTCCACTACCTGGGTTTCGAGCCCTATGGAAGTCATCAATCGGCTAAGTAGCAATTGGTTCTCACGCTGATCTTCGGCGACCAATATGCGTCGGTGGGGCTGACCGGGGGCCAGCCCCACCACTTCGCGCTGTTCCAGTTGATTCACAAAAGGCAATTCAGTCAGCTCCACAGGTAGCTCGACCCGAAATAGGGAGCCCTTGCCAAGGAGACTTTCAACTTCAATCGTACCGCCCATCAGTTCAACGAATTGGCGCGTAATTGCTAGTCCCAAGCCCGTGCCTTTCTGCTCGGCGCCTTCCGCCAGTTGCACGAAGGGCTTGAAGATGCGGTCCTGATCCTCCGGACGTATGCCGGGACCAGTGTCCTCAACTTCGATGATCAAATGCTGCCCGCCATTGCGCTTGACACCAAAATGCACGACGACGCTCCCTACATGGGTGAATTTCACGGCGTTGCCGACCAGATTGACCAGAATCTGCCGTAAGCGCGCTTCGTCGCCCAGAATGCAGCGTGGAAACTCGGAGGTTTGGTCGATCTGCAACGAAAGCCCTTTTTGCTCGGCCCGCAACCGCATCATGTCGGTGACGTCGCGAATCAAGGCGCCCAAGTCGAAAGGCGCGATCTCCATCTGTACGCGCCCCGCTTCAATCTTGGCCATTTCCAGCACGTCGTTGATCAGGGCCAGCAAGTGTTCGCCGCTGCGGTTGATGATATCCAGACTCTCGATTTGAGCTGCGGTCAGTTGCCGATCATGTCGCAACATGCTGGAAAAACCCAGGATTGCGTTAAGCGGCGTCCGCAGCTCATGGCTCATGTTGGCGAGAAACACGCTCTTGGCCGTGTTTGCAGCTTCAGCGGCGTCGCGTGCCAGGCGCAATTCGGCCGTGCGCTGCTCCACCGTATCCTCCAGACTATCCCGGTAGCGGCTCAGCTCTTCCTCCGCCTGCTTGCGCTCGGTGATATCTCGGCCCTCCGCAATGAGCAGTGCTACCTGCCCCGCTTCGTCGAAAACCGGCTTTAGGGAGAAGTCCACCCAGTGCATACGGCCATCCGCCGCAGGATGCGTGGCCTCAAACCGAACAAGCCTGCCGGTCGTGGCCTCCTGAATAGCTGCCTTCAGCTTCTGCTGCAATTCTGTGGAATGCCCCCACCATGCCGTTTCCCAGAAGAGCTTGCCTATGACCTGTTCATCGGTAAGCCCGGCAAATTGAAGCGCCGTCCGATTGACTTCCAGTACGACGCCGTTCGTCGTCAGGAGCCCGATGAACTGGAAGGTCTGATCGAAGATCGCCCTGAATTTTTCTTCGCTATTCCGCAGCTCACCCATCTGCGCGGCAATTGTCCTTGCCATGTGGGTGAGCGCCGAGCCAAACGGTAAAAACTCGTCATAGGGGAAGACCAAGTCCGCCGTATCGTAGCTGCCGGCCGCAAACCTATCGGCGGCCTCAGCAAGACGCCGAAGAGGCCTTTGCAAGCCCGTTCGGATCGACACTACCGACACCACCAGAACCGCAGCGAGAACCAGGGAGATGATGATGACCGAGAACAGCAGCAGCTGCCGGTTGCCTGCCATGTAACTGCTTGGCGTCAATGAAACGGCAACCTCGCCGAGAAGCACATCTCGTCCCTGTTCTTTCCGGAAAACCTTTTGGCTCCGGGTGATCAGGTTGAACTCACTGGGCCTTTCCGCAGCGGAAATGACAACGCCGGATTCGTTCCGAACAATCAGTTTGGCAATCGACTCATCACGGGCGACGGCAGCCATGATTGTTTTGACACCATCGTAGTCCACCGACCAAAGGGGAACTTCCAGCGTACCGACAAGATAAGCGAGCACTTCGTCGGCCCGCCGTTCCAGACCGTTGGCTGCCACATGGGACACCACCTGATACATGGCGACGATGGCAATGGCCGAGACAATCAGCACCGCCACAGTCAGCCGCATGATCAACCATCGGGAAAGCGATTGTGGCGTGACGCTGCGGTTAATCGATACGGCCATCTTCGCCTCCCCCTGTGCACCTAATGACGCTTCTCAACAGACATACTGACTGCGCCACCCTTGGTTGCGGCCCTGTTTTTTCCAGGGCTCGTTGAGCTTCTTTCTCTATCTTTTAGCATTACTTGCACACTATGGAAGCTGATGGGGACAATCAGCCCCTGCCTACCCGGCGCCTGATGCCGCCAAAATCCATATCGAGAAGGAGAATAGACGGGAATCCAGACTCAGCAAAAAAAAAAAACGAGACCACCGGGTCCCGTTTTTTTTTGCACGAACGATGGTCCGTCAGTGGACCGCCTCTCCATCCCTAGGCGCAAAGCCCGTGAGCTGGTCCAGGATACTTTCAACGGCTTCATAAAGCCCAGGCGATCCACGCCCGATTGCGCGAAGAAGCGCCTGGCCGGTGGAATCAAGATGTCCTGCATTTGCCTCCAAGGTGCACTTGAAGTCTTGAAGAAGGTTTTGCTCGTATTCGGTCATCGCTTGCCTCGTCGCTACTTCCGGGGTAGCCATCTTCGGCTACCGAGGCAACCCCAGTTCAGAGCAAAAATAGGGAAATCCCCATGCTATTCGACTGCTATCTGGCCTTGATTTTTCATGCACCCTGTATCTGCGGGCCGCGAAAGCGGCACCTGACCCGCCGCACAAAAAAAAGAGCCATCCACGGAGGGATGGCTCAACGGGGGTTCCACAGGGAGTGAAGGCTTCAGCGTACGCATCGGGCCTTGCGCCGGATATACCGGAATTTCCGTATTCTTTTGCGCTCCCTCTCAAGCTTCTTGCTCTTCCCTCTGGCGTAGCCGAGGGGATAAATTCGTCCGTAGCAATGACAGGCGGAGTCAAATATAACTTCGTGAAAACCTAGGCTCTGTCATTGTGGCGGAGCGAATCATAGGGAGGCCCCTCCGGAGCGGATATACCGGGATCACGGTATTCAAGGCCAGACGTATCCGAGTACGAATCAGGGTGCGAATTTGGAGGTATTGCCGACCAGCTGCATGCCTTGCAATGACGGCTTGATGGTTGCCACGGGGGGCGGGGGCATGAGGCTCGCCAGGCTGATTCGGCGACCTTCGCGGGACATCTTGGCCAGGGACGAGGCGCGTCGATAGAACTTGGAAAGGTTCGCGTCCTCGGCCTTGAGCAGCGCTTCCAATGCCGGTACCAGCTGGGTGTAAAGGGCGAGGGAAGCCATCTTGGCATTGTTCAGATCATTATCGACCCAGGCGTCATAGCCCGCGTAGCCGCCCCACTTGGCCTTGAGCGCCGCGTAGTCGCTCCTGAGTTGGCTCAACACTTCCCCTTTGGCTTTGCGCATGAATTCGGGGGGCAGCTTTTCACGGTAGAGGGCCACCAGCTTTTCTCGATAGCCCATGACCAACTCGGTGAACTCGGTCTTGCGCTGGTTGCCGGCGCTGAGTTGCTTGGTGACGTCGCGATGGCCGTGGACGGCGAACCAGCGGCGCATGCCCTCCTCCTCCACCACGGAGGCGAAGGACTCGTTGAATACGGAGTCGCCCTCCGCATAGACCTTCTGGTGTGCAAGTTCGTGGAAGATGAGGCGGGCCACTTCCTCGTCGCCGAAGCGCAGGAAGGTGTTGAGCACGGGATCGTTGAAGTAGCCAAGGGTCGAATAAGCGGGCACGCCGCCGACGTAGGTGTCGTAGCCCGCCTTGCGCAGCTGCTCGGCAAAACGCTGAGCCTCGGCTTGGTCGTAGTAGCCGCGGTAGTTCACGCAGCCCACCACCCACATACACCACTGCTCGGGTTGGAAGGAAAATTCCGGCGTGGCGAACACGTTCCACACCACGAAGGGCCGCCCCAGGTCCACGTACTCACGATAGCTGCCGTTGTCCGGCAAGCCGAGGTCATGACTAGCGAAATCGCGGATGGCCTTCACCCGCTCCAGTTGCGCCTTGAGCTTGCCGTCGGTGCCCGGGTCCGACACCCACTCGTCGATGGGCCGCGACTCGCGCAGAATTTCCAAATGACCGCCCACGGCCTGGGAGTAGTAACTCAGGTTGGCGCAGCCGCCAAGCAGCAAGGCGGCAATGCAGGCGAGCAGGGTTTTAGCGATGGTAGAAATGGCCATTCCCCAAAAATGCCGCCACCTGATCGGCACAGCGCCCGGAGATGAGCATGGCCGAATGGCTAAGCGGCAAGACGATGGTATCGGTCGCCTGATCCAGGCGGGTTTCATGGACGGCCACGACGCCGTCGTTGGGGCGCGGCAGACCGGGGATCAAACGCCCCAGCCCAATGCCCATACTGCCGGCGAGTACGCCGATTTCCACCTGCGATGGAAGGTGCGCAAGACAATCGGCACCCCGCCCTGACCACTGAGGCAGTGATCGCCCCAGCGCTTTCGATAGCGCAGGCACACGTGCCAGGGTGCGTGCGCAGTGACAGTCCAGCACAGGCGAACCAAGCAGTACGACTCGCGAGATCCGGGCATCAGGCCGTGAACCGAGCATTGCCAGGACCAACAAGCCCCCCAAGCTGTGCCCCACCAGATGTACCGTCTCCGCACTCAGGGATGTAACGAAACTGGCGAGGAGATTCACGTTTTCCCGGAGGTCTCGCGCCATAGAGGGATAAGAGAACGTCCGCGTCGAAAAACCACGACGCTGGAGCTTCCAGGCGAGAGGAAGAAGCACCGGCCCTCGCATCCACAAACCGTGTACGAGGACGACGGTTTCACCTCTGGAAGGCAGTTCCGCTTTGTTGGCTACCGCGCACATGAGGCGGAATCATGGGCACTTGAAAGCGTCAGGTCAAGCAAATCCAACACTACGCAAACCCAGTATTCATGCACCATTCGACGAATTTCATAGGCACGTAGCGAGACCCCGCGCGCCTAGGCCAAGGGGCGATAAGTTCCTCACCGTACGGAAGTTTTTTTCAGTCTCGCCGAAGATGAGCCAACTGGGAAAGGCTTCCCCGTTGTCTCCGCTTGCTTCGCGAATGCCGCGTTTCCGTCCGTCCTCTGCCTGTTCCCAGCGTATGGATCGGCGGCCTAGCGAAGGAGATGATCAATCGCAATGAAAGGAATCATGATGCGCAAACTCTTGCTTGCTTCTTCCCTGCTGCTAGGCCTAGCAGCAGCGGGTTGCTCAAATCCGAACACGCGAGGTAGCGACACCGACACCATGAGCACGCCCAGCGGTACAAGCGGCTACGACAAAGAGCACTCATCCACGCCGACACAAGAAAGCCCACGCCCCAGCGAAGAACCCTACACAGAACCTACCTACACCGCACCGACGGAATAAGCGGACACCGTTCAATCAAGGGCGGCATACGGGTAACCTTCACCAGCCGCCCACTTCACTACCCCCGTCTAGCGCACGTCGGGCTCGAAGAAAACCCAACGGGCCTGGGGCCAGCGTTGCTGGATGCGCTCTTCGACGAGATTGATGCGATCCACCATCTCCAGGCCGGTAATGGTTTCCGTGTCCCGCATCCGAGCTTTCACGGCTATGACCATTTTGGCGCCCCAAGCCTGGGTGATGACGTTGAGCACGGCCTCCACTTCGGGCTGGGCTGCGACGAAGGATTCGATCTCCACACGCACGTCCGGCGCCACGGATTCGCCGACGATCAGGGCTTTCACTTCCACCATCACCGCTGCCGCAATGGCCATCAACACCACACCAATGGCGATGGTGCCCAGCGCGTCCCAAGCGGGATTGCCGGTGATGACGGTAGCGGACACGGCGATCAAGGCGAGACTCAGCCCCAGTAGCGCGGCGATGTCTTCGCCGGCCACCACCATCAGTTCCGATTGCCGCGTCTCGCGGAACCAGCGCAGGAAGGGCTTGCCGCCGGATTCGATGCGGATTTGCTTCATGGCGCCCCAGAGGGAAATGCCCTCCAGCACTACGGATACCCCCAGCACGGCCATGGCGATCAGACCGTTCTCCAGCGGCTCAGGATGACGCAGGTGATGGATGCCTTCGTAAACCGAGAACGCGCCGCCCATGAGGAACAGCATCAAAGCAACCACCATGGACCAGAAGTAAGGAGCCCGGTGATGGCCCAGGGGATGATCCGGCGACTCGGGCTTTTGAGCTTCCTTCAGCCCTAGCAACAGCAGCAACTGATTGGCGCAATCGGCGGTGGAGTGAATGGCCTCGGCCAGCAGAGAGCCGGAACCCGTCCAGAAAGCCGCCGCGTACTTGGCCACGGCAATGCCGCCGTTGGCGCCGAGCGCATAGAAGATGGCTTTCAGAGAACCTTCGCTACCGTGAGACATCAGTTGCCCTCCTTCAGGCGTTTCATGGTCCGCCGCGCCAGCACTAAATCCTCCCAGGCCTTGCTCTTGTCGGCGGGCGTGCGCAGCAAATAAGCCGGGTGATAAGTGACGATCACGGGAATGCCTTGATAGTCGTGAAGCAGGCCCCGTGCGCTGCTGATCTTGATTTCGGATTGGAGCAGTGTCTGCGCCGCGGGCCGGCCCAAAGCCACGATCAGGCGCGGCTTGATGAGTTCGATCTGCCGTTGCAGATAGGGCCAGCAGGCGCTGGTTTCGTCGGGCTCCGGCGTGCGGTTGTTGGGCGGACGACACTTGACCGAGTTGGCGACGTACACGTCCTCGCCACGTTTGATGTCGATGGCGGCCAGCATGGCGTCGAGCAGCTTGCCGGCCTGACCGACAAAGGGCTCGCCGCGTTCATCCTCTTCCGCACCAGGGCCTTCGCCCACGAACAACCAATCGGCCTGACGGTCGCCCACGCCGGGCACCGCCTGCTTGCGCGCCTGACAGAGGCGGCACTTGCGGCAGGCAAGGATGGTTTCGGTGAGGCTATCCCAATCGAGGTTGGCAATGTCACCAGCCGAGGCGGAGGCTGGCGCTTGCACGGGCGCGGATGCGGGTGCCTCCATGCAAAGAGGCGCAGACTCATGAGCACTCAAGGCGCAGGGAGCGGGGTCCGCTGCCGCTGGGACATTCGCTTCCGCGACGAGCGCCTCGGCAGCAATCTCGGCAGACTGACGTAGCTTCCACACAGGGCCGAGGCCCATTTCCCGCAGGATGGCATCGCGGCGGCTCATGGGGCCTCCAGATCGAGAGACATGACCAGCGCATCCTCGCGGCCATTGAGCGCCGGGTAGTAATTCCGCCGCTGGCCGATGAGGGTGAAGCCGAAACGCTGGTAAAGGGCGCGGCCTGCATCATTGCTGGGCCGCACTTCGAGAAACATGCGCTGCCCGCCGTGGACGCGGGCGTCGTCGCAGAGATGGCGCAGAAGCTGGGCGCCGAAGCCCCGCCCCTGGTATTCGGGCAGCACGCTGATGTTGAGCAGTTGCACTTCGTCCAGCACTTGATTCACCACGGCATAGCCCAGCAGACCGCTTTCGTTTTCTGCCACCCAGGCCCGATCGCCGGCATCGAGGGAATCGGCGAAGTTGCCACGCGTCCAGGGAAAGGGATAGATGCGCGCCTCGGCTTCAGTCACCACATCCAGATCGGCTTCCACCATGGGGCGATAACTCAGGGCGACGCCGCTCATCGCACCCCGCCTCGGGCCAGACGCTCGGCGGTGGTCAGCGCGACTTTTTCGCGCACGTAGAGGGGTTGAGCCTCGGCAGCCGATCGGCCTTCGCCGCGAGCAAAGCGCGCCTCAGCCAAACGAGCCACCGCGGCAGCCGTGGGCAGACTATCGGCGTTGATACGTTCGATGCGCCCCGCCAAACGCTGATTCAGCGCATCCGTATATGAAGTGAATCCATCCCCGGCGCAGAGCCAGAGCCCATCCGGCGGTAGGGGCGCCTGATCCGGCGGCGTCACGGCAGGGGCCAGCACGGCCACCGGCACGCCGTCGCGTACTTCGTAAGCAGCGGTGTAGACCTCGTTCATGCGCGCATCTAGACAGACGTAAACCCGCTCCACACCTACATCTACAGCCATCGCCTCCAGGCCGCAGACGCCGATCACCGGCAGGTCCGCGCCGAAGGCCAACCCCTGGGCCACGCCGCAAGACAGGCGAATCCCGGTAAAGCCGCCGGGGCCTGAGCCGAAGGCGATGCCATCCAGTTGATTGAGGGAGAGCCCTGCTTCGTCGAGGAGTGCGCGCACCCAGGGCAGCAAGCGGTCGGAGCCGCCATTAGCCAAGCGTTCGCTACGGACGAGAACCTTGCCATCGCAACGCAAAGCGACGGAAAGGAGGGCGGTGGAGGTTTCAAGGGCGAGGATATTCACCCGGCGATTTTACCGGCTCATGGAATTGAAAAGGCAAAGGCTTTCACCGCAGAGACGCTGAGACAAAGAGAAAAACAAAAGCATTCCAATGAAATCTTTGGTACTGGATTTCTCCAAGCCTCTGCGGTGAAGATTTATTGTTTCGACCTCCCGTGCTGGCACGATAATGCCGGCCCATGAATACCGACACCCGCCGCTATCGCAAAGTCGCCCTCGCCGCCTGTTTCGGCACCTTCATCGAGTGGTACGACTTTCTCACCTTCGCCACCCTGGCCGCCCATTTCGGCGCCCTCTTCTTCCCATCAGACGATCCAGTCGCCGGCCTCCTGGCGAGCCTCGCCACCTTCGGCGTGGGCATGGTGGTGCGGCCCATCGGCGCGGCGCTGTTCGGCTCCCTGGGCGACCGCTATGGGCGGCGCGTGTCCTTCATCGCCACCGTGGGCATCATGGGGGCGGCTACCTTCGCCGTGGGCCTGCTGCCCACTTACAAGGATTGGGGCTTGGTCGCCACCGGCCTGCTGCTGTGCCTGCGGCTGATCCAGGGCCTCGCCATGGGCGGCGAGATCGGTGGTGCCAATGTCTTTTTGGCGGAGCACGCCAACGCGGCCCAGCGGGGCGCGCAAACCAGCGTGCTGCAATGGATGGGCGGCCTAGGCATCCTCGCTTCCACCTTCCAGATCGTGCTGCTGCAAGGCTGGCTTAGCGCCGAAGAGTTCTCGGCCTGGGGTTGGCGCGTGCCCTTTCTCTTCTCCGCCCTGCTGCTGCTCGCCAGCGCCAAGGCACGGTTGGCTCTGCATGAATCGCCCGTGTTCCAGCAATTGCGCCAGAGCCATCACACCTCGCCGGCGCCGCTCCACGAGTGCTTCCGTGACCGCCACACTCTGGGCCGCATGGCGCTGCTGTTCTTCTGCGTGTCGGCGGGAGGCGGGTTGTTGTTCTTCTGTTCCCAGGTCTATGCGCCGGTGTTTCTCAAGGTCACGGTGAGGATGGATCCGGTGCTGGCGGGCCGTCTCACCCTGGCGGCGACCCTGTGCCTGTTCCCGCTGACTTTCGCCGCCGGCTGGCTCTCGGACCGCATTGGCCGCCGGCCCGTGGTACTGACGGGCATGGCCTTGGGCGCCACGGGCGTGATTCCCGTGTTCGCCGGATTGCAAGCCTACGCAGCGCAACCCTCGCTGATCCTGGCTTTGCTGCTGGTACTGGTGTTGGCGGCTGCCCTGGTGACGGGCCCTCAGACGGCGCTGCTCTCCGAGCTCTTCCCTGCGCGCACCCGCTACACCGCCGTAGGGCTGCCTCACAACTTGGCGGCGGGCTGGATCGGTGGCATGTCGCCTTTCATGGTGGCCTGGATCGCAGCGCGCACCGGCGTTCCCCTCACGGGTCTGGCCTATCCCTTCGCGCTGCT
The DNA here is from genome assembly GCA_036279515.1 of Rhodocyclaceae bacterium. GTDB lineage: Bacteria > Pseudomonadota > Gammaproteobacteria > Burkholderiales > Rhodocyclaceae > AWTP1-18. The sequence goes on along the minus strand of DASUJA010000177.1, from coordinate 1,265 downwards.
CTGCGTAGGACTGGCGGTCGGACTGCGCTATCTACCCGAGACTCGGGGCCGCGATCTGGCCGACTGAGTGGCCGACTGAGCGCCCCGATTGATCTACCCTTTCCCCGGTAGGCAAAACTGCCGGGAATGCGTATTTCGCCTGGGCTACCCGTTTCGTAATCTGCCTCTCCATTCCCGGGATGACTGGCATACCGGGCATTTCTGACTCGGGAGGCCGTTCATGTCCATTCAAATTACCGTCGCCGACACACCGTTGGCAGCAGCGCCCATGATCACTACGAATGCTGGCGTAGAGAAGGCCGTTCGACTACCGAGTTTTGATGAGGTGATGGCGGAGCTGATGCTGGAGATGGCCATCCGGGACGTAAGCCGGAAGGCGGATGCACGGATGCAGCGCAAGCTGCCCGGAGCTAGAGGCTAGGTGATACGAAAGCCGTCCGTGAAGCGGACGGCGACGAAGCGTACCCGTAGATCAGCGACCTGGGCCTGAGCCGTAGCCGCCGAGCCCCCCGGCGGCGCCGGAGCGGTTTGATCGGTCCTCGATGTTCTGACGCATCTGCTGGCGCTGTTCTGGGCTCAACTGCTCCCAGTGATCACGGGCCCGCTCCTTGATCTGCTCGCGCTGCTCGGGCGTCGCCGACTCCCAGCGCTCACGGAATTCCTCCCGATGCTTCTTGCGCTCCTCGGGCGAGGCGCTTTGCCATTGCTGGCGAATCTGGTCGCGCATTTGTTCCCGCTGCTCGAGCGTGAGGGAGGCCAGCTTTTCGGGCGGATCAACAACGGCATTAGCGTCTGTAGCCTTGCCTTCACTGGCAAGGAAACCGCCACTGAGACGATGGAACAATTCGCGCATGTGATCGATCAGGCTGAGGCTGGATTGGGTTTGCACAGAAGCCCCGTTGCTGCCGCTTGCTGAATCGTCCGTCGTCGCCCAGGCAGGCATAGCCGCAACGCTCGAGGCAAAGGCGCCGACCAGAAAGCAACACTTCAAAACACGACCCGAGCCCATGGCGCTACTCCCACACGATCAATGGCCGCCATTTTGCCTGCCTCTCGTATGACTCAGACTACCGAATAGCGAAGGTTTGTTACCAGGTGTAAGCCCCTTGCTGCCAAGTATCCAGCTTCTGAGATATTCTCCAGCCATGAACGAACGCCCTGCAAAAATCCTCATCGTCGACGACGACCTGCGCCTGCGCCAGTTGCTGGAACGCTATCTGCGCGATCAAGGCTTCACTTCCCGCTCGGTGGAAAACGCCACCGCC
>DASUJA010000176.1:0-5583 GCA_036279515.1 Rhodocyclaceae bacterium | reverse complement strand
CAGGCTGAATTCCTCGTCGGTTTCGTCCAGGTGGCCTGAGATGGTGATGAGGTGCAACTGCAACTCTTGCAGATCGAACTCGCGTCCCATCTTTTCTTCCACGGTGGCGCGTTTGATCACCAAGCGGCCGGGCACGTCGATCTTCACCATGGCAGGCTGATCGACCACGACGGCATCGGGGTTGTCGTCGACGATGGCTTCGACGATGCAACGGGTCTCTTCGTTTTTCTGGAATGCGATAAAGGCATTGGAGGCCATGGTGTTTCCTTTACAGAGCAATCCCGGCCTTAGTGGCGCGGGCATTGAGTTGCTGAATAGCCTCTTCGACAAGGGCGGGAGCATCGGCACCGAAGGCCTTTGCCATGACGGGCGCCAGAGCCTTCGCGGCGCGGTCGCGCCAGTGCTTGATCCAGCTTGCCAAGTGAACCTTGTTCTCCGCGTTGTCCGCAGCGGCAGCCTTCAGCACGGAATCCACCCACTTGGCAGACTCTGCATACCACTCGCGCTGGAAGCGGGTCAGCATGGAGAAGACGGGGCCGTGAGCGGCATTGAGGCGATCGTTGAAGGTGCCGTAGATCAGCGGGAAGAGCAGACCTTCCAGCGCGAAATCCTGGGCGATGAATACCTCGAACCAGTCCTTGCCCACCATCACGTCTTCCACCAGACGGCGCAGCTCTTGCCATTCGGGATCGTTGAGCCAAGCGTTCTTGGTGGTGACCAGCGCTTCCGTATCGTCAAAGGCCAGGGCCAGACGGGTGATGTATTGCGCCACGCCCAGTTGGTCCATGGTCGCGTAAGTGGCCGCCTGGGACATGGCGATGCCATAGCTGTAGGCCGAGACGTAGGAGTTGTTGATGTTGGAAGCCCAAGCCACGTGACGCAGGGGCAACAGCACATCGAGAACGTTACGACGAGCGTCGACGGGATAGGCGCCGGCAAGGCCCAGCTCGTCCACCAATTCGAAGTCGGCTTCGGCGGTTTCCTGCATCCGGCCGCGAGCCAAGGTCCAGGCGCCGTAGTAATACTGGCGGGGATCCTTCAGCGCGTACCAGTCCTTCATGGTGATCCGGGTACGGGTGGTATCGAAGATCTCGTGCGCGGGATCCCAAGTCGGACGATAGTGGAAGTTCTCCACCGGCTGAAGGTCCATGGTGCCTTCGATGTAGCGGGACGCCGGCTTGTCGGCACCCATGCGACGAGCCAGGTGGCCAAAGGTCTGCCGCAGAGGCGTGATGCTGATGGTACGTAAATCCATTCCCATTGCTTTCTCCTGTGTAGAGCGCGTATCGCTTTGTGGTCGTTGCTTTTCGGGGCGATCAACGGAAACGCTGATGAGTGGCGGAGCGCAGATTCCAGTTCCAAGCACTATCGGCAGAATTGCTATCGTCGATGGGTGCGCCATTACTGGTCAGGAATGTCACTGCGTTCGCTTTGCAAAACTCATCGAAGGCCACGCGGGGCATGATGAGTTCCACCGCCAGCTCAGGCTCCCCAACCGAAAACTCGAACTCCACCAAACCGTTGTCACGAACCTCCGTAACGCGGACGAATTTCTTGCTGGTGTCGAATTGGCTGGATGCCATGGCTTGCCTCCTCCTGCGTTCCCAGGGCGACTGGAAAATCCAGGCGCGCCGATCAGGTGGTGCTATTCGACCAAAGGCAAACGATGGAATGAATGGACGTTTAGGAAAACGCCTTGTACTTTCCAAGCCGATATTTGATACCTGAACTACAGGCGGGGCTATTTTTCGGCGTCGGAAGAATGATGACGAGTACGAAACTCGCTGGGGGGCATGCCGATGTTGCGAGTGAAGAATCGGGAAAAGTAAGCGGGATCGTCGTAACCGAGCTGGTAGCCGATCTCGCTGACGGGCACGGCAGAGAAGCGCAACAGACGACGGGCTTCCTGCAACAAGCGCTCATGAACCAGCTCTTTGGAAGCCTTGCCGGCGATGCGCCGCGACACGTCATTGAGCCGCGACTCGGTGATCCCGAGCCGCTTTGCGTATTCGGAGAGCGTGATGTGATCCCGGAAGCAGGCTTCCACCAGATCGCAGAAGGCGAGGAAGATGCGCAGGTCCTCGCTGCGTTCGCGCTTGACCGGCAACGATGGCTGACTGCTGACCAGCAACCGGGTCAGGTTAATGAAGAAAAACTTGGCAAGCGCCAGCAGCGAAGCGCTGCGTCCCTTTTCGTGGCGTGCAAATTCCTGCTGAAGCAATTCAGCGGCAACAAGCATGTTGCGGTAATCGACAGAACCGATGCTGTCGCCCAAAGGGAGGAAAGCGTGCTCTCGCAACAAGGTGTCCGGCCACTGGCCGGGCATGGCCGCATACCACTCACGCACCACCTCCTGGCGCATGGTCACCACATGGCCGGTAGTGCCTTCATCCGTATAGAAGGTATGGGGAATCGTGGGCGGAGTGACGATGACTAAGGGCGCATCGCCGATATAGAAATAGTCATCCAGGTGGATGTTGATGCTGCCATGCGTCAAAAAATGGACTTGGTAGAAACCATAGTGACGATGGGGCGGCGTGTTGCGTCCGAAGAAATCGGCCAGCCGCTCAAATGTCTCGTAATGAATGTCCGCATCGGGGTCGTTCTGATCGTACACCCGACCGATGTGGATATCGGGGATCGACTGATGCTTACGAGAGGGCGACTTCGGACTCATGGCAAGCGCTCCGGCAGTCCATCGTCACGCCTTCGGTTTTCTGCTGCGCGGCAGTTTGACCAGAGGCACCGGCTGTTCGAGGGAAGCCATCAACTGGTCGAGTATCGAATACACCTGATCCAGCAACGCCGGCCCAATCACTTCCTCCATCGCTTGGTACTGACTCTCCACCAAAGGCATGGTCTTCTTCACCAGGTCTTTTCCCTTGGTCGTACAGGCCACCAGCATCTGGCGCGGATCGTTATCGAACCGCCGCTTCTCGATCAAGCCCAACTCCTCCATGCGACTGAGCACGCCGGTCAGACTTGGCTTCAGTATCTGACACACGTCGGATATCTGGGAAGGCCGTAACGGCGCATCCACCAGCACACGCAAGATACGCCACTGCTGCTCGGTCAAACCGATGTGCCGCAGGATGGGTCGGAAGTTCGAGATCACCGACTCCCGAGCTTGGGCAAGCAGAAGCGGAAGGTTGCGTGGATTTTTATTGGGCATGGCAAGTTGCTCAGACATTCTTTTACACACAAACATTCTACTTGATCACCAGTCCGTTGACGAGTTAATGTATTAACCGCTACAGTTAATATATTAACAAGCAACAAGATGGCGAAGGCGCCATGCCCGCAGCCGTCAAGAAATGCCTGTAAAGGCAGTCGCAGCAATGCTGCTCTATCGGCCGGAAGCGCACCACCGGCCCTTTGAAATGAGGATGAGATGATGAAAATTGCAAAGCAACTAACCCTGGCGGCCCTGCTCGCTGCATCCGCCGGCGCTAATGCGCAGCAAGTGGTTACGCTTAAGGTGTCCCACTTTCTTCCGCCCGTCGCTTCCATTCAAACCAAGGTGATCCAACCTTGGTGCGACACCCTGGAGAAGGAATCCGCCGGTCGCCTCAAGTGTCAGATCTACCCCTCCATGCAATTGGGCGGCACGCCTCCCCAGCTGGTCGACCAGGTAAAAAACGGCGTGGCCGACATTGTCTGGACCGCGCCCGGTTACTCCTCGGGTCGTTTCCCTGCCATTGAGGCGATGGAACTGCCCTTCGTCATCACCGACAGTCTTTCCAGCAGCCGCGCCGCCTGGGAATTCGTGCAGAAGTACGCCGCCAAGGAATTCGACGCCTACAAGGTGCTGGCCGTGCAAACCGACGGCGGCGCCACGCTGCATGCCGGCGACAAGGATGTGAAGAGTCTGGCCGATTTCAAGGGTCTCAAGCTGCGCGCCTCCACCCGCCTCATGTCCAAGACCGTGGCGGCCCTGGGCGGCACGCCCGTATCCATGCCCCCAGCGCAAATGACCGAAGCCATTTCCAAGGGCGTGGTGAACGGCGCCGTTTCCTCCTGGGAAGTGGTGCTGCCCACCAAGCTGGATGAAGTGACCAAGTACCACTTCGAAACCGGTGCCGGTAACCAGCAGATGGCCGGTACCGTTCTGATCACCCTGATGAACAAGCAGAAGTACAACAGCCTGCCCGCCGATCTGAAGGCCATCCTCGATCGCAACAGCGGCCTGGCCCTCTCTGAAGTCCAAGGCCGTGCCTTCGACGAAGTCATCAACCAGACCCGCCTGAAGGTGCTGAGGTCCGGCGCCAAGATCAACCTCGCCTCCCCTGTCGAAATGGATGCGCTGAAGAAGGCAACCGCCGTGGTGGAAGAGGAGTGGATCAAGGAAGCCACAGCCAAGGGCCTCGACGGCAAGGCGCTCGCTGCTGCCGCCCATACCCTTGCAGCACCGGCCAAGGCTGCACCTGCCAAGACCGCGAGGAAATAAGACCGATAGGGGCGCGCCATGCAGCGCGCCCCATCTCCAACTGAGGAGTGAGTTGAGATGCAAGAACTGGATTTCGTCGGCGAACCGCATACCGTGGTTGAGCACGACGCCATGGAACACTGGCTGGTGATACTGGCCAAGGGCTTCGCCCTGGCCGGCGGTGCTTTGTTCATCGCCCTGGTCGCCATGTCCCTGTATTCCATCATCGCCCGCAAGCTGGGCTTCACGCCCGTGAACGGCGACATGGAACTGATGCAGATGGGCACCGCAGTGGCGGCCGCCGCCTTCATGCCCTACTGCACCATCATGGGCGATCACCTGAAGGTGGAATTCTTCACCGAAGGCGCCCGCCCCGCCGTACGCGGTTTGCTCGACACCGTCGGCAACCTGCTGATTGCTGTGGTCTTCGCCGTCATCGCTTGGCGTACCGGGCTACAAATGCTGGATACCAAGGATTCTGGGGAAACGTCGACACTGCTGTCCTTCCCGATCTGGATTCCCATGCTAGCGATTCTCCCCAGTCTCATCGTGGCGGCCCTGTGCGCCCTGCATCTGGCCTGGGACGACCTGATTGACGTGATTCGAGGAGACGCCAAATGAGCGGCATCACCGTCGGACTTTCCGCCTTTGGCATCCTGCTGGTGATGCTCGGCTTCCGTGTGCCCATCGGCATCACCATGTTTCTCGCCGGTGGCGGCACCTATCTGGTGATGAACGGCGGCGACGCTTCCGCCCTGCTGTTCACCATCAACAACCTGGCCTACGCCCGCCTCTCCAACTACGACCTGGCGGTGATTCCCCTCTTCATTCTGATGGGGCAATTCGCCACTCATGGCGGTCTTTCCCAAAGCCTGTTCCGCGCCGCCGGCGCCATGATCGGCCACTGGAAAGGCGGCATGGCCATGGCCGCTACCGCAGCCTGCGCGGCCTTCGGCGCCATCTGCGGATCCTCCCTCGCCACCGCGGCCACCATGGGCCAAGTCGCACTGCCTGAGCTGCGCCGCGCCGGTTACTCGGGCAAGCTGGCCACCGCCACCCTCGCCGCCTCCGGCACCCTGGGCATCCTGATTCCGCCCTCCGTGCCGCTGGTGGTCTATGCGGTGCTGACCCAGGAATCCATCGGCAAGCTGTTCGTC
>DASUJA010000175.1:0-30317 GCA_036279515.1 Rhodocyclaceae bacterium | reverse complement strand
GCCGCAGTTGCTGCAAATGTGGATGCTCATGTTCTCCACTAGGCCAACGATGGGGATGCCCACCTTCTCGAACATCTTCAGGCCCTTGCGGGCGTCGAGCAGGGCAATGTCCTGGGGCGTGGTGACGATCACCGCGCCGGTCACGGGCACCTGCTGGGCCAGGGTCAGCTGCACGTCGCCGGTGCCGGGGGGCATGTCGATCACCAGGTAATCCAGGTCGCGCCAGTTGGTGTCCTTCAGCAACTGCTGCATGGCGCCGGTCACCATGGGGCCGCGCCAGACCATGGGCGTTTCCACATCCACCAGAAAGCCGATGGACATGGCCTGGACGCCGTAGGCTTCCATGGGCTCCATGGTCTTGCCGTCCTTGGATTCGGGCTTGTCGCCGTGGATGCCCAGCATCTGGGGAACGGAGGGGCCGTAGATATCCGCGTCCAGAATGCCCACCGTGGCGCCCTCGGCAGCCAGGGCCAGGGCCAGATTCACGGCGGTGGTGGACTTGCCCACGCCGCCCTTGCCGGAAGCCACGGCGATGATGTTCTTGACGCCGGGCATCAGCCTCACGCCCCGCTGGACGGCGTGGGAGACGATCTTCTGGGTCACGTTGGCGCTGACTTTGGCTGCGCCAACCGCTTGCAGCTTCTGCTCCACCAGCCCGCGAATGATGTCGATCTGGCTCTTGGCCGGGTAACCCAGTTCCACGTCCAATGACACGTCGCTTCCCGACACTTTGATGTTGCGAACGCAACGGGAGGAGACAAGGTCTTTGCCCGTATTGGGATCGATCACTTCCTTGAGGGCGGCTTGGACTTGGGTATCGGTGAGGCTCATGGGGTCAGAATCCTTGGAATAAGAAGTCGAGGGCGGCGACGATGCGGTCATGCTGATCGTTAAGGGACGCCACCTTGGAACGTAAGGCGCGAACGGGCACGGCGCCCAACTTGGAAGTTTCCATTACATAGATTTCGCCGTCGAGCTCCAGTTCAGGCGTCAAACCGACAATCATGGCGCCGTCGCCATCTGCCGAACGCTTGCGCAAGGGAACTACGATGCGAGTGTCCAGGCGGTCCAACAGTTCACTTTGCACATCGAGCAAGAACGGCACCCGCTCCTGGTGTCCTCCAATGTTGCGATAAACGTCGAATCGGGCCATCAGAACGACCGCCACTCGTCGAGCGGCAGACCTTCTTCTTCGACCCGCTTGTTGTAGGCGTCGATGGCGGCGGCGTTTTCTTCCTTCCAGCGGCGTTCCTTCTCGGCCTTGATCACGGCACGCAGATGTTCGTCGCAGCAACGGGAAATATTGATGCCCAGAGACTTGGCATCGGCCAGAACGTCGGCGGACAGGGTGAGATTGGTAGGCTTTTTGACAGTAGCAACGGCGGACATACCGGGCTCCCCGCAGTAACAATGTGGCCGCATTATGCGCATTCCCTCACCACATAAGCAACCCCCAGCACCCAGCCCTTGCCAAGGTTAAAATCCCGCCCTTTCCGCAACTGCCGGTTTAGTCCCATGCCCCAGCGCAAGATCCTCGTCACCTCCGCCCTGCCCTACGCCAACGGCGCCATCCACCTGGGCCATCTGGTGGAGTACATCCAGACCGACATCTGGGTTCGCTTCCAGAAGATGCGCGGCAACGAGTGCTGGTACGTTTGCGCCGACGACACCCACGGCACGCCCATCATGCTGCGGGCCGAGAAGGAAGGCATCACCCCGGAACAACTGATTGCCCGCGTGCACGGCGAACACAGCCGCGACTTCGCCGGCTTCCTGGTGAACTTCGACCATTACGGCTCCACCAACACGCCCGAAACGCGCATGTTCGCCGAGGAAATCTTCCTCAAGCTCAACGCCGAAGGCTTGATCGACATCCGCTCCATCGAGCAGTACTACGACCCGGTCAAGCAGATGTTCCTGCCGGACCGCTTCATCAAGGGAGAGTGCCCCAAGTGTGGGGCCAAGGACCAATACGGCGATTCCTGCGAAGTCTGCGGCGCCGCCTATGCGCCCACGGAACTGAAGAATCCCTACTCCGCCGTGTCCGGCGCCAAGCCCGAGCTGCGCTCCTCCGACCACTACTTCTTCAAGCTGTCCGATCCCCGCTGCCAGAGCTTCCTGCGCCGCTGGACCCGCGATGGCAGCCGCCTGCAAACCGAAGCTTCCAACAAGATGCAGGAATGGTTGGGTGCCGAAGGCGAGCAGAAGCTGACCGACTGGGACATCTCCCGCGACGCCCCCTATTTCGGCTTCGAGATTCCCGGCACCACCGGCAAGTATTTCTACGTCTGGCACGACGCCCCCATCGGCTACATGGGCAGCTTCAAGGCCCTTTGCGAAAAGCGCGGCCTCGACTTCGACGCCTACTGGAAGAAGGATTCCGACGCGGAGCTGTACCACTTCATCGGCAAGGACATCCTCTACTTCCACTCCCTGTTCTGGCCCGCCGAACTGGAGCACTCCGGCTATCGCACGCCCACCAGCATCTTCGCCCACGGCTTCCTGACCGTGGATGGTTCCAAGATGTCCAAGAGCCGCGGCACCTTCATCACCGCCGAAAGCTATCTGCAACAAGGCCTCAACCCCGAGTGGCTGCGCTACTACTTCTCCGCCAAGCTCAACGGCACCCTGGAAGACATCGACCTGAACCTGGACGACTTCGTCGCCCGTGTGAATAGCGATCTGATCGGCAAGTACGTGAACATAGCCAGCCGCGCGGCGGGCTTTGTCGCTAAGCGTTTCGGCGGAAAGCTGTTCCACGCCAGCGCCGAGCACCTGCTACAAAACTTCGACCGGGATCTGCCCGGCCTGCGCAGCGCTGCTGCCGAAATCGAGGGCTACTACGAGAGCCGCGACTACGGCCGCGCCCTGCGCAAGGTGATGGCCCTGGCCGACACGGTCAATCAGTTCGTGGACAAGCATCAGCCCTGGCAGATGGCCAAGAGCACCGAACATGAAGAGACGCTGCACTACGTGTGCACCACCCTCATGAACGCCTTCCGCCTGCTGACCCTCTACCTCAAGCCCGTGCTGCCGCACCTGGCCGAAAAGGCCGAAGCCTTCCTCAACATCCCGCCCCTGGTGTGGAGCGATGCGGAACTGCTGCTGCCTTCCGAGCATCCCATCAATGCCTACGAACACCTGATGGGCCGCATCGATCCCAAGCAGGTCGAAGCCCTCATCGCCGCCAATCGCGAAAGCCTGGCCCCCGCTGCGCCTGCCGCAGCCCCCGCCGCAAAGACAAAGGAAAAGAAAGTGGAGGCTGGCTCCCCCTCACCCCTAGCCCCTCTCCCACAAGGGGAGAGGGGAACTTCGAGCGGCGCTGACGCGCCGACCATTGGGATTGACGACTTCATGAAGGTGGATCTGCGCATCGCCCGCATCGCCGAAGCCTCCCACGTGGAAGGCGCCGACAAGCTGATCCGCCTCAGCCTCGACCTGGGCGCAATGGGCACTCGGCAAGTCTTCGCCGGCATCAAGAGCGCCTACGATCCCGCCACGCTGGTGGGCCGCCTCACTGTGATGGTTGCCAATCTGGCGCCGCGCAAGATGAAGTTCGGCATGTCCGAAGGCATGGTCCTCGCAGCATCCGATGAAAGCGGCGAAGTGTCCGGCCTGTACATCCTGTCGCCCGACAGCGGTGCGACGCCCGGCATGAAAGTGAAGTAAGACATTCCCCCTAGCCCCCTTTCCGGGAAAGGGGAAAATAGTAGTTTGGGTAGTTCGCGGGCCTTGCCCGCTCCGCATTTTTGGCTGCCTCCTCTCGGGGCGGCCCTTCGAGGAGGCTCACCATGGAAGTCCGTCGCCTGCAAATCCGCGGACGCGTGCAGGGCGTGTACTACCGTGCCAGCATGGTCCAACAGGCCCAGCAGCACGGCGCCCTTGGCTGGGTGCGCAATCGCAGCGACGGCAGCGTGGAAGCACTGGTGGTGGGCGATGGCGAAGTCGTTGCGCGCATGATCGCCTGGGCGCGCATCGGCCCTTCCGCAGCCGTTGTCGAAGAAGTGCAGGTGGAAGAAGCCGCCGATGAAATTCAGGAGGAGCTGAAGGGCTTCCTCCAACTCCCCACTCTCTGAGCGTGTCATGAGCAAAATCACCCGCATCGTTCTCGCCTCCAACAACGCTGGCAAGCTCAAGGAATTCGGCCAACTGCTGGCGCCCCTGGGCATCGAGGTGCTGCCGCAATCCGCGTTCAACGTGGGCGAGGCCGAAGAGCCTCACGTGACCTTCGTCGAGAACGCCCTGGCCAAGGCCCGTCATTGCTCACGCATCACCGGCCTGCCCGCTCTGGCGGACGATTCCGGTCTGTGCGTGGAAGCCCTTGGCGGCGCTCCTGGCGTGCAGTCGGCGCGTTACGCCTCAGTTGGAACCGATCAGCCGAAGTCTGACGCCCGCAACAACGCCAAGCTGCTGGAAGCCCTGGCAAACGAGAGCGACCGCCGCGCCCACTTCACTTGCCTGCTGGTACTGGTGCGCCATGCCGACGATCCTCAGCCCATCATCTGCGAAGGTGAGTGGCACGGGGAAATCCTGCAAGCGCCTCGCGGTGCCGAAGGCTTCGGCTACGACCCACTGTTCGGCGTGCCTGAACTGGGCAAGTCCGCCGCCGAGTTAAGCCACGACGAAAAGAACGCCCGCTCCCATCGCGGCCAAGCGGTGCGGCAGTTGGTGGAACGGCTAAAGAACGCCTGAGCGCGGCTTGGTTTTCTGTAGGAGGCCCGCCCTCGGGCCGACGCAGGCGTTTCCATAGCACTGTCGGCCCGAGGGCGGGCCTCCCATAAGAGCACTATCGCCTCAACGGTTCAGACACCATGCCCCGCATCATCCCCATCGCCGCCGCACCAGAGCAACGCACCGAGCCGCGCTTCACCGCGCTGCCGCCTCTGTCTCTCTACGTGCATATGCCCTGGTGCGTACGCAAGTGTCCCTACTGCGACTTCAATTCCCACGAGGCGAAGAACTCGATCCCTGAAGAGGCCTACGTGGCCGCCCTAATCGCCGATCTAGAATCCGCTCTGCCGCAGATATGGAACCGCCCGGTCCATAGCGTCTTCTTCGGCGGCGGCACACCCAGCCTGCTTTCGGTGCATGCCGTCGACACGCTGCTGGCCGCCTTCCGCGCCCGCCTGCCGCTATCGCCCCAAGCCGAGATCACGCTGGAAGCCAACCCCGGTACCGTGGAGGCCGACAAGTTCGCCGGCTTCCGGGCTGCCGGTGTAAATCGCGTGTCTCTTGGCATCCAAAGTTTCGACGACGCCAAGCTGCAAGCCCTGGGGCGCATCCACTCCGCCGATGAAGCACGCCGCGCCATCGACTTGGCGATGAAGCACTTCCCCCAGGTGAACATCGACCTGATGTACGCCCTGCCGCAGCAGAGCATCGAACAAGCACAGCACGATTTGCAGACCGCCATCAGCCACGGCACGCCGCATCTGTCTGCCTATCACCTGACCCTGGAACCCAACACGCCCTTCGCCCACCGCCCACCGCAACTGCCCGACGACGACCTCGCCGCCGACATGCAGGAGATGGTGGAACAGACCCTGGAAGGCGCAGGCTACGGCCACTACGAAACCAGCGCCTATGCCAAGCCCGGCAACGAGTGCTTCCACAATCTCAACTACTGGACCTTCGGCGACTACCTGGGCATCGGTGCTGGCGCCCACGGCAAGATCACATCTGCCGCGCCTCTTTATGCCCAAGATGAAAACTTCCATCCGGTACGCAGAGAGATGCGGCGCAAGCATCCCCGCGATTATCTGGAAGGCGCGGGCCGCAACGATTTCATCCAGGAGCAACATGGCGTCACCGCAGCGGAACTGCCCTTTGAATTCATGATGAACGCGCTACGCTTGAATGGTGGCTTCGATACCGGCCTGTTTGAGGACCGCACGGGCCTTCCTCTTGGCGTAGCGGAAGCACAGTTGCGTGAAGCCAAGGAAGAAGGTCTGATCGAAATCGGCCTTGGCCGTATCGCGCCGAGCGAAACCGGGCGCCGCTTCCTGAATCGGCTTCTACAAAAGTTCCTTACCGAGTAGGCGCAAACCTACGCCCCATGCGTGACCCAGTCGAGGGCGGCTTAATCTCCGTTAACAAAGCGCTGAGTAAACTCGCGCCACCTTTGATCTGGAGAGAGAAATGAAATCCACCCAATCCCGAACCATCCGCGGCGTAGCGCTGCTTCTGTGCGGTCTGCTTGCAGCTGCTCCCGTCCTCGCCGACAAACCCTCTTGGGCCGGTGGCGGCCATGATCGCCATGAAGACGGAGATCGAGGAGACCGCGGGGATCGTGGCGACCGCCGCAATTACGGCGACGACGAACACGGTCATGGTCACGGCAAACATGGTGGCGACGGCCACGGTGAGCGCCGCGATAGTCATGAGTGGCACCAAGGTGACCGCTACTTCAGCGACGATCACCGGGCCTACCTCAACAACTACTACGCATCCGAGTATTCCCATGGCCGATGCCCTCCGGGCCTCGCCAAAAAGCACAACGGCTGCATGCCTCCCGGCCAAGCCCGCCAGTGGGCCATCGGCCAACCGCTGCCTCGCGGCGTGGTCTACGCACCGCTGCCTGCTGCTGTGGTGACCCGCATCGGCCCGCCCCCTTCCGGCTATCGCTACGTGCAAGTGGCGGGCGACGTGCTGATGATCGCCGTCGGCACCAGCATGGTGATGGATGCGATCCAGGATCTGGGTCGTTAATGGCAGGCCGGCGTGTCTAAGCCAATCAAGTCGTCAGCCAAATAGGGCTGAAACAGATACTCCAGCTCCTCCAGGGCCGTGCCAATTGAATCCGGCATGGCCTTGGCGAGCACGTCGAGGAGGATGACTGCGTTGACCGAGGCATCCTCCGCCGCTGCGGTGCTCAAGCGTTTCGCCATCGCCACGTTCACTTCGTGCAGTTGTTCATAAACGCGGCGCAATCCTTCCAGATCGCAATCCGAAGTCATACCGCGATGGTGTCGGAAATACTGGGCCAGCAAATACATGGACGCTGCCCGATAGAGGGTTTCCTCTTCGCTCGCAAAGGGCAAATGAAACCGCGCCATGGGTCGCAGCCAGACCATATGTGGGCAGTCCGACGTCGCCATGAGCAAGCCCATCAAGGCACTGACCGCCCGCTGTGCTGTCGTCTCGGCCATGATGGTGCGATCCGATATTTTCACCTGGACTTTGAGCCATGCGTGAGAAGACAGAGAACCGGCGAACTCGACCAATCGCGCCAAGGCCAACGCAACGGGGCAGTGGGTCGCCCTCTCCGCTGACAAGGGGCAGTGCTCACACTGCTGGAATTCCAACCGCGTCCACTCAGGCGGCGGATTCAAAGCCTGCTCTTGCAGGGCGAGGGTGCTCCGATCCAGACGCACCACGTAATCGGCAACGACTGCATCCCCCTGTTCAAAGCGATAAGCAAACTCCAAACAAGGGGCAGTCATGAGAGTCCTCTCAGATTCGGCGGAAAACCACGTCCCACACCCCGTGTCCGAGGCGTACGCCGCGCTGCTCGAATTTGGTCAGGGGACGATACTCGGGCCTAGGCGCGTAGCCGTCAGCCGTATTCTTCAGCATAGGCTCTGCACTGAGGACTTCCAGCATTTGCTGCGCATACTCCTCCCAGTCGGTGGCGCAGTGGATGTAGCCGCCGGGCGCCAGACGCAGGGCCAGTTCGCGCACGAAGGGCGACTGGATCAGGCGGCGCTTGTTGTGGCGCTTCTTGTGCCAGGGGTCGGGGAAGAAGACGTGCACGCCGGCCAGGCTGCCTTGGGGAATCATGTCCCGCACCACTTCCACCGCGTCGTGCTGGATCACGCGCAGATTGCCCAATTCGCGCACGGCGATTTCCTTGAGCAGGGAGCCGACGCCAGGGGTGTGCACCTCGATGCCGATGAAGTTGCTTTCGGGATGGGCCGCAGCGATGAAGGCCGTGGTCTCACCCATGCCGCAGCCGATTTCCATGATGGTGGGCGCGGTGCGGCCAAAGGCAGCGGCGAAGTCCAGGGGCTGTGCGGCATAGGGAATGCCCCAACGCGGCAGCCCTTCGTCGTAGTAACGCTGCTGGGCGTTGGAGACGCGGCCCTGGCGCAGCACGAAGCTACGAATGTGGCCGTGAGCGCGGTTCTCTGCCTGCAGGTCCTGGGGGGCGTCTTGGTGATCGTCTTGGCTCATGGATTTTCTTTAGGCTGAGATTCGGTGTTTTCAGAGGAGGGCTGCTTGGAAGGCGACACCTCTTCAGGTTCCTTCCAGATGCCCTTGGGCGCGTCGGCATCGCCTCGCTGCACGGCGGCACGGCGCTCCACGTAGAACTTGTTCAGGTCGTAACGTTCCTTGGTCAGAGCTTCGGGCAAGGTGTTGCAGGCGGCTTGAAGCAGTTCAGGCGACACGTCGAGGGCGGGCTTTAGGCCAAGCGCCGTGGAGATGGCCTCAGGGGTAGCGCTGTCGCGGCGGTAATAGTAGCGGGCCAGATCGCGCTCCGCTGCCTGGATGCGGGGACGCTGCCGCTCCGCCCAGTCGGCGTAGGCCAACGCGGCGGCACGATCTCCCCGTGCCTGACAGGTGAGACCCAGCAGACGCACGCCGTGGAAGATGCCCCATATCAATTGCTGGGTCAGCAACTGCGGATTGTTGAAGCGATATTCCACCGGCGGATAGGACGGCTTGTTCTGTGCCGTCGCGCCGGACGGTATTGCGGCTTCTTGCGCGTGAGCCGTGGCAGTGCAGAACGCCGCCACGATCATCAGGGCAAAAAAAACGAGTCGTTTCACGAGCCGATCATGCCGCCCGTGGGCGAGCTGGGGGAGGCGGTGTAGAACTTCTTCGGCATGCGACCGGCGCGATAAGCCTCGCGCCCGGCTTCCACGGCCTTCTTCATGGCACCGGCCATGAGCACCGGATCTTGGGCCAGGGCGATGGCGGTGTTCATGAGCACGCCGTCGCAGCCCAGCTCCATGGCAATGGCCGCGTCGGAAGCGGTGCCCACGCCGGCATCCACCAACACCGGCACCTTGGCTTGCTCGATGATGAGTTTCAGGTTCCAGGGATTGAGGATGCCCATGCCGGAACCGATCAGGCTTGCCAGGGGCATGATGGCCACGCAACCGATGTCTTCCAGCATGCGAGCCTGGATCGGATCGTCGGCGCAGTAGACCATGACCTTGAAGCCCTCTTTCACTAGCACCTCGGCGGCCTTGAGGGTTTCGGGCATATTGGGGAACAGGGTCTGGGAATCGCCCAGCACTTCCAGCTTGACCAACTCGTGGCCGTCCAGCAGCTCACGCGCCAGACGCAGGGTGCGCACTGCATCGTCGGCGCTGTAGCAACCCGCGGTGTTGGGCAGGTAAGTGAATTCGGAAGGCGGCAGGGCATCCAGCAGCGAAGGTTGGCCCGGCTCCTGGCCGATGTTGGTGCGGCGAATGGCGACGGTAACGATCTCGGCGCCGGAGGCCAGCACTGCCTCGCGGGTCTGGGTGAAATCCTTGTACTTGCCGGTGCCCACCAGCAAGCGGGATTGATAGGTCTTGCCTGCGATGGTGAGAAGATCCTGGGTCATGATGGGGTCGATTCGGTAAAGCTGCGGAAAGTCAAAAAGCCCGGCAAGGCCGGGCCAGAAGAATACATAGAAGGAGTTCTAGCCGCCGCCCACGGCGACCACGATCTCCAGCTTATCCTGGTCCTGGAGCCAGGTTTCGCCATGAAGACTGCGCGGCACGATTTCGCCATTGCGCTCCACCGCCACACGCTTGCCCGCGAGGGAAAGCTCGCCGAGCAGGTCGGAAACAGTCAGGGAAGCGGGGAAGGAGCGCTGTGCGCCATTGATGAAGAGGCAGATCATGGGGCCGATTTTATCAGGCGGCCCCGGACGGCGCCTCAATGCGGCCAGAGTGCGCCCCGCGCCCCTCCGGTAGCAAAGCTCAGTCGAGAACCGCCAACGCCTCCACCCCGTAACGGCGGGCCGCCGTGCGCAAGCGGCCGTCCCGGCGCACTTCGCTCATGAAGTATTCGATGCGAGCGTACCAATGGTTATCGTCGGCCACCATTGCCCAAGCGTAAGACAAGGCACGGGGAATGCTGCCCACGGGCGCTACGAGTTGCCGCGCCCACTGGCTACCCTCCTGCATTTGCTGGGCCTCCTGGCATTCAACGAAAAGCGCATCGGCGCGGTGGGCTTCCACGTCCTGACCTAGTTCAGCAATGCCGTCCACCGCTTGAATGGAAGCCGCTTTCACGCTCTCCCGCGCGACCGCTTCGGCAAGAGAGCCCTTGGTCACTTCTACGACCACGCCCTTCTTGTCCAAGTCGCCCCAATCCTTGATCCGCGCGTTTTCGCGGGACACCACCGCACACACGCCGCCACGAATATGCGGCCGAATAAAACGCAGCTTGTCGGCCCGAACCGACGCAAGCCCCACGGAGGACACCGCCAAATCGCAGCGATTCAGCGCCAGATGATCGGGAAACTTGGCAAAAGACGATTCCACGAACATCACCTTCACGCCGAGATCACGCGCCAACTCTCGGGCCAAATCCACATTCACCCCAGAAACGCGGCCCGTCCCCGGCTGGCGATATGAAACAGAGGAATATTCAGGCCAGATGCAGACCCGCAGCACCTTGTTGGCCCGCACGTCTTCCAGGTGCCCTGCGTAGGCGGCATGACAAATCACGGATAGCGCGGCGATGACAAATCCGCGACATAGCATTGCCACCGCTTGCGCTGAACAACTCAACCCAACTATGAAACGCCGCATCAACACCCACCTTTAGTCATATAACTAAAGGCTAATCCATCTTGATGCTTTCAGGGGTTGGGTTGTCGATAAAACTGTGATCTACGCCAGTGCTCCGAAACCAGCGCCGGATGACCTAAGCTCACAGCAGGACTCACAGCGCATTCCCGGCCCTCGTTGCGATAGAATCGCGCCTCTCGCGGGCGTCGTATAACGGCATTACCTTAGCTTCCCAAGCTAATGACGAGGGTTCGACTCCCTTCGCCCGCTCCAGATGCCAGTAAATGGGACCGCCTCAGAGGCCCCATGAAGGCCCCATGATTTTCCATCGATTGAATTGTTCGTCGGCGCGATGATGCTGCATCGGCCAAGACAGCCAATGCATTCGCATTAGGCCCCCCGAGACCTAGGCCAAGGTAAAACGGGAGACCGCGCCGTTTAATGTTGTGGCGACATCGGCCAAGCGTCGTGTCTCGGTCGCTACGATCTGGATTTCTGCGTCGTTTTCACCAGCCAGACAAGCAATTCCGTCGACCACGGCAGTGATATCCGCGCTGCCCTCGGCGTGCTCGCCAAGTGTTTCGGAAATTTGAGCGATGGATGAGGCTACCTGGGTGGCTTCGGTAGCGACACGCGCCATGGCATCCCCTGCTTCTCCAGCGCACAAAACGCCCGTCTGCACTTGCTCCACTTGCCGCTGGAATCTAGCGACCACCTCTTCCGTGCCGCCGATGATCCGCTCCACCACCAGGGAGATTTCCTCCGTGGCGCTGCCGGTACGCTCCGCGAGCTTGCGCACCTCATCTGCCACCACGGCGAAGCCTCGACCTTGCTCCCCGGCACGGGCGGCCTCGATGGCGGCATTTAGCGCCAACAGATTGGTCTGGTCCGCCACGTCTTTGATCATGGTGACGATGTTGGCAATACCCCGCGAATCGTCTCCCAGGGTGCGGACGCGGGCAGCTGAGTCGTCGATGCTGCCGGCAAGCTGGCGAATAGCGTTCACCACAGAATCCACGACGGACACCCCGGAATTCGACGCGCTCCCCGCTTGGCTTGAAATCTGACTGGCCTGTTGCGCAGCGGTGGAAATACTTTGCAAGCTTTCCGTCATCACAGCAACGCGGCAGGAAACGCTCTCTGCCGACTGGGATTGTTCGCGGCTCAATCGGGAAACTTTGCTGGTAGTCTCGGACAGCACGTCGCTGACGTGGCTGACTGCGGCCGAATGTTCCTGAATGGTTCCAACGATGTGCCGGAGCTGGGATTGCATTTCTGCAATCGCGTTAAGCAGCGTTCCGAATTCGTCGTTCCGGGTCTCGGATAAGGTCCGACTCAGGTCGCCTTGTGCAATGGCCTCGGCGGTTCGGCAGGCCTGATCAAGGGGCCGGAACACCAGCACTTTCAGAAGATAGGCCGTGGCAGCCAAACCGCCTGCAATGCCCACCATCATCAGCGCGAGCCCAATGTTTCGCAGCCTTTCATAACGGGCCTGCGCAATCAAATACTCGTCCTTGGCGGCGTCGAGCTGCGTTTGTATCAGTTGCCCCACCACATCGGATACCAGTTCCACGGTGGGTTGCAAGGTGGAGTCGAAGTAGTTGGATAGGTCGCTCTGATCCTGCTGCTTCAAGCGTTGCTCCAGTTCGTCGATGCTGCGCTCCGCATCTTCCATCCGATGGTTGCCCTCGGTTACCAGGCCGCGTTCCTTCTCGTCCAGGGGTTTCTGTTGCAAGGATTGCCATGCCGAACGCAATTGCTTACGAGCGATGGCCAACCCCTCCCCCGCGTCTTGCGGCGACAGGCGCCCTGCAATCACTTCGCGGGTTGCATCCACCACGTCGCGTCCGTAGGCGTCGGCCACCACCTTCAACTGGCTCAACGCCACAACCCGGTTACGGTAGAGCTGCTCGACGCTTTCGGTTGAGTGCTTCATTCCCCAAATGCCGAGCAGCCCTTGCAAGGCGGTGCCGCAGCCCAATGCGATGACGAGCAAATACATGCGCGCACGCAGGGTGCGAGGAAAGATGCGGCGAACGAAATCGCTCATACGTCCTCTATGCAACGATGATGTATCCGGTTCAAAAGAAAGCCCTGCACCCGAAGCGGATGCAAGGGCTAAAGAGGAGACGCAAATAACGTATCGAAGGATCGTTCTCTCTTAGGGAAGCTTGAAGGGCACGATCCCGCGCTCGGAAAGCAGAACGACGCTGCCGTTGCCCGCGTCGGCTATGCCACTGAGGGATGGCCGGTCCTCCAGTTGGGTGACCCTGAAAGTACGGCCCTGGTCTCGGCTTTGCAGCACCGTGCCATCTAGGCCAACGGCCACCAGTTTTCCTTCAACGAGTCCCATGGCGGTGACGGAACTCCTGCTGCCGGTTTCGGCCACGGTCCAGGACTTGCCGCCATCGCCGCTACGATAGATCGTTCCGCGCAGACCACCTGCGATCAGCGTCCCGTCGGACAAGGCGAGGCCGGTCCAGAAAGATCCCTTGTAGCCCGTATCCAGATAGGTCCACGTGGCGCCCCGATCTGCGGAGCGCAGGATCATGCCCCGCTCGGCGGGAACAAACCACGTCCCTTTGGTATCGCTGAAGATGCCGAGCAAATTCCGGTCCGCCTTGCCTTTATCCGGGGGAGCCGGCAGCGACACAGGATTCCAGTGAGCGCCGCCGTCGGACGTAGTCAGTACCAACGACCAAAGGCCCACTGCAACGCCGTTGCGGGCGTCGTCGAAGTGCACCGCAAACAGGGGCTGGTCGGTAGTCGTATCGGAACGCTGCAATTGCCAGGTTTCGCCGCCGTCCTCGGTAGAGAGAATCGCGCCCCAATGCCCCACCGCCCAGCCATGACGCTCATCAACAAAGGACACGGCGTTGAGCATGGCGCTGATGGGAACGCTCTTCGCCTGACGGAAGGTTTTCCCGCCGTCGTCCGACAGCAGCACGATGCCATGGTCGCCGACCGCCACGAAACGCTTCCCGACCTTGGCGATGCCTTGCATCATTTCCTGGGCTGCGTTCCGATGGGCATAGGCGGGTACGGGTTTGAGTTCCCTTGCACCACCAGGTAAGGCCTGGGCACACGCGACACCTGCAACGGCGGCGAAGCAGGACACGGCCAGGACTCGGGCAAACACTTCCTTGATCATGTTCCGTTCCTCGAATCAGTGGGAGAGGATGCCCGGTGCGCGCACGGGCTTCTTGCGGGGGAAAAGGCGCTCCAACCAGACGGCCAGGGCGGGCAGCGCGGTCATGGCCATCACCAGATTCACCATGAACATGAAGGCGAGCAGCTTGCCCATGTCGGCTTGGAACTTGAGCGCGGAGAAGGACCAAGTGACGACGCCAGCCGCCAGGGTGATGGCGGTGAAGATGGTGGCCATGGCTTCAAACTCCAGAGCGCGCTGCATGGCCACGTAAATGGAGTCGCCGTCCGCCAGGTGAATCTGCAAGCGGTTGTAGATGTACAGCGCGTAGTCCACGCCGATGCCCACGGCCAGCACCATCACCGGCAGCGTTGCCACCGTGAGGCCGATTTCCAGTTCCTTCATGAACCAGTAGCCGATGAAGGTCCCCACCGTGAGCGGCAGGCAGCAGGCGATCATGGCGCGGAAGTCTCGATAGACCAGGAACACCAGGATGACGATGGCGGCATAGACGTAGAGCATCATGGGCAGCTCGCTCTTTTCCACTTCCTCGTTGACCGCCGCCAACACGCCGGCGTTGCCGGAGGCCAGCGCCACGCGCACGCCTTCGAGGGTGTGTTCGCTACGGAACTTCTTCACCTCGTCGATCACCCGATTGATGGTGACGGACTTGTGGTCGGTGAGGAACAGGTGGGCAGCCACCATGCTGCAGTCCTTCCGCATGTAGCCCCGCTGACGGGCGATTTCCACGGAAAGACCCGCGTAGTTGCCCTGATCGATGGGCACCACGTTCATCTTGAGATTGCCTTCGTTGTAGCCCTGGTTGTAGATGCGCAACTGGTCGGAATAGCTACTCACGGACATAACGCCGGGAACTGCGCGCATGGAGGAAACAAATTCGTCCTGGTAGAGGCCCACGGCCACGTTGTCGCAGGATTGATCCGAGGTTTCAAACAACACGGTGAGCCAATCCAGGCCGCTGTCGTAGCTCTTGGAGATGTCCACCGCGTCCCGATTGAAACGGGACTCGGGGCGCAACTCCGGGGCGCCCGGCTGGAGCGTGCCGACGACGCGATCATGACTCTGCCACACGGAGACCGCGAAGATGGCGGCGCAGACCGCCAGGATCACCGCCGCCGTACGCGGCTCGCCCACTCGCGCAAGGGAGCGCAGCCAGCGGGTGCGGTATTCCCGCTTGAGCATGGCCTTGTCGGCGTATTCCTTGGTGAAAGTCATCAGGGATGCGGCAATGGGCAGCATCACCAGGTTGGTGAGGATCTTGAAGCCGACGCCGATGGATGCGGTCACGGCAAGTTCGCGCACCATGGGGATGGGAATCAGGATAAGGGTGATGAAGGACACCAGGGCTGTGATCAAGGCCAATGTGCCCGGAATGAGCAAACCCGTGAAGCTTGCCCGTGCCGCCTCTTCGGTGGTTTTGCCCTGGGCCAACCCGCGCACGATGAAGTTGATCTGCTGAACACCGTGGGAAACGCCGATGGCGAACACCAGGAAGGGCACCAGCACTGCCAGCGGAT
This sequence comes from Rhodocyclaceae bacterium, assembly GCA_036279515.1. Lineage (GTDB taxonomy): Bacteria > Pseudomonadota > Gammaproteobacteria > Burkholderiales > Rhodocyclaceae > AWTP1-18. Next base: position 14,901 of record DASUJA010000175.1, on the reverse strand, counting down.
CGAGGCCGTAGCCCAACAGGCGGAGAGTGCCGAATTGCCAGACCAGCGAGGTCAGGGAACACAGCACAGGCAGCAGGGTCAGCCGCACCGAATGACAGTACCAATAGACCGCCGCTGCCGTCAGCAGCAGAGCGATGCCGCAGAAGACCAGCACGCCCTTGGCGCCGTCCGCGATGTCGCCGATCTGCTTGGCAAAGCCGATGATCTGGATTTCGTATTTGTCGTCCTCGAACTTCTTGCGGATCTGTTCTTCGAGGATGTGGTTGTAGGCAACGTAGTCGACCTTGTTGCCCTGCGCGTCGAACTCATTGATTTCTGCCACCACCATGGCGCCGGCTTGATCGCGGGAGACGAGGGAGCCGATGAAGTTGCCCGCGCCGGCCGCGCGTCGAATGGTGTCTACCGTGGTGGCGTCCAATTGGTCGGGCGTAACGGTGCCCGGAATCAACGGATCGGCGCGGAAGCCTTCCTCGGTGATTTCATTGACGAATGCGTTGGGCGTCCACAGGGACTGCACGCCCAGCCGGGACACGTTGGGCAGGAACATGGTCGCCTGAGTCACGTCATACAGGCGGGTCAATCCTTCCTTGCTCCAGATGCTGCCCTTGCGAGCCTTCACAACGATGGTCAGACGGTTGGCGCCGAGCACGTCGTCGCGGTATTTCTGGAACGTCTGGATGTATTCGTGCCCAATGGGCAGCTGCTTTTCAAAGCCGGCATCCATGTGCAGCTTTAACGCGAAAAATCCCATGACTGCGGTAAATGCCAGCAACAGCAGCAGGATGGGTTTTCGATGACCGAAAAGGAAACGTTCGAGGTGACGAATCTTCCGGGTCAGGAACGTGTCGACGTCGTCGACGCTGAGGGGATTCAACATGGCTTCACGCTTGGCGATGTAAACAGCTGATGAGGCAGGGTTCTCGCGGCAGCCTCATCCTCCCCGGCTTGGCGCATGGGAGGATGAGACCTGCGGGGCTTAGAAGTTGCGGCTGACGCTGATACCGTAGAAATCGCGGTTCTTGAAAGGCTGATCGTAGAAGCTCGAACCGCCCCAGAACGTTGCGTAGTTAAGCGCAACCGTCCAATTGGCCGGATTCTGCGTAAACGTCAGGATGTAGTTTGCGGATTTGGCGCCCTCCATGAACATCGCGGCGGCGTTGGGGGTACGTCCCTTCACTGCCTCGAAGTAGAAGATTTCGGGAGAGACCTGCCAGCCCGGAATCAAAGTGCCATCGTAAGTCCAACTGAAGTCGAGGCTGTAACCCCAGGAGGTCTTGTCGCCTACGGCGGACATTCCGGCATTGGTGCCCGCAAGCAGACCGTTCGTAAGCCACGAGTCGTTTGCATTCAGCGCGCCCCAGCCCCATTGGCCGGCAGCCACCGGAACGCCTTGGTAGGTGCTCTTCAGCTTAGGGTAGTGCACCGCCGCCGCTTCGATCATGAACAGGCCGGAGTCTGCACCAAGCAGATTGAGCAATGGGCCGTCATCCCCGGGCATCAGTTGGCGTAGGCCAGTCAAGTGGAACTGGTACTTCTTTTCTTCCACATAGCACTTGCCATCGGCCAGACAGGCCCCGCTATTGACGTTGTTCACCGCGTTGGCATTCAGCGTCACCGCATCCTTGGGCCGATAGGAAAGTTCGGAACCGATAGCCCAATTCCCCAATGGGAAGTTCACGCTGGCGCCGTATAGCATCCGATCCTCAAGATAAGAGAAGCGGGGAGCAGGTGTCGCTGGAGTTGCTGGTGAAGCAAAATTGAGCACGGGCGACTTGTCGTGATAGCGCATCACATACAGGCCAAAGTTGGCCTGTACATCGGTGGGCTTGTAGCGCAGAGACACACCGAACTGACCATCGTTCCTTGGGGTCTTTTCCGTGGGCGTACCCGCGGCGGCCGCACCATTGCCGATGGTGGCCACGGACCAGTAGCTGCCTACGGGAGGAAAGTAGTTCTTGTTCCAGGCCAGTTGGGTGTAGGCCTCGATGTTGAATCCCTCGCCGGCACCGCTTGCTACGCTGACGATGGGCGCAGGCAGCAAGGCTTCCTTGAGCTGAGTACCCGGCTGGGACAGACGCATGATGTCTACGGCGTTGGTCTGGTTGATACCGCCGGACATGAACAAGCTTTCGCCCCAGCTGATGACCTGATTACCCGCACGCCAGCGAGCCCGTTGCCCGGCAATATCGAACTCCTTGCTCACCCACAAATCCAGCAGGCGGGCCTTGAATTCAAGCTCCCGTTTGGCATCGCCGGGGAAGGCTTGGCCCGTCGTATTGGCACCGCCGATATAGCCGGATGGATGGCCTGCAGCGAAGTCCTGCAGCCAGTTCACCCGCGCCATGAACTTGTAGTCGTCGGGCAGTTTCAGCAGCAGTTCGTGGGTCCCCTTCAAGTAGGAGGTAAATGCCTGGCCCTTCTTGTAATTCAGGTTGCCTTGATCGTTGTAACCCGATGCATTGTCGAGGCATCCCGCCGGCGCTCCGCTCCCTGTGGGAGCAGCGGGACCAGTGAAGTTAGTGCCAATGATCGTATTGCAGCCGGGCGCGCTGGCACGCACGCCTACCCCCGCAGTGATCGTGGAATCGAAACTGCCCTTGATATCCCCGGATTCAAAAGTGAAGGCGTTCGCTCCACCGGCCAGCGTGGCCAGCACCATGGTCGCCAGGACTTTGCGTTTGTTTGTTGTCATCTGCATTCTCCGTGAACGTTAGGGTTAGCGATCGCTGATTGCGCGCAGGTTGTCGGCGGAATAGAAGGCGCCCTTGTGCCGCGGGCTGGTTGCTTCAACCGTCCATTGGGGATTGATGCCGGCGCCGATGCCGTGGAAGTCCAGCAGATAACGTCCCTCGGCTAGGTTGTATTGGGCGAAGGCGGTCACGTCGCAGCTGCCCGTCTCGTAGACCGGGATCAGATAGCCTTCACGTACCTTCCAGAGCTTGCCCTGGGCGTCGTAATCCTCTGCCAGCACCACGTTCCAGCTGTCTTCGTCCAGATACATCACGCGCTTCGGCGAGGTATGACGAATACCTGCCTTGACCGTTCCCTCCACAACCCAGACACGATGGGATTCGTAGCGACGATGACCGGGCTCCACGAAATCTCTCTGAAGGACATCTTCCGGTTTGGCATTGATGTCGTAGGCGCCAAAGACGTTGTAGGGAACGAAGATTTCCTTCTTGCCCACGAGCTTCCAATCAAAGCGATCGGGCGCACCCATGAACACTTGGGTTTCGTCCAGGGCGTATTGATTCTCGAAACCCATTTGGGGCGAATCGTAGGCGTAGGACGGTAGGCGACGGACGCGACGCTGACCCGGGAAGTAGTAGTAAGCCTCGGTGCCCGGCTGGTTGACGAAGTCGCTGATGATACCGGCCTGACCGGCCAAGGCGACGGGCTTCAGAAAGGTGAAATAGGTCTGGGTGTAGGTGTTGCCGATTTCGCTCAGTTTGCGAGAACCCTTCGCGGCCCAAGGCCAGTAGTAGGTCTGCTCATAGCCGGCCACAATCCACTCGCTGCCTCCCTTGTGGGGCGAGACGTTGGTTGTACCGTTGGGATAAGTGAGAGCTAGCCCCCGATAGCGCATCTTCTGATTCCAGATGGCTTCGATGCCGGACTTGGGCATGGGGAAGGGAATACCGGGCAGGACAGCCTCTTTGAGTGTCCAGCCGTCGCTGCCGATCTGAGCGGTACCCACATTGGCCTTGGTGTTCTCGGCGACAAAATCAGGAACGCCGCAACTACGGTGCGTCGGATAGACATCCATCCGAAAATCCTTGATCTGCTTGAGCAGCGCCAATTCGCCCGGCGTCAGATGATCGGCATATTTGTCCGCGCTGGCTCCGTCGATGGAGAACTTGGGCTTCTCGCCCTTGTGCTTCCAGAAGTCGCTGCGCAGCTTCTTCGGGTTCCAGCCACCAACCTCCTGCTTTTCCGCAACCCAGGCTGGGATGCTGCCATCCTTGTTCGCGGCTTTTTCGGCACCCACTGCGGTCAGCGTGGTTCCCAGTGCCGATGTGTCGGCTGCATTCGCCGTCGTCGCTGCAAACAATGCCAGCAATCCAACGAGTGCCCCGGTCCGACGCTTTACCTCCATGCCCTTGCGTTGAGCCTTAACGGTCGCGGCGGATTCGGAATGGGAACGTTGATTGCCCATCAATGCTTTCGGTCGATTCATCTTCAATCCTCCTATTCAGTTGACCTGCCCGGCAGACTTCGCTGCCAACGAGGTTAGCTTTTGCAGCAAGCGTGCCAGGGAGCATTTCTGCGCATTTTTGCCCCGTGTAAGGCAATACCGTCACGCCGTAAGTCGCAGTATAAGCCGAACAAACATTCGGATTCAATTGCTTTAATCAAAAAATATTCAGAACGAAGATGCTGCAGCGCACGCACCACAACGAGGCTATTTTGCGCACCGAAGCACCGCTCCGGTGCCAGCGAAGAACGAACACATCCATACTGCCGACGGTGCAGCCGTCGGCAACAAGGACGATCAGATAGACGGGAAAATCAGGCGGGAAGTAACAGGCGAGTGCCCAACGCGAAGACGCAGATCTTCAGGTTGCGGATCAAACCGGCTGCATCAGGGGCATTGCGGGCAACGGCCTCGCAAAGGATTTCATGAGCAATGATTGCGATGGTGCGCGCAGCAGACTGGACATCCTGGGGACTGGCCAAGGGCGCGAAATGCTGCAGCGCGCTCGTCACAGAAATGGCGGCGCGCTCATCATGCATGCGCACCACGTCATGCAACTCCGGCATCGAAGTCACCATGGTCACCAGGGCGCCAAGGCCTGACTGATCCCGGTAGAGCTGGGTCATCTGATCAATCTGGCAGCCCAGATAGGTGAGCATGTCGGTTACGCCGCCATGCCGCGGATGCAGCCCGTCCAGCACCTCGAAAACCCGCTGCATCCAATCCTCCACGAGCGCGTTGACCACAGCCTGCTTGTTGGGGAAGTACTCGTAGAGGGAGCCGACGGAAATACCGGCAAGATCCGCGATCCGCCGGGTCGTCAGGCGATCCAGCCCGTGCTGCTCAATCGCCTTGCCCGCTGCGCGAAATACAGCTTGAACGGTATCCCGGCTACGGGCTTGATTGGGCGTCCGCCTCGGCTGCAAGCGCTTCGCCTTGGATACACGCTCGACCTTCTTTTTGACAGGGGCCGGGGCCTTGGCGGATTTGGAAGTGGCAGGCAAAGGAGAACTCCAGACGAATTTGCGCAATCGCAATGAGCCCGCATTTTAGAGCAGCGCACCATCAGGCGCAAAAAGCTGCCGCTTGCATCCGAACTTTTGTTCGGATTAGAATCGGCGCGACAATTTACGACCGATGACTCCACGATGACGTCCACCACCCCATCCGATCTCTTCCACCTAAGCGCCGTCGAGACGCTGAAGCTGTTCCGCGAACGCCAGCTGTCCCCCGTCGAATTGCTGAACGGCTACCTGGAACGAGCGGAACGATTGAGCCCCGCCCTCAATCCATTCAGCGCCATGAGGGCCGAGGAGGCGCTTGCCCAAGCCCGTGCTGCTGAACGGACGTACATGAAGGCAGCTGACACGGCACGCGAGCTAGAAGGGCTGCCGACGGTGCTCAAGAACGAGCACAACCTGATCGGCCTTCACACAACCCAAGGTTCGTGGCTCTGCGGCGACGAACCTGATACCCATAACGCCCCCTTGGTGCAACGTTTGCTCGATGCGGGCGCCGTGATCCACGGACAAACCAACGTACCCGAGTTCTATCTCGCGGCCTTCACCCGCTCGAACCGCTATGGCGTGACGCGCAACCCCTGGAACCCGGCCATCACCTGCGGCGGTTCTTCCGGCGGTAGCGCGGTCGCCTTGGCGTCGGGTATGACAACCCTCGCCACGGCATCGGACATCGGCGGATCCATCCGCGTGCCCTCCTCCTATTGCGGCGTCGTCGGCTTAAAGCCCAGCTACGGCCGGATTCCCGAAAGCAGCTTCTCGTTCGCCATGAACCCGTGCAACCACAACGGCGTCATGGCCCGGTCCGTCGCTGACTGTGCCCTCATGTTCAACGTGGTGGCAGGCCCCCACGCCGTCGACCCGTCCGTCGTTCCCATGCAATCCCTGCCGCTCGAATACGGTTCCGTCAAAGGTCTTCGCATCGCGGTTTCCTACGACTTGGGTTACATCCAAATCGCGGACGACGTGCGGCGCAATACCCAGCGTGTGGTTGCTGCCTTGCGCGAGGCCGGTGCCGTAGTAGAAGAAGTGGTCATCCCTTGGCAACGCGCCACCGTGGTGGACACCTTCACCAACTACCTTGGCTTCCTGTTGGGACGGCCACTGATCGAAGCGGTCGAGCATCACCGCGATCAAATCAGCGACTTCATCATCGCCTTCACGGAAATCGCAAAGGGCATCACGCCGGAAATGTACTTTGCTGCGTCCGAAAACATTGGCGTCCTCCATGCGTCGCTGCAACAGTCCGTCTTCGCGCAGTACGACGCTTTGATCTGCCCGACCATGGCAGACACCTCCACACCCGCTGAGGGCATGGCCCAGTCCCACGACAACCTCATGACCAAGGGATTCACGTACCCCTTCAATCTGTTGAGCCGCCACCCGGTACTGGCCGTGCCTTCTGGCATCGCCGACAACGGCGTTCCCACCGGCGTCCAACTCGTGGGACAGACCTTCGACGAAGAAACGGTGATGCGCATCGGCGCCAATCTGGAGCGCCTGATGCCCTGGACCTATCCCGTCCTGTAACCGCAACGGCCTTTCATTGAAGGGGCCATCGCCTCGCTTCGCAAAATATCCAAAGAGAGCACAGCATGACAAAGGTAACCGTCGCCGCGACTCAGATGAGCTGTACTTGGGATCGCAAGGAGAACATTGCCAAGGCAGAGACCCTGGTGCGCAAAGCCGCTGCGCGGGGAGCGCAGATCATTCTGCTTCAGGAGCTGTTCGAGACGCCCTACTTCTGCCAGGAAGAAGATCCGGCCCATATGAACCTGGCCACCCGTGCCGACGAAAATCCTGCAATCGCCCATTTCCAGAAAGTGGCCCGCGAGCTGCAGGTCGTACTGCCGATCAGCTTCTTTGAAGTCGAAGGACGCGCCCGCTACAACACCACCGCCGTCATCGATGCCGACGGTTCCGTGCTTGGCATCTACCGCAAAGCCCACATTCCCGATGGCCCCGGCTACGAAGAGAAATACTATTTCAACCCTGGCGACACCGGCTTCAAGGTTTGGGAAACCCGGTACGCAAAAATCGGCGTGGGCATCTGCTGGGATCAATGGTTCCCCGAAACGGCGCGAGCCCTCTCCCTCATGGGAGCAGAACTGATTTTCTACCCGACCGCCATCGGTTCCGAACCACGCTTCCCCGACATCGATTCCCGCGATCACTGGCAGCGCGCCATGCAGGGTCACTCCGCTTCCAACCTGACGCCGGTCATCGCCTCCAACCGCATCGGCACCGAGACCTTCGGCGATTCGAGCATCACCTTCTATGGCTCCTCGTTCATCACCGATGGCACGGGCGCCAAGATTCAGGAAGCGGATCGCACATCCGAAGCCGTGCTGATCCAGGAATTCGATTTGGACGAACTGGAACTCCGCCGCTCGGCCTGGGGCGTGTTCCGTGATCGCCGCCCCGATCACTACGGCGTACTGCTGTCGCTGGACGGCAAGCACACACGCTGAGCCGCAGTCCCAGTCCGCCCCTACGCCCTGACAGGAACAACGCGATGTCGCGCATCATTGACTCCACTCCTACCGCTGACGGCTTCCACATGCCCGGGGAGTTTTCTCCCCATGCAGGATGTTTCATGATCTGGCCCGAGCGCCCGGACAACTGGCGCCTGGGCGGCAAGCCCGCGCAAAAGGCATTCACGGCTGTCGCCTCCGCCATCAGTAGTTTCGAGCCGCTGACCATGGGCGTTTCTGCCGGCCAATGGGAAAACGCCCGCCGCATGCTGCCGCCTGAAATCCGCTTAGTGGAACTGAGCAGCAACGACGCTTGGGTGCGGGACACCGGCCCGACCTGCGTGGTCAATGACATAGGAGAAGTGCGCGGCATCGACTGGCAGTTCAACGCCTGGGGCGGCCTGGAAGGCGGCCTCTATTTCCCTTGGGATCGGGACGCGCAGGTGGCAGAAAAAATCTGCAACCTCCAGTCCATGGGCATCTACAAGGCGCCGCTGATTCTCGAAGGCGGGTCGATTCACGTGGATGGCGAGGGCACCTGCATCGTCACCGAGGAATGCCTGCTAAACAAGAACCGCAATCCGCAGCTCAGCCGACAAGAGATCGAAGGCTACCTGCGCGCCTATCTTGGCGTGAGCGTCATCATCTGGGTGCCGGAAGGCGTCTATCTGGACGAAACCGACGGCCACGTGGACAACATGGTGTGCATTCCCCGCCCCGGCGAAGTCATCCTCCACTGGACCGACGACGTAAACGATCCCCAATACCCTCGCTCGGCCAAGGTCCTGGAGGTATTAAGCGCAGCGGTCGACGCCAAGGGACGCAAGCTCAAGGTGCACAAGCTTCTCCAGCCGACGCCCATGTTCATGACCAAGGAAGAAAGCGACGGCGTCGATCCCGTCGCCGGAACGGTAGAACGCAACGGCGGAAGCCGGCTGGCCGGCTCCTACGTGAACCACTACATCGCCAACGGGGGCATCGTGATGCCGATCTTCGGTGTTCCCGAAGATGAGCTTGCGCTGAAGACACTTCAATCCATTTATCACGACCGCCAAGTTGTCGCGGTGCCTGCACGGGAGATTCTCCTTGGCGGCGGCAACATTCACTGCATCACGCAACAGATACCAGCCGGCCTAGTCGTGTAAGCGTTTCGCCAATGCCGCGGGTTTCAAATGCCGATGCAGGTATCTGACGACCAGAGTTCCGGCCTGAGCTGATCAGCTCTGCTGTTGTTGTCTACGACCTATCGGCTAACGTCCCCATCCATTTTCGGCCCGAGGTCCGAGAACAACCCTAAGCGGAAGTAACGATTGAGACATGCCGACGTTCAAAGTAGGGGCTAGCCTGAGCTGTTTTCGCTGAGGTACATAGAACAAAGGGTTGGCCGTACTCTAGGCGGAAGCTTGAAGCTGCAACCCGACAATGCCTGCAACGACAAGCCCGATGCAACCGATGCGGGCAAAAGTGGCGGGCTCTTGAAAGAACAGCATACCCACCACTGCCGTGCCCGCTGCGCCAATGCCAGCCCAGACGGCATAGGCGGTGCCAACTGGAATGACTTTGAGCGTGAGGCTCATGAGCCAGACGCTGAGGATAGCAGCGCCTATGGAAATGACGGAGGGAATCAGCTTCGTGTAGTTGTCAGAGAGTTTCATGCTCACGGAGAAAGCTATCTCCAGGAAGCCAGAAACGAGGATGAGCAGCCAGGCTGACGTGATGTTTGTGATGACGGGCATAGGTGGGGCGTTTAAGTACTAAAAATTCACTATGCCGGTTCGTGGTCGGTGAGCCCAGAGCCGGCCCTCGGCCTTGAGAACTTGCTACCGCTATCGCGATCTCTGCGCCGTAGTGCACAAAGCAAAACAACGCGACCTGGTCGAGACATGGTCGCGCTGTTTTCTTAATAGGGACGAATAACGGAGTGGCATCAGGCTCGTGCCAGCGGTGGAATCCGCCGAATGAACGAATAGATGATCACCGCCGCAATGCAGGACAGGGAAGACAAGGCAATGGCGGATTGCAATTGCCCCTGCTCAAGCAGTTGCCCGGCGGTGATGGAACCGACCCCGTAGCCAACGCCAAGGAAGCCAGGCGAGAGCGCGGTATAGCGCCCCACCCCGTCGTACTGGGGCACGGTCGAGAAAATCAGCATGGCCGCACCTGCCCAGGTGGCAACAAACAGAACCACGGAGAGAATGAAGAGGCCCGGCGTCATAGGTAGCGCCATCGCTGCCACCGCCAACGCACAACCCGATAGCATGATCAAGCACAAGCCATAGGGACCCCGAGCCGCCATCAGGCGGGGCAGAAGGAGACAGGGGAATGCAGCAGCCAGGTTGGCGCCCGCCAACACCGTTGATATGAAGTCGCGGGAATAGCCTGCGCGCTGGCCGATCTGATCGACGAAGGTCCACATGACCCCGACGCCCACGTACATGGAGAACAGCGCAAACAGCACCGTGTATGCGCCAAGGCGATGCACAGCACCGCCCTCCGCCTTTGGTGGCGCCAAAGGCTCGTCCGGCGCGAAATCTCCCAGACGGGAAAGGAAATACAACGGCGTCAAAGCAACGAACACATAACTGCCGCTCGCTACCCACTGGTCGCCGATGGCGGGCAGCAGCCATCCCAGCAGCACCATGGACCACAAGGTCTGGGCGATGACCAGATAGCCGAAGTTCCGATCCGAGTTTTCAGAAAAGGACAAGTAACGCATCGCGATGCCGCTCAGCATTCCTGACGCAATGCCGGCGCACAGTCGCACCGCGCAATAAGCTTGAATACCCTGAATCTGGGAAGTGGCGAGATTACTGACCACGGCCAGCAGGACGCCCAAGGTCAATAGTCTGCGCACAGGCCATTGGGACAGCACAAAGGCCACGGCCAAGGTACCGACGGCATTGCCCCCGATCTCAAGAAATACGGCAATGCCCAGTTGGGAATCGCCGAACCCCCACTGCTGGGCAGAGAGGGCAACCAATTGGGGTAGCCCGAAAAACGCGGTAGGTGCCAAAGCCCCGAGCAAGGCCATGGCCGGAATGAAGTTGCGTCCGCGCTTTGGGACATTGGTTGCGCTCATTACTCGTGCCCTCTTTCCAAGTTCAATCCAGGCCTGCCGGCCCCTGCAATCTCAACAACCGCCACCATCGCTTCCAGCCCTTTTCTCAGGATTATCTCGTGCCTACGCATCCTTGCCTCCCTGGAAACCGCATAGCGCGCGGCATCATGCGACCGAGTATAAGCCGAACAATAGTTCGGAAACAAGCATTCCCAGACAGGGCGAACTGTCCAATGGACAGCACCAACGATATTAGCCAAGAGGACTACCGAGGAACAGGTACGACGCTCCCGCTTTATTCATCCCCGCCCCTGCCGCGAACGCTGCAGGCTTACGCACCACCACGGCCGAAAAGCCTATCTACGCCGCTTTCTGGTGCATTACCCAGCTGTTACCCAGATACAGACTTTCGCGGCATCGCAACACGCCAGGTGGCGTCTATCGATCCACACGATCGGAATGAGGAGCCGGAAGACATAAGCTATCCGATTTGAATCACGACCCGTTGTATCCGACCAATAGTTCGGTTTATACTGGCGCAAAAGTCAGGTTAGTTGAACCACCGACGAACCCACCGAGACCCAGGAACATGGATAGCAAAAAGACATTCAAGCCGACAGCAAGCGCCAAGAAAGCGCCCATCATCCTGCTGCCCGCCTGCAATCGCGCCATGCCCGATGGCGGCGAATACCACACGATTGCCCAGAAGTACGTGCGGGCAGCGCGCCTCGCCGGCGGACTGCCGCTCGTCGTGCCCTTTGCCACGCCCGAGGAAATCGACGACCTGCTGGATCTGGCCGACGGCATTCTGCTTACCGGCTCACCATCCAACGTACATCCCTCCCATTTCAATCAGGACGTGCTCGACCCGACCCTGCCGCTGGACGACATGCGCGACAGCTGGACGCTCCCCCTGGTGCCGCGCGCATTGGCACGGGGCATTCCGCTGCTGGCCATTTGCCGCGGTTTGCAGGAAACCAACGTGGCCCTGGGCGGCAGCCTGCATCAAGCGGTGCATGAACTCGCGGGCAACCAGGACCATCGGGCCGATTCGACCAAGCCCCTGGACGACCAGTACGGTTTCGCTCACTCGATTCGTTTGTCTCCCGGCGGAAGGCTTGCAGCATTGCTGGATGCCGAGACCATTGAAGTGAACTCGCTTCACGGCCAAGCGGTCGCCAAACTGGGGCCAGGCCTTCAGGTAGAGGCGCAGGCCGACGACGGCGTCATCGAAGCCTTCTCCATGCGCAGCGCCCCCGCCTTTAATTTATGCGTGCAGTGGCACCCGGAATGGCAGGCAGAAAGCAACCCCGTCTCCATGAAGATTCTCGGTGCCTTCGGCGCCGCCTGCGCAGCCCGAAAAGAACAGAAGCCGCTCCCCGAGACCTAGGTCAGCCGCGCTTTCGGCACCCGAACAAACCCATTTCGCAGCCTTGCGCTGCGCTCATCAAGAGAGGTGGATCATGGTATCCAGGAACGACTTTACCTTTGCAGGACTCGAACAATGGCTCGACGACCGCAAGGTCACTGAAATTGAATGTCTCGTGCCCGACCTGACCGGCGTGGCACGCGGGAAGATTCTTCCCCGTCAGAAGTTCACCGAAGACCGGGGCATGCGCCTGCCGGAGCTGGTGGTCGCCATGGGCGTCACCGGCGAGCTCCCCACGGACGGCCAGTACTACGACATCATCAAACCCACGGACCAGGACATGCACCTGCGTCCCGATCCGGCCACGGTCCGCATCGTGCCCTGGGTCAGCGACCCCACCGCCCAGGTCATCCACGATTGCTACAACCGGGAAGGCGAACTGGTCAGCTTCGCGCCCCGCTCCGTGCTGCGCAACGTCTGCGCCCTGTATGAAGCTGAGGGCTGGGATCCGGTGGTGGCGCCCGAACTGGAGTTCTATCTGGTGGCCCGCAACCCGGACCCGGATCTGCCCCTACGCCCGCCCGTGGGCCGTAACGGCCGCTGCGAGACTTCCCGTCAGGCCTACTCCATCGACGCGGTGAACGAATTCGATCCGCTGTTCGAGGACGTCTACGACTTCTGCGAAAAGATGGAATTGAACGTGGACACCCTGATCCACGAAATCGGCGCCGGCCAGATGGAGATCAACTTCTTCCACGACCACCCCCTGGGTCTCGCCGACGAAGTGTTCTTCTTCAAGCGCACGGTACGCGAAGCCGCCATGCGTCACGACATGTACGCCACCTTCATGGCCAAGCCCATCGCCGGCGAACCCGGCAGCGCCATGCACATTCACCAGAGCATCGTGAACAAGGCGACGGGACGCAACCTGTTCAGCAACGAGGACGGCACCCCGAGCAAAGAGTTCTACTGGTACATCGGCGGCTTGCAGAAATACGTGCCCGCCGCCATGGCCCTGTTCGCGCCCTATGTGAACTCCTATCGGCGTCTGGTTCGCTCCAGCGCCGCCCCCATCAACATCCAATGGGGTACCGACAATCGCACCGTCGGCATTCGCTCTCCCGTGTCCGGCCCTGCCGCTCGCCGCGTTGAAAACCGCGTGATCGGCGCCGACGCGAACCCTTACGTGGCCCTGGCGGCCACGCTGGCCTGCGGCTACCTGGGCATCAAGAACAAGGTGGAACCGTCGCCCGAATGCATGGGCGACGCCTACGAAGGCGAATTCCAGTTGCCCCGCAGCCTGGGCGAAGCGGTGGAACTACTGCGCGCCGAGACGGACTTGGCCGACATCCTGGGCCATGACTTCATCAAGGTCTACACGGAGATCAAGGAAGTCGAATACGAAGAATTCATGAAGGTGATTTCCCCCTGGGAACGGGAACACCTGCTGCTGCATGTCTGATCAGGAGAACGAATATGAAACGCGACGACATGAACACAACCCAATACTGGCGCGAAAAGGATTCCGCCCATTTCCTTCACCCCTTCACCGACTTCAAGGCCCTGGCAGCCCAGGGCTCGCGGGTGATGACGAAGGGCGAGAACATCTACGTCAGCGACACGGAAGGCAAGAAGTACCTCGACGGTATGAGCGGCCTTTGGTGCGTCAACATGGGCTACGGTCAACCGGCCCTGATTGATGCGGCAACCCGCCAGCTCAAGGAATTGGCCTTCTACAACGCCTTCTTCCAGACCACTACAACACCCGCCGTGGAACTGGCGAGCCTGCTTTCCGACATCACCTCCCTGCCCTTCCGCCACGTGTTCTATTCGAGCTCGGGATCGGAGAGCAACGACACCAACATCCGCATGGTTCGTCGCTACTGGGACATCCTGGGTCAGCCTGAGCGCCAGATCATCATCAGCCGCAACAACGCCTATCACGGCTCCACCATGGGCGGGGCATCCCTGGGCGGCATGAGCTACATGCACAGCCAGGGCGGCCTCCCCATTCCCAACATCGAGCACATCGAACAGCCCTACTGGTTCGAGCATGGCCAAGGCATGTCCAAGGCCGAGTTCGGCAAGGTGGCTGCCGGCTGGCTTGAGGAACGCATCCTCAAGGTCGGCCCCGAGAAAGTGGCGGCCTTCATCGGCGAACCCGTGCAAGGCGCTGGCGGCGTGATTATTCCGCCCGAGACCTACTGGCCCGAGATCCAGCGCATCTGCGACAAGTACGGCATCCTGCTGATTGCCGATGAAGTGATTTGCGGCTTCGGTCGTACCGGCCAATGGTGGGGCAGCGAAACCCTCGGCATTCGTCCCGACCTGATGACCTTCGCCAAGGGCGTCACCAGCGGCTACGTGCCCCTGGGCGGCGTCATGGTGGGCGACCGGGTGGCGAACGTGCTGATCGAAAAGGGTGGCGACTTCAACCACGGCTACACCTACAGCGGCCACCCCGTGGCTTGCGCCGTCGCCATTGCCAACATCCGCCTGATGCAGGAACTGGATGTGCCGCGCAAGGTGCGCGAAGAACTCGCCCCCCGTTACGCAGCCATGTTCGCCAGCCTGAAGGATCACCCCCTGGTGGGCGACGCGGAAACCCTGGGCATGCTCGGCGCCATCCTGCTCATGAAGGACAAGCAGAAGAACCAGCTTTTCCCCGACGATCAGGAGATCGGCATGATCTACCGCCGTCGCTGTTTCGAGAACGGCCTGGTCATGCGCGCCGTGGGCAGCCGCATGGTGGCCGCGCCTCCGCTGATCATGACCGTCGATCAGAT
>DASUJA010000174.1:0-6406 GCA_036279515.1 Rhodocyclaceae bacterium | reverse complement strand
GGCTTTCAGCTTGTCTACGTCGAAGCGGGCCACGTCGAGCACGGCGTCTTCGATCTGTTCCAGCGTCAGCGCGCCTTCCGGGTAGAGCAGGGCCAGTTTCTGGATTTCCTGGTGGGCGGCGAGGAGATTGCCTTCCACGTGACCGGCGATGAATTGCAGGCCATCGCGAGGTGCCGTTTGCTTTTGCCGCGCCAGACGCAGGGCGATCCAGTCGGGCAGCTGGGCCAAGGGCGGTGCATTGCATTCCACCACCACGCCCGCGTCCGCCAGTTTGGTGAACCAGCTTGCCTTCTTCGCCTGCCAGTCCAGCAATGGCAGGGAGATCAGTGTGGCGAGGCCGGGGCCGGAGTTGAGAGTTTGATCGCAGTGTTTCTGAAGTGCGTCGCCGCCGTCGCGGCCCGGTTTGCCGGAGGGAATGCGCAGGTCGATCAGCTTGGAGCCGCCGAACAGGGACATGTTGCCGGCGGCCATGAACAGCTCGTCCCAGCGAAAGCCGGGGCCGGCCACCAGCACTTCCCGTTCCTCGAAGCCTTGCTTGCGGGCGGCGGCGCGGATGGCGTCAGCGGCCTCGATGGTCAGCAGGGGTTCGTCCCCGTGGACCACGTAGAGCGGTGCCAGGGGCTTTTCGAGATGGGCACCCAGTTGTTCCGGGCGCAGTTGCATTTACTTGGCTCCGCTTGCGTCGGTCGCGTCGGCGATGGGCTTGGTTTGCGCTGCTGAAAGGCGCCGCAGGATCTGTTGCACCAGGTCGTTCTGAATGTCGCGCCACAGCAGCACTTCTTCTGCTTCCTTCGACAGCACTTGGTCGTCGCTATAGGTGATGTCCCGGCGCAGTTCTATCGTTGCCGGCGGCAGCAAGTCACGACCCTCGGGGTCGGCAACCCGGAAGCTGAAGGTGCGGATCAATTGGTATTCGCGCACGCGGCCGGAGGTGTTCAGGGAGAGGATCGTCTTGCGCTGCATGTCGCCGGTCACCGAGAGGACCGCTTCCGCCTCCTTGGCCGATTTGACGATGTCGGTCTGGCTGGAAGCCTTTACCGTCCGGGCTAGCAGCGCGTACATCTCGGACGTGTCATTCAAGCTCAGGTACAGGGTCTTGAAGGGCAGGTTGGCACTGCCGCGCAGATGGAAGCCGCAGGCGCCGAGCAACAGCACAAGGCCCAGTACCAGCAGGCGGCGAAGGGAAGTCTTAAGCATGCTCATGAATGTTTGGCTTTCTTGGCAGTGTGTTTGGTTTTTGCCGAATGGGACGACTTATGCGCTGCCGCCTTTTTGCTTGGGGCATGGGAGCCGTGGGCGCCATGGTGGCCTTTGCCGCTTTTGCCGCCCTTGGCGGATTTGGACTTCAGCGGTTTGCCGGCGACGGCGCCGGGCACGAAGTTGAGTGCCACATCTTCCTCGGCGGCACTACAGGCGCCGCCCTTGGCATTGCACTGATCGCCCTTGAGATGACAAGTGACGGCACCGTCTTCACCCAAGGTGGGCGCAGAAAGCGGCTCGCCTTCCCGCCCAAACAGGGTGGAGTCCTTGCGATTGACCACCTTGCCCTTGGTCAGGTCGAAGGTGACGCAGCCCAACTGCTGGCGCTCGCCGTGCTTGGTGAGGGAGATGTACGCCAAGTGCTGGCCGTCAATGACCGGGTGCGACTGCTCAGGATGGAACGCGGGCAGCAGCAGATTCCTTTCCTTGCCCGTGGCCTTGTCCGTCAGCTTCCAGCCCAGCCCCTCGGCGGTCAGCGCGTGGCTGTCGTCGACGGAGTAGCTGGGGGTGTTCGGAACATCGGCCGGAGAGCCGCTCTGCGTCTGGGCGACAGCAGCCAGGGGAAGCAGTAGCAGCGCCAGGGAGAAGGAAATCGTGCGCATGGTTGTGAGCTCAGACCACGATGTTGATCAGACGGCCGGGCACCACCACGATCTTCTTGGGCGCCTTGCCTTCCATGAACTTCTGGGCCATCTCGTCGGCCAGTGCTGCCGCTTCGATGGTGGCCTTGTCCGCGTCGGCGGCCACTTTCACGCTGCCGCGCAGCTTGCCGTTCACCTGAAGCATCAGTTCGATCTGGTCCTGCTTGAGAGCGGCTTCCAGGGGCTCGGGCCAAGTGGCGGAGAGGATGTCGTCACCGTAGCCCAGTTCCTTCCACAGCACGTGGGTGATGTGGGGAGCGATGGGCGAGAGCAGACGCAGCAGGATGGAGAAGCCTTCGTGGGCCACGGTGCTCCACTGGTCGGCCGCATCCTTCTGCACCTTTTCCAAGGCGTTGAGAATCTTCATGCAGCCCGAAGCAACAGTGTTGAACTGCTGCTTCGACAGGTCGTAGCTGGCCTGCTTCAAAGTCAGGTGAATTTCGCGACGGGCTGCGGCGACAGACTCGGCAACGCTGGCCGGAACGTCGGCATGGGCCGCGGTGGAAAGCGCATGACCGAAGGTCCACACGCGCTTGAGGAAGCGGTGGGCACCTTCCACGCCGGAGTCGGCCCACTCGAGCGTCTGCTCGGGCGGTGCCGCGAACATCATGAAGAAGCGGGCGGTGTCGGCGCCGTACTGCTCGATCAGGGCCTGCGGGTCCACGCCGTTGTTCTTGGACTTGGACATGGTGGTCAGCTCGTGCTCCAGCACCGTGCCGTCGCTCTTGAGCTTGGCGCCAGTGATGAGGCCCTTGGCGTCCCGCGCTACGTCCAGATCGCTTTCCCAGTAGTAGTCCTTGCCGCCGCCTTCGGGCTTGTGGAAGAAGGCGTGGTTCAGCACCATGCCTTGCGTCAGCAGGTGAGCGAAGGGCTCCCGGTAATTCACCAGCCCTACGTCGCGCATGACCTTGGTCCAGAAGCGCGAATAGAGCAGGTGCAGGATCGCGTGCTCAATGCCGCCGATGTATTGATCGACGGTCATCCAGTAATTGGTTTCCTCATCCACCATGGCCGATGCACCGGCGCCCGTGGCGTAGCGAGCGTAGTACCAGGACGAATCGACGAAGGTGTCCATGGTGTCCGTCTCGCGGCGGGCCGGCTTGCCGCACTTGGGGCAGGAGCAGGCGAGGAAGTCTTCGCGCTTGTTGAGGGGATTGCCGGAACCATCCGGCACGCAATCTTCGGGCAGCACCACGGGCAGTTGGTCGTCGGGCACGGGCACCGAGCCGCAGCTGTCGCAATGGATGATGGGAATCGGGCAGCCCCAGTAACGCTGACGGGAGATGCCCCAGTCGCGCAGGCGCCATTGCACCTTTTTGTCGCCCAGGCCCTTGGCTTTCAGGTCGGCGGCGATGGCATCAACGGCGGCTTCGTAGGAGAGGCCGTCGTACTTGCCGGAGTTGATCAGCTTGCCGGCGACCTTGTCGCCGTACCACTCCTGCCAGGCATCCGCAGAGAAGTTCTGGTCAGCGACAGCCACCACTTGCTTGATGGCCAGCTTGTACTTGAGCGCGAAACCGAAGTCCCGTTCGTCATGGGCGGGCACGGCCATCACGGCGCCTTCGCCGTAGCTCATGAGCACGTAGTTACCGACCCACACCTGCACCTGTTCGCCGGTGAGCGGATGGGTCACGTAAAGGCCGGTGGGCACACCTTCTTTTTCCATGGTCGCCATGTCGGCTTCCATGATGGAACCGTGCTTGCACTTCTCGATGAAGGCAGCCAGTTCGGGATTGTTCTTGGCTGCGAGCAGGGCCAGGGGATGCTCGGCGGCCACGGCGCAGAAAGTGACGCCCATGATGGTGTCGGCGCGGGTGGTGAACACCCACAGCTTGCCGTCGTCGATCAGCTTGCCCGCTTCATCCTTGATGTCGTGAGTGAAGGCGAAGCGCACGCCGGTGCTCTTGCCGATCCAGTTGGCCTGCATCAGCTTCACGCGCTCGGGCCAGCCGTCGAGGGTGTCCAGGTCGGACAGCAGTTCGTCGGCGTAATCGGTGATCTTCAGGTAGTAGCCGGGGATCTCGCGCTTCTCCACCAGCGCGCCGGTGCGCCAGCCGCGGCCGTCGATCACCTGCTCGTTGGCGAGCACGGTCTGGTCCACAGGGTCCCAATTCACCACCTGGGTCTTGCGTTCGGCGACGCCTTTTTCCAGCATGCGCAGGAACAGCCACTGGTTCCACTTGTAATACTCAGGACGACAGGTCGCGAGTTCCCGGCTCCAGTCGATGCCGAAACCGAGGGACTTCAACTGCCCCTTCATGTACTCGATGTTGTCGTAGGTCCACCTGGCCGGCGGCACCTTGTTCTTGATCGCCGCGTTCTCGGCGGGCAGGCCGAAGGCGTCCCAACCCATGGGCTGGAGCACGTTGTAGCCCTTCATTTTGTGGAACCGGGACAGCACATCGCCGATGGTATAGTTCCGCACGTGCCCCATGTGCAGCTTGCCGGACGGATAGGGGAACATGGACAGACAGTAGTACTTGGGCTTGTCCTTGCTCGCCACGGCGCGGAATGCCTGGGTGGTTTCCCAGTATTGCTGGGCTGCCGTTTCGATGTCCGAGGGAACGTATTTTTCCTGCATGGGCTGGGGCTCTAAAGATGAAGCGTGAAAGCGGGCGATTATACCTGCCGCCCTAAAGCCTTCTGCGGCCCGTCCGTACTGTTCGCCATCCCCATCCTTCCCTACAGGCCTGCCCCATGAAGCTTCGCTCCCGTGCGCTCGTTTTTCTGCTGAGCTTTCTTGCATCTTTTGCCGCTTGGGGAGTGCCGGCGGCTTCTGTGGATGCGGTGCAGTTGCCGGCTTGGCGAGTGCGGGGCGAGGTCAGCGAGCCGCTGGCGCCCGGCATGGAACTGCAAAACGGCGATCAGGTTCGTACCGGCAGCGGTGCGCGTGTTTATTTGAAGCTGGCCGAGGGCAGCACGGTGAAGCTGGGCGAGTCCGCTCGCATGAGCTTCTATTCCCGCAGTCTCAAGCCCGCGTCATTTTTTCGTGGCGCCATCGACGTGGCCGTCGGCGCCTTCCGCTACACCACGGCCCAGGCCGCCAAGCTGCGTCAGCGCGACGTGGCGATCCGCGTCGGCACCACGACCATCGGCATTCGCCGCACTGACGTTTGGGGCAAGTCCGACGACGGCCAGGATCTGGTCATGCTGATTGAAGGGCGCATCGAGGTGAAACTCGCCGGCGGCGAGCCGGTGGAGATCAGCGATCCCCTGTCGGTGTTCGTCGCGCCCAAGGGCGCCGCGCCGTTGCCGCTTTCCACCGCGACCGAGGCGGAGTTGAAGTCCCGTTCGCGGGAAACGGATCTGGAGTCGTCCAACGGCGCCCTGCACCTGTCGGGTCGCTATGCTTTGCGATTGGGCGATGCGCTGGATGAGGCGAGCGCCCTGGGCCTCTACGATCAGGCGCGGATTGCCGGCTATCCTGCACGGATCCGCCCTCGGCGTAGCGAGAGCGGATGGCAGTACGAGGTATTGGTGAAGGGCTACGCCAGCGAAAGCGAGGCCCGGCGAGCCGCAGGTCCCGTCGGGACGGCGCTCAAGGTGACGGCCACTGCTGTGCGCTGATCGCCACTCCTCGGCGGCGAATCAGCGAAGACTTCAGCAGAAGCGCGTAGGAAGCGCCCAGGCCCGTGCGGTGCGGGCGACCATGACGCTGCCGGTGTCCAGCAAGCTCATTTGCAGGGTCATCACCTGACGTTGCAGGCGGGACCAAGGGCGCACGCAGGACAGGGTGTTCAGCCGATGGGATTCCGCATCCATGGAAGCGCGCAGCTTGTCCATGGATGCCCCATAAAACTCGGACGAATCCCTGTTACCGCAGACTTTCTCCGTGCTGTGGACGGCTTCTTGCCACAGGGCCGCAGCCTTGGCGTCAGACAAGCCGGATCGGCGGGCAAGCCAGGGCAATTGCATCGGTAGTCGTTCGATACTCATGATGTGCTCTCCTTTTGTTGCGTTGCACAAAACAAAGTCTACGCCGCCAAGTCCTGACTAACAATGGGAAATTCCTGATTCGTTCTACGTAGTGGACTGGGGGCAACAATGCTTTCCTCCCCCAATTCAGGCACTTGCGCCGGCTAGCTATAATTGCCCGCATGTCTGATCTCCTCTCCGGCCTAAATCCCGAACAGCTGGCCGCTGTCACCCTTCCTCCCCAACATGGACTGATCCTCGCCGGCGCCGGCTCCGGCAAGACCCGGGTTTTGACCACCCGCATCGCCTGGCTGATCTCCACGCGGCAGGTGACGCCTTCCGGCTTGCTGGCCGTGACCTTCACCAACAAGGCCGCCAAGGAGATGCTGACCCGGCTCTCTTCCATGCTGCCCATCAACACCCGGGGCATGTGGATCGGCACCTTCCATGGCCTGTGCAATCGCTTGCTGCGCGCCCATTACAAGGACGCGGGCCTGCCCCAGTTGTTCCAGATTCTCGATTCCGGCGATCAGCAGGCGGCCATCAAGCGTCTGCTGAAAGCCCTCAATGTGGATGACGAGAAATTTCCT
>DASUJA010000173.1:0-13586 GCA_036279515.1 Rhodocyclaceae bacterium | reverse complement strand
ACTGTAGGACTGTCATGAATGCTGTTGGGGATTGGAGAGGGATGCGGATTATACGCGCCGACCCGCTCCCACCGGGCCTTTGCGGGCGAAACCCGGTAAGCATGTGAGCAATGGCAAGGCTTCAAGGACGAGGCCAACTTCTTCCGCACAGCACAATGACTTCACGACATCCACGGGCTTCACTCGTGGATCCGCCGCAACCCTTGAAGGGCTTGGTCGCGCAGAGCCTTGAACAGCTGCAACTCATGCTCGGAAAGCTGAATGGCGCCCGCCTGATCCTTGTCGCAATAGATCATGCCGACAGAAACCCCTTTCAACCGAATAGGAAAAAGGACGAAGCTGCGCGCCCCCACCTTGTCGCGGAACCAGCGGGGAATCTTGTCCGCGATTTTCGGGTCATCGATGTCGCTGATGAGGATGTCCACGCCCTTACTGGTGGCCAGATGAAACACGTCCGGGCTGAACGCCAAAGGAAAGTGGAAAACCTTGGCGATCTGATCCACGTCCGGGCCGAAGCCAATGCGCCCCACCATTTCCTCGCTCTTGGCATCCCTCAGACAAAGCAGGACGCGCTTGAAGCCGCCGGCTCGGTACATGGTTTTCAGAACGATGCTCAACACATCGGTGACGGAGAAGTCTTTCGCCAGGGCATTCTTGATACCGTCAATGGCGGCCTCAAGCATCACCGCCCGACTCGTACGCGGCTTTTCCACAAGGGTTTTGGCGACCTCGTGCGACACAGCCTGCCCCTCCGACAGGTCAGCCAATACGGTCTGATCGAGGGGGGCAACCACGGTTCTGTCTACTGTTTCGCTCGCCGTCCTATTAGGCCCCTTACTTGCCGTTTTGGCACCTGCCTTATCAACGGCCTGCGTGCTGCCCGAGCTGCCATCCTGCTCACTGAAGGCCTGAATCTGCCGCAGAAACGAGCTTTCCTGGATGGTCACATGAATGGCGGTTGCCACTTCAACGAGTTCCTCGCCAGCTTTTTTGACAACCCCGTAGATCGGCAGGGAGGCAAAACCTTGGCATTTGGCAAACCTGTCTCCCAACGCTTGGAGCAAGGATCCCCGGTTTTCAGGCGTACTGGCGGCGACGATCTCGCAAAGCTCATTGGCGAAACCGGACACGACATTCAGGTACTCCTCGGGGACGGCGGGTTCCTCTACCTGTCCCTCTGGGAGCTTGCGCATGGCGTTGGCGATGAGCGACGGAAAACCCCAACTATGGGCGATGCCTATCCCCAACGCCTCGTAGGTGGTGCTCAACACCTGGGCGGATGCCTGATCCTCGGTCATCTTCTTTTGACGCATGAGGTTATGAATGCTGTCGGCCTCTTCGGGGAAGTAGAACTGAGCCAGCAGGCGCCCCAAGTGATGGAACAGAGCGCAAATGAAGGCCTCTTCCGATCCGCACACCCCCAGCCTCTTGCTGATGTCCCGCGCCAGCAAGCCGGCTAGATTGGCTTGCAGAAAGGCTTCCTTCAACTCCCGCGCATTGGCCTTGTCCTTCATGTGCTCGAACAGCAGCAGGCTGATGGCCGTATTACGAACGGTGTTGAAGCCCAGCACGATCACTGCTCGGGACACGGTAGCGATGTTGCCGCCCCCGGCTTGTGCGTAATAGGCGGAATTCGCCAAACGCAGAATTTTGTTGGTAAGGGCGTAATCCCGCAGGATGGTGTTGGATAATTGGTCGACACTCTCATTGTCCGAGTCGGTCAGCTTGTTGATGGCCGCGACCGAATCGGACAGGGCCGGGAAGTCGCTCTTGACCTTCATGCGACGCAACAGGAATTTGAGCGTCAGCTCAGTCTCAGTTTCAGTGGCGTGCATGGTCTTGACGCCAGCCGGCCCCAGGAACTGGTCGAGGGCGAGCCGCATCTGGCCAGCGTTGGCGTAGCGCGCCGAGGGATCGCGAACGCACGCTTTTTTCACGATCTCGCCAAGCCTCGGGTCCAGGCCCGGCGGTAGGGCGATGTCCTCGTTCATCACCTTGTAGAGAATCTGGCCGATGGTGTCCCCGGTCACCACTTTGCGCCCCGTCATCATCTCCAGCAGGATCAGCCCGGCGGCATAGACATCCACCTGCTCGGTCACCCGCTTGTCCTTGACGTACTCCGGTGCCAGGTAGGAAGGCGTGCCCATGAGATCCTGCTGGGCCACGTCCGCTGCATCGCTGAGCCGGGCCGCAATCCCGAAATCCATGACACGAGGCGTGCCGCTGCCGTCGATGAGGATGTTGGAGGGCTTCAGATCCCGGTGGATGATGCCCAGTTCGTGGGCTTGGGCCAGGGCATCCATGACCTGGCGCAGCAGCGCAACCGCCCTCTCCGGCTCCATGGGCCCCTGGTCCCGCAGCTGCTCCGCCAGCGTCGGCCCCTGCACATACTCGAACACCAGATAGGGGTCGCCGTCTTGTATGCCCGCATCGTAGATGGACACCACGTTAGCGTGGTGCAGCTTGCTCACGGTGCGAGCCTCGGCCAACAGCATCCCGTTCAGATGCGGGTCCGCCACATCGAAGTGCATGGTTTTGATGGCCACTTCGCGCTGGAGCTGAGGATCCCAGGCCAGATAGACGACACTCTGGGCGCCACGCCCGAGCTCCCGTCCAATTTCAAAACGGCCGATGGTTTGTGTCATGTGCCCCTCGGAGAAAACATAGGCCGCCATCCATCCAGGCACAATGGATCAGCAGCGTCTTCTCTAACTTTGGCACAAGCCTCGGCAATTCCTACCTCGTTGGCGTATTTCGCAAGGAACCGGCAAGGAGGCGGGGATTTACCCAGCAGGGTCGATCCAGATGAGGGTCGCCATGCGTCCAGTCTGCATTTCCCGGCGATAGGAAAAGAAATGGTCCGATTCGCTGTAGGTACAACGATCACCGCCGTACACCCGATGGACGCCGATACGTGCCAGACGCAAACGCGCCAGGGCATAGATGTCGCATAGCCACTTGCCATCGACCTCGGGGCGGGGCGTGAATGCGGAACCACTGGCGGCATCTTCGGTCATGAAGGCTTCGCGTACCTCTGCCCCCACCTCGAAAGCCGAGGGTCCAATGGCGGGCCCGAGCCAAGCCATGAGATGCGCCCCAGGCTGAGCCATGGCCTTGGCCGTCGCTTCGATAACACCGGAAAGCAGCCCACGCCAACCGGCATGGGCGGCGCCAACCGTTGTGCCATCGTCGCTGCAAAGAACGACGGGCAAGCAATCGGCGGTGAGGATGGCGCAGACCTGGCCTGGAACGCGGGTCATTGAGGCGTCTGCCTCGGGCGCAGCATCGTTGCAGGTGGACAGGTCAAGACAAACCTTGCCATGCACCTGCGTCAGCCACACCGGATCGGCTGGCAGACCAGCCTGTTGCCGGAGCCAGATACGATTGGCAGCAACCGCCGCAGGGGCATCACCCACGTGGCTACCAAGGTTGAATCCGGCATAGGCTCCGGTGCTGTGCCCCCCGACTCGCGTGGTGACGAGCGCTTTGACGCCGGCAGGCGCGGGCCAATCAGGAACGATCCAGGAGTTCATAGAGAGGCGCCCAGTCGTTCCATCAAGGTGGCGAAATCGTCGGGCAGCGGGCTTTCCCACTCCATGGGGTCCCGCGTGACCGGGTGTATCAACCCCAACCGCCAAGCATGAAGCGCCTGCCGAGGAAAAGCGTCGAGTAGGTCCGAACCGCTGCGGCGGCGACCATAGGTGGCATCGCCCACGAGGGGATGACCCAGATGGGCCAAATGCACGCGGATTTGGTGAGTGCGCCCCGTATCCAGATGGCACTCCACCAGGGTGCATTTGGGCAGACTCTGACGAACCAAATAATGGGTACGGGCTTCCCGCCCCTGGCGGACCACGGCCATCTTGGTACGCTGGGAAGGATGGCGACCAATGGGTTCGTCCACGGTTCCCTTCCCCACCAAGGCCCCCAGCACCAGCGCCAGGTAATGGCGCTTTACGGTTCGGGCCTGGAGCTGGCGCACCAGATCGATCTGGGCTTCGATGGTTTTCGCGACCACCAGCAAACCGCTGGTGTCCTTGTCGAGTCGATGAACGATGCCGGCGCGCGGCACAGCGGCAAGGGAAGGCGCGTAATGCAGCAAACCGTTTTGCAGAGTGCCGCTCCAATTACCGCTGCCCGGATGGACCACCAGGCCCACGGGCTTATCCACGATGATGATGTGCTCATCCTCGTAGGCAATGGGGAAAGGCACGTCTTCCGCCATCACCGTGCCGCTGGCAGGCACTTCACAAGCCAGCAGCTCCACCGCTTCGCCGCCCCAGACTTTCTGCTTGGGTTCGGCCGGTTCGCCGTCCAGCAGAATCAGTCCATCCTTGATCCAGGTTTGCAGACGGCTGCGGGAATACTGAGGAAGCAGCCCGGCAAGGGCCGCGTCCAGCCGCATTTTGGCGCAGGCGTCGGGCACGTGAAGCAATGCACTTTCACCGGCGTCGTCGGTGGAAATCGAGGAAGGATGCGGATCGGAGGTCGGGGAGGCGCCTGGGCGGCTATAATCCGCAGCGTCCGTATTAGAGGCGTTCATTATGCGTAGTTTAGCGGTTCTCGTCGTTCTGCTTTCCCTCCTTTCAGGCTGCGGCCTGCTCCCCGACAAGATTGACGAAACCGCCAAGTGGTCGGCAAGTCGGCTTTACTCGGAAGGCCACGACGCCATGACGGAAGGCGCCTACGACAAAGCAATCAAGCTCTTCGAGAAACTTGAGGCCCGCTATCCCTACGGCCGCTATTCCCAGCAAGCCCAGATTGAAACGGCTTACGCTCACTTCAAGATGAATGAGCCCACCTCGGCCGTCGCGGCTTGTGATCGTTTCATTCGCCTCCACCCGAATCATCCGAACGTTGACTACGCCTACTACCTGAAGGGACTGGCAAGCTTCAACGAAGACCAGGGCCTGCTCGGCAAGATCAGCGCCCAGGACATGACCGAGCGCGACCCGAAAGCTCTGAAGGAATCCTTTGATGCCTTCAAGGATCTGGTGACCAAGTTCCCCGAGAGCCGCTATACGCCCGACGCGACCCTTCGACTGAACTATCTGGTGAATGCCATGGCCTCCCATGAGGTTCATGTGGCCCGCTACTACTTGAACCGGGGTGCTTACGTGGCCTCAGTGAATCGCGCCCAGGAGTCCCTCAAGACTTATCCCGATGCACCGGCCAACGAAGAAGCCCTGTTCATCCTGGTCAAGGCCTATGACGCCATGGACATGAAGGATCTGCGCGATGACGCGGATCGGGTGTTGCGCAAGAACTTCCCCCAAAGCAAATACTTCGCTCGCGGCAACGGCAGCGACGAACCCTGGTGGAAGCTCTGGTAATCAGCCGCGACTCAATCCCGAAGGAGCGTTTGCGAACGCTCCTTTTTTTTCGCCTTTAGATTTCGTAGGACTCGCTGTTCTCTGCACTGGCCATGGAAATGATTTCCGGCGTCAGGCTCGGCGATAGCAATTCAGCGAACACCAGGGCAAAGCGGCGAGGACGGCTTCCCTGACGAAAGGCGATGCGGGTGGTGTTGGTGCCGAACAAATCCCCCACATCGATGGCCTCCAACCCCGTGTCCCGCTGGGGATCGAAGGCCACCTGGGCGATGATGCCCACCCCCAGTCCCAGTCCCACGTAAGTCTTGATCACATCCGAATCCACGGCGGTAAGCACCAGATTCGGCTGGACGTGAGCGCGCGCGAAACCTTCGTCGAGGCGAGTACGCCCGGAGAATGCGGCGTCGTAGGTAATCAGCGGGTACTTTGTGAGCACCTTGAGGCTGAGAGACTTTTCCGCCAGCACGGGATGACCTGGAGGTGCGATCACGAGATGCGTCCAGGTATAAGCCGGCAGCGTCACCAGGCCCGGCGTATTGGCAAGGGCTTCGGTGGCAACCCCCAGATCAGCGTCGCCACGACGCACGCCTTCCGCCACGCGATTGGGGTCACCTTCCCGGATGGACAGACGAACACGGGGGAAGCGACGGGTGAACTCGGCCACCACGCGGGGCAGTACGTAACGTGCCTGGGTATGCGTTGTTGCGACGGTGAGCGTGCCCGCCTCGTCGTCGATGAGTTCCTCGCCGATACGGCGAAAGTTCTCCGCTTCCAGTAACACATTGCGGGCCGCGCGCACGATGGCTTCACCGGATGGGGTGATGCCGGTGAATCGCTTGCCGGAACGCTCGAAGATGGAGAAACCCAGTTCTTGCTCAAGCAGACGGATCTGCTTGCTGACGCCGGGTTGGGAGGTGTAGAGCCGTTCGGCTGCTACGGTGACGTTGAGACCGCTGTCCACCACTTCGATGAGGAAACGCAATTGCTGGAGCTTCATTGACGCGTTTCCAATCGAAGTGGCTTCGATTCAGCGGCGAAGGATTAACGGTCCTTGGCCGGTTCCAGGAACTTCTTGTTGATCTCGACGGAGTAACGCTGGCGCAGGTTGGCAACCCAGGCACCGATTTCTTCGCCGGCAATCAACTGACCGTACTGCTGACGCAGGTAGGCCGCACGCTCGTCATTGGCCTTGGCGTCATAAGGCGTGACCTTCTCGATGCGATAGACCGTATAGACGCCGCCGGGCAATGCTGCGCCGGCATAAGCGGGCAGCTTGGCAACATCCGCCTTGAACACGGCCTGAACGGCATCGGGTGCAACGCCTTGTGCTCCAAGGCGAGGCAGACTACGAGCATTGCCCCACTTGAGGGAGGCAGCACCGCCCTTTTGCAGTTGCGCCACTTGCTCTTCACCCGCCTTGCGGGCCAGCTTGGCAGCCTCTTCACGCTGCAGGTACTTTTCCAGATCGCCCTTCACTTCATCCAGGGGACGAGTCGTTGCAGGCTTGTGTTCGACCACGTGGGCAGCAACCAGAACGCCGGGCGCAACTTCAACTGCCTCGGTGTTGCGTTGATTCTTGATGGCATCATCGGAGAACAAGGCCGCTTGCAGCTTGGGATTGGCCAATGGACCGGCACCGCGCCCGCCCTTGCTTACCCAACCACCGGATTGGATGTTCAGGTGGTACTTCTCTGCGGCAGGTTTCAGGCTATCGGACTGCTCATACACCGCGTTGCTGAAGCCTTCGGAGGCTTCGGCAAACTTCTTCTGGGCAGATTGTTCCTTGAGGCTAGTCGCAATCTGAGCCTTCACATCGGCCAGGGGCTTGACCTTCTCTGCATGAACGCCAGTGACCTGGATAACGTGGAAACCGAAATCGGAACGAACCACATCGCTGATTGCGCCTTCTTTCAGACTGAAAGCGGTGTCTTCAAAAGGCTTCACCATGGCGCCGCGACCAAACCAGCCGAGATCGCCGCCCTGCTTGGCAGAGCCAGGGTCTTGGGAATACTGCTTGGCCAGATTGTCGAAGCTGGCGGGGTTCTTCTTGACCTGAGCCAGGATGTCGTCGATCTTGGCTTGAGCGGCCTTCACTGCATCAGCCGGTGCATCCTTGGCAACCGTAATGAGGATATGGCTGGCGCGACGCTCTTCCGCCTGCTTGTATTGATCCTGGTGGCCGTCGTACCAAGCCTTGACCTCTTCGTCGCTGACACCCGCTTGAGCAGCCAGGGTTTGACGATCCAGCACAAGGAAATCGATCTTCACCTGCTCGGGAACCTCGAAGGCCTTGTGATTGGTTTCGTAGAAGGTCTTCACCGCATCGGCGCTCACTTTGGCCTGGGCGAGGAAATCTTCCGGCTTGTACTGCACTTCAGAAACGGTACGGGTCTCCAACTGGGCTGCCAACCAACGCGTGACAGCGGCATCGCCCGGCATGGAAGCCTGAGCCACGGCGCCGATGGACTGTTGCACGACCATGTCATGACGAAGCTTTTGTTCAAAGGCTTCCTTGCTCATTCCCTGAGCTGCAACCAATGCTTCGTAGCGAGCGGGAGAGAATGCCCCGTTCTCTTGCAACTCAGGCACGCTGGCAATGAACTGAGCCAGGCTTTGATCGGCGATCAGCATGTGCGCCTTTTGCGCATGAACAGCCAGGAGACGCTGATTCACCAGAGAGTCGATCACCGCTTTGCGCAGTTCGGGGTTGTCCAGCGCGGCGGCGGGAATATCGCGTCCGCCCATCTGCGTCCGCATCTTTTCCTGCTGTGCCTGAAGGGCGCGTTGGAATTCCTGCTGGCTGATCTTGCTGCCACCGACGGTGGCAACATCATCACCGGCACCGGCATTGCGCACGTAAGACTCGACGCCCCAGAAGGCGAACGGCAGCGTAATCAGGCCCAGGAAAAGTTGAACGATGCGACGATTGTTGCGAACAGAATCGAACATGTTGGATGGCTCGCTCGGATGTGAAAAAGGCGAACCAAGTGGTTCGCCTTTTGATGTTGGCGGAGTGGACGGGACTCGAACCCGCGACCCCCGGCGTGACAGGCCGGTAT
The DNA here is from genome assembly GCA_036279515.1 of Rhodocyclaceae bacterium. Lineage (GTDB taxonomy): Bacteria > Pseudomonadota > Gammaproteobacteria > Burkholderiales > Rhodocyclaceae > AWTP1-18. The sequence continues at coordinate 5,194 of DASUJA010000173.1, read as the reverse complement.
TCTAACCAACTGAACTACCACTCCTAAAATCTTTGCCGCCTGGAACTCTTGCCTCCCACAGCGGGGCCGAATTCTGCCGTGATTTGTACTTCGCGTCAATCGCATCAGCCGCTTTTTCTGCGGCTATCGCAATATGCCTATGGCAATAAACCAAGAGTACGAAGAACAAACTGTGGTGGGTGCTGACGGGGTCGAACCGCCGACATTCGCCTTGTAAGGGCGACGCTCTACCAACTGAGCTAAGCACCCGTCCCAAACGGGGCGCGAAGTATATCAGCCTTCGCGCCCGTTGGAGCATTTCTTAGTGCTTTACCAATGCAGAAGCTGCGGCCTCGCTCTCAGGCGTCGGGACAGCAGACTCAGCCACCTTTTCAGGCAAGGGTTCGGGCATGCGTTCCAGCGCCAACTCAAGCACCTTGTCGATCCACTTCACCGGCTGGATCTCAATGCGGTTCTTGATGTTCTCGGGAATCTCGACCAGATCCTTGACGTTTTCCTCGGGGATCAATGCCAGACGAATACCACCACGTACCGCAGCCAGCAGCTTCTCTTTCAACCCACCGATGGGCAGCACTTCGCCGCGCAGAGTGATTTCGCCCGTCATCGCCACATCAGCCCGCACCGGAATACCCGTTAGCACGGACACCAGGGCAGTGGTGATGGCGATACCCGCAGAGGGACCATCCTTGGGCGTGGCGCCTTCCGGCAGGTGGATGTGGATATCGCTGTTCTGATAGAAGTCTTCCTTGATGCCCAGTTGCTTGGCGCGCTTGCGCACCACGCTGAGGGCCGCCTGGATGGACTCCTGCATCACTTCACCCAGCTTGCCGGTAGTCATGGTCTTGCCCTTACCGGGCAGCGCAACGGATTCAATGGTCAGCAATTCACCGCCCACTTCGGTCCATGCGAGACCTGTCACCTGCCCAACCTGGTTCTGTTTTTCTGCCATGCCGAAGGAATAGCGCTGAACCCCCAGATACTTGTCCAGGTTCTTCGCATTCACAACGATTTTGTTCTTGCGAGCCCTCATAACCAGGGCCTTGACAACCTTGCGGCAGATCTTGGAGATATCCCGCTCCAAGGCACGGACGCCAGCTTCGCGACTGTAGTAGCGCACCATGTCGCGAAGGGCATCTTCGGTCACGGAAAGTTCATCACGCTTCACGCCGTTGTTCTTCATCTGCTTGGGCAGCAGATAACGCTGGGCGATGTTGACCTTTTCGTCCTCGGTGTAGCCGGAGAGACGAATTACCTCCATCCGGTCCAGCAACGCTGCCGGAATGTTGAGAGAGTTGGCCGTCGCCACAAACATGACATCGGACAAATCGAAGTCCACCTCGATATAGTGATCCTGGAAGGTGTGGTTCTGTTCCGGATCCAGCACTTCGAGCAAAGCGGATGAGGGGTCGCCGCGAAAATCCTGACCGAGCTTGTCCACTTCATCCAGAAGGAACAGCGGGTTCTTTACACCGACCTTGTTCATGCTCTGCAAAATCTTGCCGGGCATGGAGCCGATGTAAGTACGACGGTGACCGCGAATCTCGGCCTCGTCGCGAACGCCGCCCAGGGCCATCCGAACGAACTTGCGATTAGTGGCCTTGGCAATGGATTGACCGAGAGAAGTCTTGCCCACACCGGGAGGGCCTACCAAACAGAGGATCGGCGCCTTCACCTTATCAACGCGCTGTTGCACGGCGAGGTATTCGACGATGCGTTCCTTGACCTTTTCGAGGCCGTAGTGATCCTTATCCAACACTTTCTCGGCGCCGGCAAGATCCTTGGAAATGCGGGACTTCTTCTTCCAGGGCAGGCCGACAAGGGTCTCGATGTAATTGCGCACCACGGTCGCCTCTGCGGACATGGGCGACATGAGCTTGAGCTTCTTTAGCTCGGACAGGGCCTTGGCCAGGGCTTCCTTGGGCATACCGGCCAGCTTGATCTTCTTATCGATCTCTTCGAGATCGGCGCCCTCTTCACCTTCGCCAAGCTCTTTCTGAATGGCCTTAACCTGTTCGTTCAGGTAGTACTCGCGTTGGCTCTTTTCCATCTGGCGCTTGACACGACCACGGATGCGCTTTTCAACCTGGAGGATGTCCAGTTCGGTTTCCAATTGGCCCAGCAACTTTTCGAGGCGGTCTCCCACGTCGAACAGCTCCAGCACTTCCTGCTTCAGCTCGAGCTTCAACGGCAGGTGAGCAGCAATGGTGTCGGCCAGACGACCCGCTTCCTCGATACCCGCGAGGGAGGTGAGGATTTCGGGAGGAATCTTTTTATTCAGTTTTACGTACTGATCGAATTGCGCCAGGATGGCTCGACGCATGGCTTCGATTTCGTGATTGCCCTTTTCATCCGTCACCACGGGGGTCACATCGGCGGTGAAAACCGTCTTCAAATCTTCGACGTTCAGCACCTGGGCACGCTGCGCGCCTTCCACCAGCACCTTCACAGTGCCGTCGGGCAACTTCAGCATCTGCAGAATGTTCGCGATGCAGCCAATTCCGTAGAGGTCGCCAGTTTCCGGCTCGTCCTTGGCTGCGGATTTCTGCGCTACCAACAGGATGCTCTTGCCGCTTTCCATGGCCATTTCCAAGGCCTTGATGGACTTGGGCCGCCCCACGAAGAGGGGAATGACCATATGGGGAAATACCACCACATCCCGCAGGGGGAGCAGCGGCAACTGCAACTTCTCTTGGGGGAGATCGAGTTCGCCTGACATAGGCTTGTCCTTTAGGTTGATACCGTGAATGGAGTATGGGGGCGCCCCACCTCCAATTCAAGGGCGCCCCCAGCAAAGGGGGCGCAAAGATCAGTTGGAACCCGAGACTTTCTGCTGATCGGCGTAGATCAGGATAGGTTGGGCTCCGCCCTCGATCATATTTTCATCAATGACGACCTTGCTCACGTTTTCCATAGTGGGCAGTTCGTACATGGTGTCGAGAAGAACGTTCTCGATGATGGAGCGCAGGCCACGGGCGCCGGTCTTGCGTTTGAGCGCACGACGGGCAATGGCTTGCAGAGCCGCAGGCCTCACCTCGAGTTCCACGCCTTCCATGGCGAAGAGCTTTTGGTACTGCTTGATCAGCGCGTTCTTCGGCTCGATCAGAATTTCCACCAACGCCACATCGTCCAACTCTTGAAGCGTGGCGATCACCGGCAGACGACCGACGAACTCGGGGATCAGGCCGAACTTCACCAGGTCCTCCGGCTCCACCTGTTTCAGGGTTTCAGTGACGTCGCGGGTGTCCTTGCTCTTCACTTCGGCGCCAAAACCGATGCCGGATTTGTCGGAGCGATTGCGGATGACCTTATCCAGACCGTCGAAAGCGCCGCCGCAAATGAACAGGATGTTGGTGGTATCCACCTGTACAAAATCCTGGTTCGGATGCTTGCGACCACCTTGGGGTGGAACAGACGCCGTGGTGCCTTCGATCAGTTTCAACAGCGCCTGCTGCACGCCTTCGCCCGATACGTCACGGGTGATGGACGGGTTATCCGACTTGCGGGAAATCTTGTCGATTTCGTCGATGTAGACGATGCCCTGTTGAGCCTTCTCCACCTCGTAGTCGCACTTTTGCAGCAGCTTCTGGATGATGTTTTCCACGTCCTCGCCGACGTAGCCGGCTTCGGTCAGCGTGGTGGCATCGGCCATCACAAACGGCACGTTGAGCAAGCGGGCCAGCGTCTGGGCCAGCAAAGTCTTGCCGGAGCCGGTGGGGCCGACGAGGAGGATGTTGCTCTTCGCCAGCTCCACGTCCTCATTGCCCTTGTCACGATGACGCAGACGCTTGTAGTGGTTGTACACAGCCACTGCCAAAATGCGCTTTGCGGCTGATTGACCAATCACGTATTGATCAAGGATCGAACTGATTTCCTTGGGGGTAGGCAGATCGGAAGAACTGCCGCCCTCCTGCTCGGAAGCAATCTCATCGCGAACGATGTCGTTGCACAGCTCGATACATTCGTCGCAAATGAACACGGAGGGGCCGGCAATCAGCTTTTTGACTTCATGCTGGCTCTTACCGCAAAACGAGCAGTAAAGCAGTTTCTCGTTGCCCGATTTCTTTTCCGTCATGGTAATTCTCCGTGGGGTTGTGCCCGGGATTCAACCTGCCTATCAGACAGCCACTTCCGTGCGACGCGTCAGCACTTGGTCCACCAGGCCGTATTCGGCGGCAGCAGCAGCGGACAGGAAGTTGTCGCGATCGGTGTCGCGTTCAATCTGTTCAAGGGACTGGCCCGTGTGCTGCGCCAGCATCTCGTTCAGTTTCTGCTTCAGGTAGAGGATTTCCTTGGCATGGATCTCAATATCTGAGGCCTGACCTTGGAAACCGCCCAGAGGCTGGTGAATCATGACCCGAGAATTGGGCAGCGCATAACGCTTGCCCTTCTCGCCAGCAGCCAAGAGGAAGGCCCCCATGCTGGCAGCCTGACCAATACACAGGGTAGATACGTCCGACTTGATGAACTGCATCGTGTCGTAGATAGCCATACCGGCGGTCACAGACCCACCGGGCGAATTGATGTAGAGATGGATATCCTTGTCCGGGTTCTCGGATTCAAGAAACAACAACTGCGCGACTACCAGATTGGCAGTCACGTCGTTGACCGGGCCCACGAGGAAAACGACACGCTCGCGAAGCAGACGGGAGTAGATGTCGTAAGCACGTTCGCCACGACCACTGGTTTCAACCACCATGGGCACGAGGCCCAGGGCTTGAGGGTCCCACTGTTGCTGAGTCATGTCAGTTTCCCTACATGTATTGAAATGCATCATGCACCACTGCCCATCAGCTCGTCAAAATCGACGGCCTTCTCGGTCACTTTAGCCACAGACAGCACCCAGTCCACTACATTGTTCTCGGTAGCCAGCGATTCTGCTTCCTGGAGGCGCTGGGGCTGGGAGTAGTACCAACGGACCACTTCCTGAGGATCTTCGAAGGTCGCTGCAAACTCATCCACGACAGTGCGGACTTGTTCAGGCTTGGCCTTCAGTTCCTTTGCCTTCACCACTTCAGCAAGAACCAAGCCCAGCTTCACGCGATGAGTGGCTTGGGGAACGAACCAAGCGGGCTCGAAGGGCATCTTTTCCACGTCCATGCCGCGAGACTTGAAGTCTTGGCGAGCGTTTTCCATCATGTACTGGGCTTCCATCTCCACCAAAGCCTTAGGCACTTCGATGGGGTTTGCGTTCAGC
>DASUJA010000172.1:0-7231 GCA_036279515.1 Rhodocyclaceae bacterium | reverse complement strand
TGGCCCATTCGTGGCTCTTGGCGTATTTGAGATTGGCGGGGACGTTCATTGCTATTTCTCCAGGATCAAAGATTGGCCGTTACGGGCGAAGGGCGGTTTTACCACCTTCGCTTTAAGTTTTTTGTCGCGGATTTCCACTTCGACTATGTCGCCCGGCTTCACGCCAGCCGGAACACGGGCTAGGGCCACGGACTGGTTGAGGGTGGGGGCAAAGCTGCCGCTGGTGGTTTCGCCGTCGCCGAGGGCGGTGACAACTTTTTGATGGGCGCGAAGGACGCCGCGATCAAGCAGCTGGAGGCCCACTTGGGCGCGCTGGGGCGGCGCAGCTTCCAGGGCTTTGCGGCCGATGAAGTTGCGGCCGGCGTCCTTGAAATCCACGGTCCAGGCGAGGCCGGACTCGAGGGGGCCGACACTCTCGTCCATGTCCTGGCCGTAGAGGTTCATGCCGGCTTCCAGGCGCAGGGTGTCGCGGGCGCCCAGGCCGCAGGGCTTGGCACCCATGGCGACCAGGGATTGCCAGACGCCGGCGGCTTCGTCGGCGGGCACGGCAATTTCGAAGCCGTCTTCGCCGGTGTAGCCGGTGCGGGCGATGAGCCATTCGCTGCGGTCGGCGCCTTCGCCAGCGGCCCACTCGGTGGCCTGGAAGAGAGCGAGCAGCACGGTCTTGGCGCGGGCCACGGGGAAGGCCATCCAGAAACGCTCGCGGGCGTTGGGGCCTTGGATGGCGATCATTGCCAGATCGCGGCGCGGAGCGAGTTCAGCCTTGAAGCCGGCGAGTTGGCTGCGCATCCAGGCCAGATCCTTGTCGGCGGTGCCGGCGTTCACCACGATGCGATAACGCTCGGGAGTGAAGAAGTAAACGATCAGGTCGTCGATAACGCCGCCGTCTTCTTTCAACATGCAGGAGTAGAGCGCCTTGCCGGGCAGGGTGAGTTTGGCGCAATCGTTGGCCAGCAGGCGGCGCAGGTAGGGCAGGGCATCCGGGCCGGTGAGGTCGATGGCCAGCATGTGGGATACGTCGAACAGGCCGGCATCCTTGCGGACGGCGTGGTGTTCTTCGAGCTGGGAGCCGTAGTGGATGGGCATGTCCCAGCCGGCGAAGTCGACGATCTTGCCGCCGGCGGCCACGTGGGTGTCGTACAGAGGGGTCTTGAGAGCCATGACAGTCCCGAAAAAGAAAGGGGCACGAATCACGTGATTCATGCCCCATCTGTCCTTGTACCTGAGAGATTGCCGGCCTTGCGAAACCGGGTGCCCCGTCGGTGGGTGAGTCCTGCTCACCGCTCTCCAGATTTTTGCTGCGTCGTCGGCCCTTTTGCCTGAGCGATTCCTGGGGGTTGCGCCTTCGGCGGCTTCGGCGTTGCGAAGCTCTCTCCCGACGATGGGGGCGGATTATGCAGGGCTTGGATGCAACGATGCAAGATGCTTGAAGAGCTAAAAGAGCTACACCTTGAACACGGAAACTTCCTGGTCCAGTTCGGCGGCCATTTTTTCCAGTCGCCGTGCGGCTTGGGCTAGGTCGTTGATGGCACCATTATTTTGTTCTGCCATGCGAGTGATGGCCTCGATGTGTTGGGCCACGTCGTGGCTGGCGCGGCCTTGCTCGTCGGCTGCGGCGGAAATGTCGCGGATGCCCGCCGATACTTCGCTGGCGCGGTTGTCGATTTCGGCCACGGCCCGGTCGGCGCTTTCGGCTAGTTCCACGCCCTTGAGGGCCATGGCATTCACGTTCTGGATGCGCTCGACGGTGGCCGTGGTGGCCTGCTGGATGGCACCGATCATGGTGGTGATTTCGTGGGTGGATGTGCTGGTGCGTTCAGCCAGCTTGCGAACTTCGTCGGCGACCACGGCGAAGCCTCGTCCCGCTTCCCCAGCGCGGGCGGCTTCGATGGCAGCATTGAGCGCGAGCAGGTTGGTTTGGTCGGCAATGTCGCCGATCACGGCGACGATCTCCGAAATGCCGCGGGATGAGTCGCCCAGGCTTTGCACCGTGGCGACGGTTTCTGAGACGAAACCAGCGATGTTGCTCATCTCCCGCGCGGCCTGTTGAACCACGGCCCGGCCTTCGCTTGAGAGGGCTTGTGTGGATTGGGCTGTTTCAACCAGATGGCCGATGCTTTGGTTAACCTGGTCAATGCTGGCGCTCATTTCCTCGATGTTAGCGGCGGACGAAGAGGCAGACGCTGTCTGGGTTTCCGAGCTATTGGCGATGGTGCCGGTGACGGAGGCCAATTGGGCGGTCGCGCTCTTTACGTCGTCGGCGCCATGGGAAACGTCGCGGATGATCTTGGCAAAACGGCCCAACATGCCGTTCATGTGGGTGGCGATTTCTCCCACTTCGGCGCGGTCATCCACGGTTACGGCACGGGTCAGGTCGCCGCTACTGGCAATGTCGTTGATCTGCTTGCCCAGGGAGAACACCGGACGGCTGATACTGTTGGAAATGATGGCCGAAATGCCGGCCAGCAATACGAGGGCGGCAATAACGCCAATGCCCAGAATCAGGATCTGGTGGCGGAACTCGGCTTCCACATCGTCCACGTAAATGCCACTGGCCAGTACCCATCCCCAGGGCGCATAGAGTTTTGACGTGGCGATTTTGGTGACTGGCTCGTCATGGCCCTTTTTGTCCCAGAGGTAAGTTACGAACTCGCCCTTGCCCCGCTTGGCCGCTTCCACCAGTTCATAAACGATGCGGACGCCGCGCTTGTCTTTTAGATCGGACAAATCCTTGCCGGTGAGCTCCGGCTTGATCGGGTGCCAGACCATGCGGGAATTGAGATCGTAGGTGCTCATGTAGTTATCGCTGTCGTAGCGCAAGGCGCCCACGGCGAGCTTGGCCTCATCCTGCGCCGTTGCCACGTCGAGCTTGCCGGCCTCCACCTGCTTGCCGTAGTGCTCCAGCAGCGTATAGGCCATCTCGATAGTGTTGTAGGTCTTCACCTCCCGCGCCTTCATCATTTCTTCCTTCTGAAGAAACAAGGCGTAGCCGGCAATGACGACGATGAAGGTCAAAGAGCAGGCCAAAAGGAGTAGCAAACGGCTGCGAATGCGCAGGAGGGATAGCATGAAGGGGCTCCGGAAAGAAGAACTGCAAGCTCGGAAAGAAATGCTGCGGCGCAATAGTGTAGGCCAGGGTGCCTTACAGAAGTTGAACGATTTTTTGGGGGCGTACTTGCCTGTCTTACTTCTTCCCGTTGGCGGTTTGTGCTTGCGGCAGGCTGCTAAACTCGCTGGCTTTAGGTCGTTCCCTACCCTGACTCAATCGCCTTGAACGCAGATCTTCATACTCACTCCACCGTTTCCGATGGCCTGCTGACGCCGACTCAGTTGGTGGAACGCGCCGTCCAGAATGGCGTCGATTTGTTGGCGCTGACAGACCACGACGAGATCGGTGGCTTGGATGAAGCCGCTGCGGCAGCGGCTGAACGTGCAATGGGCTTCGTCAATGGCGTTGAAATCTCCGTCTCCTGGGGCGACGATCTGACCCTGCACATCGTGGGTCTCGGTTTTGACCGCAAGCACGCTCCCCTGGTGGAAGGCCTTCAGCATGTGCGTAGTGGCCGCGATGGCCGTGCCCAGCGGATTGCTGCGGAATTGGACAAAGTGGGCATCCACGGCGCCTACGAAGGCGCTTTGAGCTACGCCGGAAATCCGGCTCTCATCAGCCGCGCCCACTTTGCCCGCTACATCGTCCAGCAAGGCTTGGTCAAAGACGTGAAGAGCGTTTTCGACTACTGGCTGGCAAAGGGCAAGCCGGGCTATGTAGCCCATCCTTGGGCCACCATGGAGGAAGCGCTGGGCTGGATTCATGGCGCCGGTGGCGTGGCGGTGATTGCCCACCCGGGCCGCTATCGCGCCAGCCGCGCCGAGTTGCGCCAGATATTCGACGCCTTCAAGGCCCTGGGTGGGGAGGGGGTAGAAGTGCTATCCGGCTCTCAAAGTCCTGCCGATACGCAGGAAATGGCGCGTATCGCACGGGAGTATGGTTTTCTTGCCTCCCGCGCTTCCGACTTTCATGGCCCCGGCGAAAGCTGGGTGGACCTGGGCAAGATGCCCGAACTGCCCGAGGGCCTGACGCCGGTGTGGTCCCGGCTGATCTGACTTCATCAACTTCACGCTGCAATGTCCGAATTTCTTTCGCTTCACCCGGAGCAACCCCAAGCTCGTCTGATCAAGCAAGCGGCTGACATCTTCCGCCACGGCGGTCTGGCGGCTTTCCCTACCGATGCGGCCTATGCCTTGGGCGGCCTGACCGGGAATGCTGAAGTCCTGGAACGCATTCGCCGTATTCGCCATGTGGACGAGCGGCATCTGTTCACGCTTATGTGCCGGGATTTGTCCGAGATCGCCACTTACGCTCGCGTGGATAACACCCAGTACCGCCTGTTGAAGGCCGCCACGCCTGGGCCTTACACCTTCATTCTGGAAGGCACCAAGGAGCTGCCGCGCCGGGTGCTGCATCCCAAGCGCAAGACCATCGGCCTGCGGGTGCCCGACCATCCTCTGATCAAGGCCCTGCTGGGCGAACTGAACGAGCCCCTGCTGGTCTCCACCCTGATTCTTCCTGACGAGGAAGAACCTTTGAACGTGGTGGATGACATCCGCGACCGCCTGGAAAAACAGGTGGATCTGATCATCGAATGCGGTCGCTGCGGCATTGGCATGACCACGGTGGTCAATTTGGTAGACGGCGCTCCTGAACTGATCCGCGAAGGCTGTGGCCCCCTTGGCCCGCTGGGCCTGGGCTGATGGCCTCGTCCGCTGTAAGCGTTTTGCAACCCCTCTGGTAGAATCCGCGCCCATTCCATGGATAGCTTGATACAAACGCTGGCGATTTCCGCGTTGCCGGTGATCTTTGCCATCACCCTGCACGAAGCGGCCCATGGTTACGTGGCACGGTATTTCGGCGACAACACCGCCTGGCAGGCGGGCCGCATCAGTCTCAATCCTTTAAGGCATGTGGACCTCGTAGGCACCTTGCTGGTGCCGGTGATGATCCTGCTGGTGAGCGGCGGCGGCTTGCTGTTTGGCTGGGCCAAACCTGTACCCGTTGATTTCGGACGTCTGCGCCGCCCCAAGAAGGACATGCTCTGGGTGGCTGCTGCCGGTCCTGTAACGAATTTGCTGATGGCGCTGGGATGGGCTGCCCTGTTGAAGCTGTCGGTGGGGATGCCCGACTTCATCTACGGAAGCGCCCTGGCGGAAATGGCCCGTGTGGGCATCAACGTCAATGCCGTGCTGATGATCGTGAATCTGATTCCCATACCGCCTCTGGATGGCGGTCGAATCGCGGTCAGCCTGCTGCCCTGGCGGATGGCGGTGAAGTTCAGCCAGTTGGAACGCTACGGCATGATCATCCTTCTGGCGCTGCTATTTTTCGGTGGCCTTGAAGTCATCATGCGCCCCCTGTTGCGGTTGTTTTATTCAATTTTGATGGGCCTTTACGGTTTTTAACTATGTACGCGGAACGAGTTCTCTCCGGCATGCGCCCTACGGGCCGGCTGCACCTGGGTCACTACCATGGCGTGCTCAAGAACTGGGTCAAGCTCCAGCATGAGTATCCCTGTTTGTTCTTTGTGGCCGACTGGCATGCCCTGACCACCGCTTACGACGAGCCCGGCACCATCGCCGAGAGCACCCGTGGCCTCATCATCGACTGGCTTGCCGCCGGCGTCGATCCTTCCCAAGCCACCATCTTCATCCAGTCCAAGGTGCCTGAGCACGCCGAGCTGCACCTGCTCATGTCCATGATGACGCCCCTGGGCTGGCTGGAGCGGGTTCCCACCTACAAGGATCAGCAGGAAAAGCTGTCCCACAAGGATCTGTCTACCTACGGCTTCCTTGGCTATCCGCTGCTCATGAGCGCGGACATCCTGATCTACCGGGCCGACAAAGTGCCCGTGGGCGAGGACCAATTGCCCCACGTGGAATTCACCCGCGAACTCGCTCGCCGCTTCAATCACATGTATGGCCGCGAACCCGGTTTCGAGGACAAGGCCAAGGAGGCCGTGAAGAAGCTTGGCGCCAAGCGGGCCAAGCTCTACGAAGAACTGCGCAATCGCTACCAGGAAAAGGGTGAAGCGGATGCTCTTGAGCAGGCCCACGAACTGCTCAACGACGCTCAGAACCTGTCCCTGGGCGACAGGGAACGCCTGTTCGGCTACCTGGAAGGCGGCGGCAAGATGATCCTGGTGGAGCCGGGCGCTCTGCTGACCGAGGCCTCCCGTATGCCTGGTCTGGACGGTCACAAGATGTCCAAATCCTACGGCAACACCATTGCCCTGCGTGAGGACGAGGAAACCATCCGCAAGAAGATCCGCACCATGCAGACCGACCCCCAGCGGGTTCGTCGCACCGATCCGGGCGATCCCAACAAGTGCCCGGTCTGGCAATTCCACATCATTTACTCCGACGCCGAAACCCAGCAATGGGTACAGCAGGGCTGCCGCAGCGCCGGCATCGGCTGTATCGAATGCAAGCAGCCCGTCATCGACGGCGTGCTCAAGGAACAGGAGCCCATGCGTGAGCGGGCCCGCATGTACGAGGAAGATCCTCAGCTCGTGAAGAACATCATCGCCGACGGTTGCGAACGGGCGCGCAAGCTGGCCCAGGAAACCATGCGCGACGTGCGCGAGGCCATGGGCCTTGATTACAACTAAGACAACTGAGCCGAACCATCGTGAGTGAAATCGACGCCGTGGGCGAAGCCAAGGACGAAGGCGAAGGGCAGGGCGTGCCTGCCTCTCCGGCGCCTGAGGCCCATGCCGAGCCTGTGGCCGTGGAACAGGCCGACGTTGCCGAGACTCAGGCCGCTGGCGATGCAGCGGCGACGGGCGTCTCCGAGGATGCCCCGCCGGTGGCCGTAGAAGCCGCACCGGAGGCGGAACCTGCCAAGCCGGCCACGCCCGAAGAAGCCGTGGCCGCCCTGGTGGCCCAAGTCACCGCGCCCCATGGCCCCAAGGTCTACGGCGAGCTGATGACCGAAATGCCGCGGGACCTCTACATCCCGCCGGATGCCCTCGAAGTGATCCTCGAATCCTTTGAAGGCCCCTTGGACTTGCTGCTCTACTTGATCCGCAAGGCCAATGTGAATATCCTCGACATCCCCATGGCGCCCCTGACGGCCCAGTACTTGAAGTACGTGGACGCCATGCACAAGCGCAACCTGGAGCTGGCGTCGGAATACCTGCTCATGGCGGCCATGCTGATCGAGATCAAGTCGCGCATG
>DASUJA010000171.1:0-21167 GCA_036279515.1 Rhodocyclaceae bacterium | reverse complement strand
GCTGCCCGGCTTCGTCGGAGGTAAATAACATGGATCAGCTCGATTTCTCCTCCATCCCCGGCGCCCTGCCCTTTCTGCTGGACGGCCTGAAAATCTCCGCCCAGATCACCATCACCGCCATCGTGGTCGGCATCGTCTGGGGCACGCTGCTCGCCATGATGCGGCTGTCTTCGATCAAGCCCCTGTCCTGGTTCGCCGCCGGTTATGTGAACACCTTCCGCTCCATTCCGTTGGTGATGGTGCTGCTGTGGTTCTTCCTGATCGTGCCGCGGTTCCTGGAAGGCCTGTTCGGCCTTGCTCCCGGCACCGACATGCGACTGGCTTCCGCCATGGCGGGCTTTGCTCTGTTCGAGTCGGCCTACTACTCGGAAATCATCCGCGCCGGCATCCAGTCCGTGTCCAAGGGGCAGGTCAATGCGGCCTTCGCTCTGGGCATGAACTATCGCCAAGCCATGATCCTGGTAGTGCTGCCCCAAGCCTTCCGCAACATGGTGCCCCTGCTGCTGACGCAAGCCATCATCCTGTTCCAGGACACCTCTCTCGTTTACGTCTCGGCCCTGGCCGACTTCTTCGGCGCCGCCTACAAAGTGGGCGACCGGGATGGCCGACTGGTGGAAATGCTGCTCTTCGCCGGCGCCGTTTATTTCGTCATCTGCTTCAGCTTCTCGCAACTGGTGCGCCGGTTCCAGAAGGCCAAAGCCTGAATCCTCCACGGAGACCCACATGATTTCCATCAAGAACGTCAGCAAGCATTACGGCGCCTTCCAGGTGCTCACCGACTGCTCCGCCGAAGTGAAGAAAGGCGAAGTGATCGTCGTCTGCGGCCCTTCCGGCTCGGGCAAGTCCACCCTCATCAAGTGCGTCAATGGCCTGGAACCTTTCCAGAACGGCGACATCGTGGTGGACGGCGTATCCCTCGCCAATCCCAAGGTGGACCTGCCCCAACTGCGCTCCCGCGTGGGCATGGTGTTCCAGCACTTTGAACTCTTCCCCCACATGACCATCGCCGAGAACCTGGCCATCGCCCAGGTCAAGGTGTTGAAGCGCAACCAGGACGAAGCGCTGGAGAAGGGCATGAAGCTGCTCGACCGCGTGGGCCTCACCGCCCATGCGCACAAGCACCCCGGACAGCTTTCCGGCGGCCAGCAACAGCGCGTCGCCATCGCCCGCGCGTTGGCCATGGACCCGATCTGCATGCTGTTCGACGAACCCACCTCCGCCCTTGACCCCGAGATGATCAACGAGGTGCTGGACGTGATGGTGGAGCTGGCCCAGGAAGGCATGACCATGATGTGCGTGACCCATGAAATGGGCTTCGCGAAGAAGGTGGCAAACCGCGTGATCTTCATGGACCACGGCCGTATCGTGGAAGACGACAGCAAGGAAGCCTTCTTCGCCAATCCGCGCTCGGAACGGGCACAACAGTTCTTGGCGAAGATTCTGCATCACTGAAAGACCTGCGCAAGAACTCTCCCTCTCCCCTTGCGGGGCGGAGACGGGGTTTCGCGAAGCCTGCTTCGCGCCGCCGCAGCCGGTTGGCTGTGCAAAGCCAACCGTGGGGTGCGGAGCAGGGCCGGGGTGAGGGGTGTCGAACAACGGTCCAGCCCCCTCACCCTGCACCTCTCCCACAAGGGGAGAGGGAACCCAAATCAACCGCATGCGATACGCACTACAACTCGCCAGCCAGCACCACAAAACTACAAAGACCGACCAAAGGAGAACACCATGACAGCCACCACTCGCCTGGAACACGATCTGATCGGCGAAGAGCCCGTCCCGGCGGATGCCTATTGGGGCATCCATACCCTGCGCGCCATCGAGAACTATCCCATCAGCGGCAAGGCTATCGGCTCCTACAGCGAACTGGTGCGCGCCCTCGCCCTGGTCAAGCAAGCCGCGGCCCTGGCTCATAAGGAGCTAGGCCAGCTCGATGCCACCCGCGCCGATGCCATCGTCGCCGCCTGCCAGGAAATCGCCGGCGGCAAGCTGCACGATCAGTTTGTGGTCGATGTGATCCAAGGTGGCGCGGGCACCTCCACCAACATGAACGCCAACGAGGTGATCGCCAACCGCGCGCTAGAACTGCTGGGCCGCAAGAAGGGCGAGTACGACTACCTGCACCCCATCAACCACGTGAACATGTCGCAAAGCACCAACGACGTGTATCCCACCGCCCTGCGCGTAGCCACCTGCTTTGCCATTCGCGGCCTGCTCTCCGCCATGGCCGGCCTGCGGGTCGCCTTCGAGGACAAGGCCGACGAGTTCAAGGACATCCTCAAAATCGGTCGTACCCAATTGCAAGACGCCGTGCCCATGACCCTGGGCCAGGAGTTCTCCACCTACGCGGTGATGTTGGGCGAAGACGAAATGCGTCTGGCCGAAGCCATCGCCCTGATCCGCGAAATCAACCTAGGCGCCACCGCCATCGGCACCGGCATCAACACCGACTACCGCTACGCCAAGCTCGCCATCCAGCATCTGTCCGCGCTCACCGGCCTGCCTCTGGAATCCGCACCCAATCTGATCGAAGCCACCCAGGATTGCGGCAGTTTCGTGCAACTGTCCGGCGTGCTGAAGCGCATCGCCTGCAAGCTGTCCAAGACCTGCAACGACTTGCGCCTGCTCTCCAGCGGACCGCAAGCGGGCTTCAATGAAATCCGTCTGCCGCCCCGCGCCGCAGGCTCTTCGATCATGCCGGGCAAGGTGAATCCGGTGATCCCCGAGGTGGTGAACCAGATCGCTTTCGAGGTGATCGGCAATGACATGACGATCACCATGGCAGCCGAGGGCGGCCAGCTCCAGCTCAACGCTTTCGAGCCCATCATCGCCCACAGCCTGTTCAAGAGCGTGGAGCACCTGGCCGCCGGCTGCCGCACCCTGGCCATCAACTGCGTGCGGGGTATCAGCGCCAATCGGGAACTGTTGGCCGAGCGCGTGCGCACTTCCGCCAGCCTCGCCACCGCGCTGAACCCCTACATCGGTTACGAGAACGCCACCCGCGTCGCTCAGGCTGCACTGCAACAGGGCAAGGGCGTGGCGGAACTGGTGACGGAAATGGGCTTGATGAAGGCCGACGAACTGGAAGCGGTGCTGCGCCCTGACGTGCTCACCGCGCCGGGCCGTATGTAAACAGAAAGAACGACCGGCGACCTCGGCATCCCCTGCTACGGTCGCCGCCAATGGGGAGCAACGGCGATGATAGGACTGGATCGATTCAGTCTCGGCTTCAAACTGGCGATGGCGCCTGCACTCTGTCTGGCACTGCTGGCCCTGGCCGCAGCGGCAGGCATTGGCGGCTCGCTACGAGCGCAACACTTCCTCGACGATCTGGACCAGGCACGGGTCGCCCATTACCGCACCACGGTGGCCGCCCTGGACAACGCGGATCAGGCCCGCGCCGAGCTGTTCTGGCTGGCGACCCAGCTGGGCCAGAGCGGCAACCGGGACAACATGAAAGACCTCTCCGCCGGATTGGTGAGCAACATCGCCAAGTCGGTGGCCGCGCTGGAAACTTTGTCCCACAGCGACGCCTTGGAGTCTGAAGAAAAGCCGCTGGTGGAGCAGGCCCTCGGCTTCGCGCGTCAATGTCAAAAGGACATCGACGAAACCCTCTCCGCAGGCATGAGCGGCGTCATGTTGAGCACGGTGCAAAGCTCCTTCGCCGATCTTTCCACGGGCCTCGTGGCCTTGCGTCAGCTGGAGGAGAAACTCACCAACGAAGAGTTCTCCCAGACCCGTTCCACTGTGCTTTGGGTCAGCAGTTTTCAGGGCGCCTTGTTTGCGGTGTCCTTGCTCCTGGCGCTGACGGTGACCTGGATCGTGCGTCGTCACATTCTCCACGCAGTCTCCGAAATTGAATTCGCCGCCCGCAAGATGGAAGGGGGCGACATGACCGTTCGAGTGGACGTTAGCGGCAACGACGAAGTGGCCGTCACGGCCCGCGCCTTCAATGCGCTGACCGATCGGGTCCGGCAACTGATCCGGGAAGTGGCGGATAGCGCCCAGCAACTCACCCAAGCCTCTGCCATGCTGGCGACCGATTCCCGTGCCATGACCCGCCTGGCGGCAAGTCAAAGCGATGCTGCCTCTTCCATCGCCACGACGGTGCAGCAGAGTAGTACCGGCATTGCCCACGTGAGCGAGCAGGCGCAGTCCGTGCGTGAGACCTCCCAGCTCAACGCCGCCAAGACCGAAGACGGCATGCGCCATTTGCAGGCGCTCATCGCGGAAAACGCCAAGGTGCTGGAAGCCTTCGCCGCCATCCATCAGGAAGTTTCCGAATTCGTCACCAGCGCTGGCGCAATCGCCGCGCTCACTTCCCAGGTAAGGGACATTGCAGACCAGACCAACTTGCTGGCCCTTAACGCCGCCATCGAAGCGGCCCGCGCCGGCGAGAGCGGACGCGGCTTTGCGGTCGTGGCCGACGAGGTGCGCAAGCTGGCGGAGAAATCGGGCAGCACGGCCGCCGAGATCGACTCAGTGGCGCAGAACCTGAATCGGAAATCGGATGAGGTGCGCTCCAGCATGGGCCTGGGCACCTCGGCACTGGCTTCCAGCGAAGGCCTGCTACAGGAGCTGGATCAACTGTTCGCCGTTGCCAACCGCTTGGCCCAGGACGCCACCGCCGGGGTGGATGCCATTTCCCTCGCAATGAACGAACAACACGCAGGGGCGGATCGGGTGGCGCAAGCGGTGGAGCACATCGCCCAGGAAGCGGGCAGCACCAGTACCACGGTGCAGGGAACGGCCGCCTCCGCCGAGCGTCTGGAAGCCATGGCGGCGGGGCTGCAGCAGGCCGTCAGCGGATTCAGGATTTAACGAAGTGTCGATTAAAGTCATTACCGTTCGGACTGAGCCTGTCGAAGCCCTTGTGCCACAAAGCTCGCACTTCGACAGGCTCAGTGCGAACGGACTTGTTCGGTGTTTCCTTAACCGCGTGTCCCGACTGGTGCGACTGGGGCTGCCCTACAATGACAGCCGCTTTCTTGAGTTCAGCCGTCCATGAAAGCGCCCCTTCGTTCCGGCATTAGCGTGAAAGTCGCGTCAGCGACTCTCGAAGCTCCCCTCGCCCCTGGCGGGGCACAGGCGGGGTTTCGCAAAGCATGCTTTGCGCCGCCGTTGCCGGGCGACTGTGCAAAGTCGCCCGTGGGACGCGAAGCGGGGGGTAGGGGTGAGGGGGGCGCGGCACGGCGTTCATCATCTGGGGTGACTGCTATCACAATGGCAGTCATGAAGCTCATGCAACGAGTCACTCGCCGCGCTCGCATCGCCGTCATCCTCGGCGTTCTGGCCAGCATCATGCTGCTGGCTGGCGTCGTCACCTTTCATGTCAGCGAACGCTGGGGTTTGCGGACGATGGAGGTGGAGGCCAACCACCGCCTGGACATGCTGTCCGCCGCGGCAGACAGCATGGTGAACCACTATGCTCACGTGCCCATCATGGTGGAATTGAGTCCCGAGGTGCAGTCGCTGCTGCAGCGTCCCAAGGACTTGCGTCTGGAGATGCAAGCCAATCGCTACCTGGAAAAGCTCAATACCCGCATCGAAAGCATCGCCATTTATGTGATGGACCTCAAGGGCTTGGTGCTGGCGTCGAGCAACTGGAATCGCACCGACAGTTTCGTTGGCGACAATTACAGTTTCCGCCCCTACTTCCAGGATGCCGTTAAGGGCGAGCAGGGACATTACTTTGCCGTTGGCACCACCCGCGGTGAGCCGGGCTACTACGTATCGCACCCCATCCGCGATGGCGAGCGCATCATCGGCGTCGCCGTCATCAAACTGGGTCTCGCCAAATTCGAGAACTCCCAACTTTCCCTGGGAAGTCCCCTCGCCATCCTGGACGATAACGGGGTCGTCATCATCAGTTCGGTGCTGGGCTGGAAGTTCAAGTCCGTGACATCCCTGCCCCCGGAACAACTCGCAGAACTCAACCGAACCCGGCGCTACAACCAGCTTCCCATCGGCAAGTTCCCCCTATCGATTGATAGCAGTCTCACCCAGGACACGCCGCAACTGGTGACGATCCCCCGCAAGCTGTTGTCGCAATCGGGGGAGAGCTACGGGCCGGGCCGCTTCATGATGCAGGCGCGCAGCATGCCGAACACGGGCTGGCGACTGGTGATGTTTTCAGATACCCGCACGGTGCGCAATCAGGCGGTGAGCCACGCCGCACTGGCCGTCATGGCCGCGGGCTTCATCGCCCTCGCCTGGCTCACGCAATACCAGCGACGCAGCTACTTCCGCCAGAAGATCGAAACCCAGCATCTGCTTGAACGGACCAATGCGGAACTGGAACAGAAGGTCGAGGAACGCACCGTCGATCTGGTGGCGGTGAATGACCGCCTGCGCGCCGAAATTGCCGAACGGGAAAAGGCCGAACACACCCTGCGCTCGGCCCAGGACGAGCTGGTGCAAACGGCCAAGCTGGCCGTGCTTGGCCGCATGGCGACGGGCATCACCCACGAACTGGCGCAACCCCTCGGCGCCCTGCGCACCCTGGCGGGCAACGCCATCGAGTTCATGAAGCGAGGCGACCAAGCCACGGCCCAGGGCAACCTGACCATCATTGGCCAACTGGTGGACCAGATGGGCTCCATCATCGTGCCCCTCAAGACCTTTGCCCGGAAGTCTCCCGCCTACCCCCAGGCGGTGGATGTGTCCCACGTGGTGAGCGGCGCCCTCTTTCTCTTCGATCAGCGCATGCGCAAGGAAGGCATCGCCGTGGACAACCAGTGCCAGCCCGATGCAGTGATTGCCTGGTGCGACCAGAACCGTCTGCAACAAGTGCTCATCAACCTGATCGGCAATGCCGCCGATGCCATGGCCGATAGCTCGCGGCCCAAGCGACTCACCCTCAGCGCCGCCTACGGCGAGGATGGCGGCGTGGTGGTGAAGGTGGCGGACACCGGCCCCGGCTTCAGTGACGATGTGCTGGAACATTTGTTCGAGCCCTTCTTCACCACCAAACCCATGGGCGAAGGCCTGGGTATTGGTCTCGCCATTTCCCAGGACATCGTGCGCGATTTCGGCGGCGCCCTCTCCGCCGCCAACGGCCCCGACGGCGGCGCCGTATTCACCATTGCCCTGCCTGCCGTGGCCGGGCATGACGCTCTAGTTTGATCACCCGCTTGGAACGACCATGCCTCACCTGACCATCGAATACACCTCGAACATCCAGGGCTTCAACGCCAGCGAGACGCTGGCCGCCATGAACGCCATCCTCATTGCCTCCGGGGAATGCGAAGAAGTGGACGTGAAGAGCCGGACCCTCCGGCTGGACGACTTCCAGATCGGCGGCAACGCCGCCACGGCCCGCGGCTTTGTGCACGGAGAGCTGGCGCTGCTCAGTGGACGCTCGGCCGAAACGAAGAAACGGCTCTCCGATGAATTGATGCGCGGCCTGCAAAAGCTGGCTGAACACTGGAGCAAGGATCTCCATATCCAACTCAGTGTCGAGATTCGAGACATGGACCGCGCCAGCTACGGCAAGGCCGCCATCGGTGCCTGACACAGCCTGCCCCCACTCACGTCTTTAGGCGAAGTCCTCATGAATGAACACCTCAAAGTCCTGATCGTTGAAGACGATCCCAACGTCCGCCTCGGCTGTCAGCAAGCATTGCAACTGGCCGACATCGCGGTGGAATGCGTGGCCTCTGCCGAGGAAGCCATTACCAAGGTCGGCCCCGAGTTTCCCGGCGTAGTGGTGACCGACATGCGCCTGCCGGGCATGGACGGTTTGCAGCTGCTACGCAGCCTGGTGGAGATGGATTCGGCCCTGCCCGTCATCATGATCACCGGCCACGGGGACGTGACCCTGGCGGTGGAAGTCATGCGCTGCGGCGCTTACGACTTCATCCAAAAGCCCTTCTCACCCGAGTTGCTGGTGGAGGTGGTGAGCCGCGCCCTCGAAAAGCGCGCCCTGACCATGGAAGTGGAAAGTCTGCGCCGCCGCCTGGATCATCGGGACGATCTGGAAGGCCGGCTCATCGGCCGCTCGCCGCAGATGGCATCCATCCGCGGCCTGATCCTGGACGTGGCCGGCGCCAATGTGGACGTGCTGATCCTGGGCGAGACGGGCACCGGCAAGGAAATGGTGGCCCGCTGCCTGCACGATCTGGGGCAACGCCGGGACAACAACTTCGTCGCCCTCAACTGCGGCGGCATGCCCGACAACCTGCTCGACAGCGAGCTCTTCGGCCACGAGGCTGGCGCCTTCACCGGCGCCCAGAAGCGCCGCATCGGCAAGTTCGAGTACGCCAACGGCGGCACCCTGTTCCTGGACGAGTTGGAGAGCATGTCCATCCCCATGCAGATCAAGCTGCTACGGGTATTGCAGGAGCGAGTAATCGAACGCCTCGGTTCCAATCAACTGATCCCCGTGGCCTGCCGCGTGGTGGCCGCCACCAAGGAGAACCTGAAGGAGGCGTCGGACAAGCAGAAGTTCCGCGCCGACCTCTACTACCGCCTCAACGTAGTCACCATCGACCTGCCGCCCCTGCGTGAACGACGCGAGGACATCCCCATGCTGTACGAGCACTTCCTCATGCTTTCGGCCAAGCAGCATGACCGCCCCCTGCCCGAACTGCGCCCCGAACGCCTGCGCGAACTCATGTCCCACGATTGGCCCGGCAACGTGCGCGAACTGCGCAACGTGGCCGACTGCCACGTGCTGGGCATCCGCAAGGACATCGCCGCATCGGGCGGCGCACCGAGACAGGAGGGGCAATCCCTGGCCGAGGCCGTGGACAGCTTCGAGCGCTCTTTGATCGCAGCGGAACTGAGCCGACAGACCGGCAACCTGACCAAGGCCGCCGAAGCCCTGCGCGTTGCCAAGACCACCCTGCACGACAAGGTGCGCAAGTACGGACTCCACTAACGAGCGAGCACAAAAAAGAAGGGGCCATCCGCCATCGGCGTATGGCCCCAAATGAAGCTCACTTGGAAGCTCACTTACACGGGAATACCGATTGCAGCCTATGCCTGATTCCTCGCTCGGTATGTGGGCTAGGCCTCGGTAATCGCAGTCTGTCCAATCGGAATGGGGCGCCATGAATCCGCCGTGGTGCGATTGCCATGACGGTGATGCAAGCTGCGGTACCGTCGCTCCGCCGATTGCCTGCCACCATGCCCGACACCCCCCGTCCGTTTGCCGACCATCTCGCTGCGCTGAGTTTCCTCGGCCTGGCACGCTACCTAGAGTGGCAGGGACTGGTCGCCCAGACGGTACTGATCGAATGGTCCCAGGCCCGTCGCGCACAGCAGTACTGGCAGCCGCCGCATACGGCCATGGGGGACGACCACTTCATCTCCGAACCAGTCTCGAATTTCGCCGACGTCATGACGACTTGGTGCATGGGCGCGGTGCGTGGCCAACTGGCGGCGGCCCAAGGGCTACGCACCTATTGCGCCCTCCCCTATCTGGACTTGCCGAACCTATCCGGACGTCGCCACACTGACTTCGATTACGGTCGGCGCCAAAGCGCCGTGGTCATCGACTTCCCTGACCGACGAAGGCCAGAGTCAGCTCCCTGACCCGTCGTCGCTTCCGTACCCTCAGCTCCAATGCCCTCAGGTCCAGTGCCATTTGGCTGATCATGGGTTGAACGGAGCGCCCCTTGAGGCCCTGCCTGCGCGTCATCTTCACACCCCACCCCTACTCTGTGCGGTGAGACCCCTTCTCTCCGTAGCGGCAGTTCCGACTGCGCTACGCATCCAGAATTTCCCGAGGGAGACGCCCGTTGTACACCTCCAACACCCCTCACCAGAATCGCCTACTCGCGGCCTTGCCAGAAGCCGTGATGGAGCGCCTTGCGCCCCACCTGGAACTGATCCCCCTCACTGCGGGAGAAGCGCTCTATGAATCCGGCGACAAGATGCGCTACATCTACTTCCCCACCACAGCCATCATCTCCCTGCTCTACGTGATGAAAAACGGCGCCACGGCGGAAATCTCCATGGTGGGCAACGAAGGCATCACCGGCATTCCGCTCTTCATGGGGGGCGAAACCACGCCCAATCGCTCCGTGGTTCAGTGCAGCGGCTACGCCTATCAATTGGAACCCAATCTGCTGAAGCAGGAATTCAACCGCTCCGGCGGACGCCGAGCCGGCACGCTGCAACTCTTCCTGTTGCGCTACACCCAGGCACTGATCACCCAGATGGCCCAGACCGCCGTGTGCAACCGTCACCACACGGTGGATCAGCAGTTGTGCCGCTGGATGCTGCAGACCCATGACCGCCTCTGCTCAGACCATCTCTACATGACCCAGGAAGCCATCGCCGGCATGCTCGGCGTGCGGCGGGAAGGTGTCACCGAAGCGGCAGGCAAGTTGCAAAAGGCGGGGCTCATCAAATACAGCCGGGGGCACATCACCATCATCGACCGGAGCGGCCTGGAGGAGCGCTCTTGCGAGTGCTATGGCGTGGTGAAACGGGAGTACGACCGGCTGCTACCGCCGCTGAGGTAGAGGCATCACCTGTGTTTGGGAGCTCGTTTCATCCGCTATAGTCGCGCCTCCCGACAACCCACCGCGTAAGCCATGCGCCGCCTGCTGCTCGTCACCGCCCTCTTCGGTTCATTCACCATTCAAGCCCGCGAGCTTCCGCCGCCTGCCTCCCACGCTCTGCCGCGCCCGGTGGCGCAACAGCTGGCTGCGGTAGGGATTCCTCAATCCGCAGTCGCGGTGATGGTGGAAGAGGCCGGGCACCCATCGCCACGCATTGCGGTGAATTCGACGACGCCTATGAATCCAGCCTCGGTGATGAAGGTGGTGACCACCTACGGCGCGCTGGAAATGCTCGGCCCCGCCTACACATGGAAGACCGACGTGCTGACCACCGCGCCCCTGGATAACGGCGTACAAGGCGGCGACCTCTACCTGCGCGGCAGCGGCGACCCCAAGCTCACGGCGGATCGGCTCTGGCTCCTGATGCGTCAATTACGCGGCAAGGGCCTGCGCGAAATTCGCGGCGACCTAGTGCTGGACCGCAGCGCCTTTGCAACAGTGGAAGCCAACACCAATTTCGACGATCAACCTCTGCGCCCCTACAACGTGGTGCCCGATGCGCTGCTCGCCAACTTCAAGGCCCTGCGCCTGACCCTGGTGCCGGAAGCCACGACCCAATCCGTGCGCGTGGTGCCGGAAGTGCTGCCCGACAACATTGAGATCGCCAATCAGCTCAAGCTCGGCGGGAACGGCTGTGGCGAATGGCGCGAACGACTCCAAGCCGAAGTAAGCAATGGGATAGCCACGGGCGATAAAGGCCGTTATCGCATCACCCTCTCAGGCAGCTATCCCCTGAGTTGCGGCGAGAAGATTTGGAACATGGGCGTGCTGCCCCATGACCTTTACGTGCTGGGCCTGTTCCGCACCATCTGGCGCGAACTGGGCGGCGAACTCAGGGGCAGCGTGCGCAATGCCGTCACTCCGGCCAACGCCAACGTGATCGCCAGTACCGAGTCCCCGACACTGGCCGAAGTGGTACGCGACATCAACAAGTTCAGCAACAACGTGATGGCGCGGCAACTCTTCCTCACGCTCTCGCAGGAACGTCCCGCTACAACGGAGTCGGCCACCGCGAGCATTCGTCAGTGGCTCACCGGCAAGGGCATCAACGCCCCGGAACTGATCCTGGATAACGGCTCGGGCCTTTCGCGCAAGGAGCGCATCTCCGCCGCGACCCTGGTCCGGCTGTTGCAAAAGGCTCACGAGAGCGCCCTCATGCCTGAGTTCGTTGCCTCCCTTCCGCTCAGCGCCGTAGACGGCACCATGAAGAAGCGGCTCGGTGACTCCAACATCGCCGGCCATGCCCACATCAAGACCGGCACATTGGAAGGCGTAAAGACCATCGCCGGCTACGTGCAGGATGCCAAGGGCCGCGAGCAGATCGTAGTGTTCCTGGTGAACCACCCGAACGCCTCCCGCGCACAAGCGGCTCAGGATGCGTTGTTGCAGTGGGTGTATGAGGGGCGGTGAGCCGTCACGTCCCGCGAGGCCAAGGCCTGACTGTCGACACCGAGTCGGAAGAGGTGACGGCCGAGAAAAAGCGGCCCTGATCCCTGTCGAGTTGCCAGCGATGCTCGGCACCGATGCGTTCGACCTGTATGCGAAGGGAGGCGCTGCATTCGCGCGAATTCTCTTCAGCACAACTACGTATATTCATGGCGCGGGGCGCTGTGGCACGCTTTTGCCCCCGGGTTGCTCCACTTCCTCGTCTGGATGAGAGCCCCGATCCCGTTGTTCTTTATCCACGAAGCGAGGAATGCGAATGCGACTCTTGATGCTTGGCGCTGGCGGCATTGGCGGCTATTTCGGCACGAAACTTCATCTGGCCGGTGGCGACGTCACCTTCCTGGTCCGACCTGCTCGGGCAGACAAGTTGGCAAACCAAGGCTTGAACGTGATCAGCTCCCTGGGGAACATGCACATCGCGCCGAAGCTTGTGACCTCGGCCGATGCCCCGGAAAGCAAGGGGAAATTCGACGTGGTGATGCTTTCATGCAAGGCCTATGACCTCGAGAGCGCCGTGGATTCCGTCGCGCCGGCGTTAGCGCCCGAGGGCATCGTCGTTCCCTTGCTCAATGGCCTCGCCCATCTGGAATATCTCGACCGACGATTTGGGCGGGAACGGGTGCCAGGCGGCTTTGCCCACATCGGCGTCACGCTGACGCCGGAAGGTGACATCCATCATCTCAACGAGCTGCACCGGCTCGTCATCGGCACGCGAACCCAACCTGCCTCGGCGCACCTGGCGCCCCTCGCCGCCTTGCTGGCACGGTCTGGGATCGAGTTTTCCCTGTCGGAAAACATCGAAGGCGAGATGTGGGACAAGTTCGTCTTTCTTACCACGCTCGCCGCCGCCACCTGCACCATGCGCGCCGCAACGGGAGACATCCTGCAATCCCACGCCGGTGAGGCCTTCATGCTCGGCCTGCTCGACGAGTGCGATGCCGTCGCCCGCAGTCATGGTCATGGCCTGAATGAAGCGCGGCTCGCGTTTTACCAAGGTCTGCTCAGACAGGCCGGCTCGAACAACACCGCGTCGATGCTCAGGGACATGGAGAAGAAGGGAGCCACGGAAGCGGAGCACATCCTGGGCGACATGGTTCGCCGCGCAAGTGCCAAAGGTGTTGTCACACCCTTGTTGAACATCGCCTATTCCCATCTGCAGGCCTATGAAATCCGCAAGCATCGGGAAAAAGGCGCGGGTTGAGCACCTCAAGCCATGCAGAGGGAACCCCATGTAGGCGGGAATGTCTTCGGGCCGAAATTGCCTCCGAGTTCAGGGGCGCTGAAGTTCCAGGCAAGTGAGCCGTCGGACCAGAAGATATGGGTTCTTGGTAATGTGGACTATGTTTCCGCTCGTGCACATTGGTCCAGCGTCTTCGGCAGCTCGTCGTTTGAAGATGACAATAGATTCTCCCGCGCATGACAATTGCGCCGATGGAGAAACTTGGCAAGTCATCGCGGGGCAAGTCACTGTTGTACAAACGCAGCAGGCACGTACGGATCCGCCCACACACCAACGATTCAAATTGATATTTCTAGAGCTTCGTTCGCCCCATGCCCCCTGTCCCGATCATTCGCCCCGCGACCGTGGGCGACGCCCCGAATATCGCTGCCCTCATCGAGGACCTCAGCCACTATTTCCTCGGCGGTCCAGCAACGCCGGAAGCTGAAGGTTTTTTGGCAAGCTTCGCGCCGGAGGCCATCGCCGCGCACGTTTCCGATCCGAGCTTTCGCTACCTCCTGGCCTGGGTCGGCAACGAACTGGCCGGGGTTGCGGCCTTGCGCGACAACCGGCATATACATCACCTGTTCGTCGCCCCCGCCTATCATCGGCATGGCATAGCCAGCCAGTTGTGGAATGGCCTCAAGGAAGAGGCAATTCGCTCCGGCAATATCGAAGGCTTCACTGTTAACTCGTCGTTGTTCGCGGCGCCCGTTTATGCCCGCTGGGGCTTTCTGCCTACGATGGCACCCCAGACTCGGAACGGCGTCACGTACCAGCCCATGCGGCGGCCCTCAATACCCTCTGCGGCCATGCCCCCATTCCTAGCGCCCAGCAAATACATCGATTTCCACGACCCCGACGTCGCCGCCTTGGCGCGTACCCTGGCGGCCAACACGTCCTCGAAGAACGCGCTCATCCAGCGCTGCTTTGAATTCGTCCGCGACGAGATCAAGCACAGTTGGGACTACAAGCTGAATCCGGTGACCTGCAAGGCATCGGACGTACTGCGTCATGGCACGGGATACTGCTACGCCAAGAGCCATCTGCTCGCCGCGCTGCTGCGTGCCAACGGCATTTCTGCCGGGCTTTGCTACCAGCGCCTTTCCGTCGGCGACGGCGGGCCGCCCTACTGCCTGCATGGTTTGAACGCGGTGTTTCTGCGCGACCACGGCTGGTATCGGGTGGACGCGCGAGGCAACAAGCCAGGCATCGCGGCCCAGTTCAATCCTCCCGTCGAATCCCTGGCTTATCCGATCAAGGAAGCCGCGGAGCGGAATCTGCCGGAGATTTGGGCCGAGCCTTTGCCGGCGGTGATTGCAATATTGGAACGCTATCAGGACGTGGCCCAGGTTCATGCGCATTTGCCGGACATTGAACTCTTGCCCACTTGAGGCCTTGCTCCTTTCGACGCCGCGCCCATCCCCTTTTCCCAACAACCAAGAAGGCAGACGAAACCATGCCCCCCGAACAGCGACTCGAAGCCCTTGGCCTCACTCTTCCCCCAGTCAGCGCACCGGCCGGCAACTACGCCACCGCCGTGCGCGCCGGCAATCTGCTGTTCCTGTCCGGAAAAGCTCCCTTGCCCGTGAATGGACAGCCTCCCAAGGGCCGACTCGGGCAGGAATACTCAACCCAGGACGGCTACGCCTTCGCCCGCTCGGCCTGTCTCGATTTGATCGCCGCCATCCGCGCCAAGCTCGGCTCCCTGGACTTGGTGGCCCAGTTCGTGGAGCTGCACGGCTCCCTTAACACGACGCCCGAATTCGAGGACCATGCCCGCGTTCTGGACGGCGCCTCGGATCTGCTGGCGGAAGTCTTCGGTTCGGCCGGCATGCACGCGCGCTCGGTCATCGGCGTCAGTTCGCTGCGTGGCGGCGTGCCGTTGACGGTGAAGGCGACCATCGAGATCAAGGAATCCAATTGACTGCTAATTCCATGAAAATTCTTGCGCTCTCCGGCAGCCTGCGCGCTGCATCGATCAATACGGCTTTGCTACAGGCGGCAGCCCGCCTGGCTCCGAACGACATGGAGGTATCTGTATTTGTCGGCCTGGGCCTGCTACCGCTGTTCAATCCCGACGACGAAGGCAACCCGCCGACACCTGTCCGTGACTTCCGCGTCCAAGTGGCCGCTGCCGATGCCCTGCTGATCGCCAGCCCCGAGTATGCCCATGGCGTCACAGGGACCATCAAGAACGCGTTGGATTGGCTGGTGAGTTTCGAGCCCTTCGCCTACAAGCCGGTGGCGGTGCTCAACGCCTCGCCTCGCGCCTGCCATGCGGACGATGCGCTGCGCGAGACGCTGAAAACCATGGCCGCAAAGATCATCGAGCCGGCATCGATCACGCTGCCCCTGCTCGGCGCCCATCTGGACGAGGACGGCATGTGCGCAGCCCCCACCATTGCCGGCGCCATCCGCAACTGCCTGGACGCTCTCCATGCAGGAGCACTGAGTCATCAGTTGCAGCAGGCCGACGAGCCCTAATTGCGATAGACCTCATGGCCACGCCTCTCTCCCCCACACTCAACCTTACTTCCCGCAAAATGCCCATCGCCCATTACCTTTCCTCCCAGCCCTGCTTGGAAGATCGCCTCTACATACACAACTCCGCGCAGATCATCGGCGACGTGAGGATCGGCGAGGACTCCTCGGTCTGGTGCAATGCTGTGCTGCGCGGCGATGTAAACCACATCGTCGTCGGTCGTTGCAGCAACATCCAGGACCTGACCATGTGCCACGTATCCCACAAGACGGAAGCCAAACCCCTCGGCTCACCGCTGATCATCGGCGACTACGTCACCATCGGCCATTCGGCGATCCTGCACGGCTGCCAGATCGGCAGTGAATGCTTGATCGGCATGGGCACCATAGTCATGGACGACGCGGTGATCGAAGATCGCGTGATGATAGGCGCCGGCAGCCTCGTGCCACCCAATAGGCGTCTGGAGAGCGGCTATCTGTACGTGGGCAGCCCTGTCGAAAAGGTGCGCCCCCTGACCCAAGAGGAAATCGCGTACCTGCGCTATTCGGCGGAGCATTACGTGCGGGTCAAAAACAACTATCTGGCGGGCTGAGCCACGGAGGCACGCCCGACGCATGGGGCGGGACGGCTAGCGTGCTTCACTGCTCGAACGCAAAGCCCTTCTCCCTAAACAGCACCAAGCAGGCGTCGACGACCGCTGGGGCGTAGAGGGGGCCTCGGTTTTTGGTGATTTCATTCAGCGCGGCATCGACACCTAGCCCGGCGCGATAAGGGCGGTGGGAGATCATGGCTTCCACCACGTCGGCGACGCCGAGGATGCGCGCTTCCAGAAGAATCTCGTCGCCCTGGATGCCGCCGGGATAGCCAGAGCCGTCCATGCGTTCGTGGTGCTGTTCGACCGTCCGGGCGATGGGCCAGGGAAACTGGATGGCCTTGAGAATGTCGTAGCCGGCTTCGGCGTGTTGTTTGATGAGGCTGAATTCGGTTTCGCTCAACCGTCCTGGCCGGGTCAAAATCTCCACGGGCGTGCGCACTTTGCCGATGTCGTGGACGATGCTCGACAGGTATAAGCCTTCGGTCTGATCCGACGGCAAGTTGAGTTCCTGGGCGATACGAACGGCAAGCTGCGCAACACGGCGCTGATGGCCGGCGGTGTAGGGATCGCGCATTTCTACGGTGGCGGAAATCGCGCCGATGAAATCCAGCAAGCTGGCCCGTTGTAAGCGCTCGCTCTCTCGTAGCGCCTGAGTCCGTTCTTCCACCAGTTCTTCCAGATGGTTGCGCAGGCGATCCACTTCCAGGTGGGTACGCACGCGGGCCAGCAATTCGTTGCGCTGAAAGGGCTTGGTGACGAAGTCCACCGCGCCGAGTTGGAAGGCTTGCACCTTTTCTTCCGTGTCCATCACGGCGCTGACGAAGATGACGGGCACCGAGGCGGTGGACGGATTGGCCCTGAGCCGGCGGCACACTTCAAAGCCGTCCATCTCGGGCATACGGATGTCCAGTAGCACCAACTCCGGCGGATGGGAGAAGGCGGACTTCAGTGCCAGCTCTCCGCTGATGGCGGATCGGACGTCGTAACCTTCTTCCCGAAGAATGTCCGACAACAGTTTGAGCGAAGCGGGCGTGTCGTCCACCGCAAGAATGTTGCCTCTATCGGTCATTGGGCCCCCGATGTGGTTTCTGCGGTTGCCGGGTTTGCCGAAATCGACTTTAGCGCAGTGAGTATCGCGGGATAGTCGAAGCCGCTAGCCAGGTGGGAAAGCACTTTCCCCAACATTGCATCGTGGTCCCTGACTTTTCGGATGGTGTCTGCAATACGGTCGCTCTCAAGGGTTTCCAGCACGGAGGCGAGCTCTTGCCGAAGCTCAGGCGGTAGAACAAGCAGCATGTCGGGCGAAAGCGTTGCCGATTCGCCGATTCCCGTGTCCGGTTCGTCTTCCCGAAGGTAGCGCACGCCCAGGTGCCGGGAGAGGCAGTCGTAAATTTCGTTGAATCGATAAGGCTTGCGTACGAAATCATCCATCCCGATGTCGAGCATTTCGGCCCGCTGCTCCTGGAATGCGGAAGCCGTGACGGCCACGATCTTCACATCCTTGCCGCCGGGAAGCGCCCGAATGCGCCGAGTGGCTTCCACACCGTCCATAACGGGCATCTTCCGGTCCATCCAGATGAGATGCGGATGCCACTCCCCAAACGCCTCCACACCTTTCTTGCCGTTCTCCACCACCCTCACCTTGAAACCCACCGACTCCATGAGCCGTTCCAGCAGCAACTGATTTTCCAGCTGATCCTCAACCACGAGAATGCGGTACTCAGGCTGTCCCGGCTGCAACCCGATGATGCTCCCATGGGAGCCATGGTCCACCTTGACGATGTCGCTTTCATGGGCTTCCTTGAGCGGCAGGTCCACGCGGAACAGCGATCCCTTGCCCTGGGTGCTTTCCAGAATAATTTTCCCACCCATCATATGCACGAACTGGCGCGTAATAGTGAGGCCCAGTCCGGTGCCCTTGTTGTCGCGCTGCTCGCCCAACTGAACGAAGGGGTCAAAGATGCGCTCCTGATCTTTCGCACTAATGCCAGGACCGGAATCCTCCACTTCAATCAGCAAATGGGAAATGCTGTTCTGCTTGGTTCCGAGTCGCACGGTAACGCCGCCCTGCACGGTGAACTTAATAGCATTGCCGACGAGATTGATGAGCACCTGACGGAGGCGGGCTTCGTCGCCAACGATGTAGCGGGGGAACTCCGATGTCTGGTCGACCAGGAGCCGCAGCCCTTTCTCCTTGGCCCGGAACTCCATCATGTCCGTCACGTCGCGAACCATGGCGCCGAGATCGAATGGTGCATTTTCCAACTGCACGCGGCCCGCTTCGATCTTTGCCATTTCCAACACGTCATTGATGAGCGTCAGCAAGTGCTCGCCGCTGCGGTTGATGATCTGAAGATACTGCCGCAGATTCTCGGGCAGATGAGCGTCGCCCCGAATCATGTTGGAAAAGCCAAGGATGGCGTTCAAAGGTGTGCGCAGCTCATGGCTCATGCTGGCGAGGAAGACACTCTTCGCTTTGTTAGCGGCCTCGGCTGCATTACGTGCCAGCACCAGGTCCGCCGTGCGCTGCTGCACTTTTTCTTCCAGGTGATCCTTGTACCGCTTCAGCTCGTCCTCATTCCGCTTGCGCTCTGCAATCTCCCACGCCAGGTCGGCCACAAGAGAAACCACCTCCAGATCCTTGTTGTTGTAGTCGGTGGGTTTGTTTCCAACCCCCAATATGGCAGACACCCTTTCCCCTCGGAACACCGGCACCACAAGCTCCCGTATGACCTTCGCGTGTCCTTCTGGCATGCCCTTGCGGTACTCGATGGCGGCGTAATCGTTGTGAATGATGGGAGCTTTCTGTCTCACGCAATCGGCCCATATGCCTGCGCCATCGATAGGGTGATGCAAGCCCGTCCCTTCCGCTCGACAGAACTCGTTCTTAGTCCGGGTCGACCAGTTCTGCAGGCTGAGTGAGTTCTGATCGTCATCCACAAAATGGTAGAAGCCGATCAAGCTCCCCGTGAGTCTCTCGGTAAGGTTTAGCGTTTCCTCAAGCAGTTCGTCCAGGGAATGGGACAAGGAGAAGCGGACGAGATGCAGACGCGCCGCATTAACGGCGTCGTCCAGCTTGCGCTCGGTAATGTCACGGTTCGAGACCCGACGCCCCAAGGGGGTGCCGTCCTTCGCATAAACGGTTTGGCAGCAATGGGAAATCCACCGCACCTCGCCGTCGACGCGCACGATCCTGTAATCAAGTTCCTCCAGGCTCTGATGCACCGTGTCGTGCCGGTGCTGGTCAACGAGGGCCCGATCCTCCGCATGGACGATGCGCGTCAGCAGATTGGCATCTTCCAAAAACGCAGCGGACGGGTAGCCTGTGACGCGCTCACAGGACGGTGACATGTAGAGGATTTTTCCGGCCTCTCCTTCCCAGTACTCCCAGTCGTAGGTGTAATCGGCGACGGTATGGAACTTCTGTTCCTCCTTGGCCAGTTGATTCAGTACGTACTCCTGTTCTCGCCATGATCTTTGCAGCAGCACCACACCGAAGCCAGAGAGCAAAAGGAAGAGCACGACAAACCCTGACATCTGTGCGGCTTCCCGCTTCCACTCATACAGAAAATCATCCCGTGCGAGGCCAACGGTCACGTAGAGCGGGTAATCCCCGATTTTTTGGTACGACACGATCCGCGCCGTGTAATCGAAACTGGTGGGCGTGTAGAAGGTTCCAGAAATAAAGTTTGACTTCAGTATCTGATGAAACTCAGCAGAAATGGTTCTATCGCCAATTACGCTGGCCATATCTTGGGGCTGAGGATGACGGGAAATCAGGGACATTTGGTCATCCCTAAGATTGATCGCGCCGAGGGGCCCCACATCTACCGTAGCGAACATCTTGCTGAAGTTTTCCAGGGATATCCCGGCGAAGACCACCCCCGCGAAACGACCGTCCGGGTAGTTCAACCGTCGACCAAAGTTGACCAGCCATATCTTGTTGATACGCGACAGTACAGGCTTACCCACGTATATCCCTTCGTGCTCCGCATCGCGCAGATGAACGAAGTAGTCCCGATCGGCAATGCTGATCCGATTGTCCTTGGGAACGTCATTGCCATACATAACAATGCCATGTTCATCCGTAGCCCGCAGGGATACCACCCACGGCAGGCGATACTGCATGCGAGACATGAAAGCAGTCAGTGACGCGGCATCCATCTTCCCGCTCGCCAAACGCCGTTCGATTTCATCCTTTGAAGCCATCAGCCCGATATCCACCTGATCGACCGTGCTGCGGATGGCTCCTGACAGCGTGCCGGCCAGATTCTGGGTGGTAACGTCGGCTTGCTGTTGGTAATGCCGGTAGCTGTGGATCAGCGCAAACGCGGTCAGGCAAAGCACGGCGGCGTTCAACAAGACAACGCCTGCGATCAGGCGTCGCAAGAAATCCATTGAGCCGATTTGTCTTGATTTGGGTCGATTCTGCATTGGCGGCCACTCCCTACTCGCCGGACGAGAAAGAACCCATCCGGATATTGTCAGCTGCCGGAAGCATTTACCCCCCTTCCCAAAGCAGCCTACTGGCCGCAGTTGGGCCATATTCCCATCCTAGGTCAGAGGATGAGGTTCCGCCACGTAATCTCCGCCGGCTTCGGCCCGAAGTGCGCCTAGTCAAAGCCCCCGGCCTCCTCTACAGTTGCGCCTCCTATTCAAACAATATTCAACAGGGAGAACCGCATGGCTACAGCTGCCAACATCGTCACCGCGCTCGTCGCGCTGCTTCACGTCTACATCCTGGTGCTGGAAATGTTCCTCTGGGACAAACCGGCGGGCATCAAGGCCTTTCGCCTTACGCCGGAATTCGCCAAGCAATCCAAGGTACTGGCCGCCAACCAGGGGCTCTACAAC
>DASUJA010000170.1:0-6407 GCA_036279515.1 Rhodocyclaceae bacterium | reverse complement strand
TGCAAACAGGGCGGCTTCGTTTACCAGATTGGCCAGATCGGCACCGGCAAAACCGGGGCAGCCACGGGCCAGTACGGAGGCATCCACGTCCTGATCCACGGGCACCTTGCGCATGTGAACCTTGAGGATTTGCTCGCGACCACGAATGTCGGGCAACGGCACAACCACTTGGCGGTCGAAGCGGCCCGGACGCATCAGGGCGGGGTCAAGCACGTCGGGACGGTTGGTGGCGGCGATCACGATCACGCCAGCCGTGGCTTCGAAGCCGTCCATCTCCACCAGCAACTGGTTGAGGGTCTGTTCCCGTTCATCGTTACCACCGCCCAAGCCGGCGCCGCGCTGGCGACCGACGGCATCAATTTCGTCGATGAAGATGATGCACGGAGCCGCCTTCTTGGCTTGCTCGAACATGTCGCGCACGCGGGCAGCGCCCACGCCGACGAACATTTCCACAAAGTCGGAACCGGAGATGCTGAAGAACGGCACCTTGGCTTCGCCGGCGATAGCCTTGGCGAGCAGGGTCTTACCGGTACCGGGGCTGCCCACCATCAGCACGCCACGAGGTATGCGGCCGCCAAGCTTTTGGAACTTGGAGGGATCGCGGAGGAAATCCACCAGTTCGGAGACTTCTTCCTTGGCTTCGTCGCAACCGGCCACGTCGGCGAAGGTCACGGTGTTGCTGGCCTCGTCCATCATGCGAGCCTTACTCTTGCCGAAGCTGAAGGCTCCGCCCTTGCCGCCACCCTGCATCTGGCGCATGAAGAACACCCAGACGCCGATCAACAGCAGCATAGGGAACCAGGAGACAAACAGATTCATCAGGAAGGACTGCTCTTCTTCCGGCTTGGCAGCAACCTTCACGTCGTACTTGAGGAGGTCGGACACCAGGAACAGATCAGGCGGCGCATAGCTGATGATCTTTTTGCCTTCGGTGGTCGTCGCTTCCAGCGTGCGGCCCTGAATCTGGACCTTGGCAACATGGCCTTGCTTCACTTCTTCCAGCAGTTGGGAATAGTCGATGGTGGACTGGGCCGACTGATGGGAGTTGAACTGGTTGAAAACCGTCATCAGCACGATACCAATGACCAACCAGATCGCTAGATTTTTGAACAAGTTATTCAAGGTCTTGCCTCTCTCCCCCGAAGGGATTGGTGTCGAGTCATTCTAGGGCGGATTGAGCAGCCCCGCAAACCGGTCTGGCGCTGAGGGCATGAGCCGTCAGACGCGTTTGTTCCGAGCCAGTAGATAGGTTTCCGCACTCCTGTCGCGGGAGGCTGCCGGCTTCCGAACCACCAGCTCCTCGAATAGTTCCATCACTTCCTTGCGCAAATCCATGTAGCTACTGCCTTGGAACACCTTGGTGAGCAAGGAGCCACCGGGTTTCAAGTGGTCCTTGGCAAACGCCAGGGTCAACTCAGCCAAGTACATGCCCCGGGCTTGGTCCGAGACGGCGATACCGGTCATATTGGGGGCCATGTCCGATAAAACAAGGTCCACCTGCCTGCCATTCAAGGCTTCCACCAAGCGAGCCAAGGGTTCGTCTTCGCGAAAGTCGCCTTGTATGAACTGCACGCCGGGAATAGGTTCCATGGGCAGCAGGTCAAGACCAATCAGGCAACCGCCCGGCTGAATGCGTTTGACCGCATATTCGCACCAGCTTCCTGGGGTACAGCCCAGGTCCACTACGGTCATCCCGGGCTTGAACAGACGGTCCTTCTCGTCGACCTCAATCAGTTTGAACACCGCCCGGGAGCGCCAGCCTTCGTGTTTGGCCTTGATCACGTAGGGGTCATGAACGTGCTGGTTCATGTAATGACTGCTCTTTTTCGATTTTCTGGTTCTGATTGTCACTGTGTAAAACCCTACTTACATGCGAAAATGCGCACCATGATTGAACTGACTACCGAACAACGCAAGGCGCTTCGCGCTGCTGCCCACCACCTGAATCCTGTCGCGAGTATCGGCCAGCACGGACTCACTCCTTCCGTCTTGAAAGAGATCAATGGTGCCCTCAAGGCTCACGAACTCATCAAGGTAAAGCTGCAAGGCATCGAGCGGGAGGTCCGCGAAGCCATGTTCGCCGAAATCTGCACCTCGCTGGAATGCGCTGAGGTACAGCATATCGGCAACATTCTCGTTCTCTGGCGGGAAAAACCCGAAGCGGAAAAAGCCGTTGCTGCCAAACCCGCCAACCGGCGCGCGCCCAAGCCCAAAACCAAGAAACAGGCCGCTGCTGCCAACGAAAGACGGCGCAAAGCCGGCCGTTGATCCAAGCGCGGCAAACCGACTAGCGTTTGCCGCGTTCTTGCCAAAGCACCAGCCACAGCCCCAACAAGCTTTGCACTAAGTAAAGCACGCTGGACACACCGTGCCAGGTGGCAAAGCGATCCCGTAGCGCGCTTTCCATCACTTGCCGAGGCAAGGCGTCCGCCTTCAGCTTGGCAAGGATAGGCTGCACGCCGAAATGACCGGCGATGGTCAACAGCACCATGGCCAGAACGATCCAAAACACGCCGGATTTGAAGGCTCGCCAGCCCCGACGAGACAACAGGTAGATCAGAAGGAAGCCGCCGCAGCCGAGGCCCGCCCACGCGACGAGCGTGAACATCTCACCGGCCAAATTGCCGGCCAGCATGCGATCCGACAGGTGGGCAAAGAGAACGGGCGCCGCCAGATAGCCAATCGCAAACAAGCCGCCTACCCAAAGGGTGATGGCAACGGAGTACAGACTTTCAAAGTACTTATTCAAGGCGCCAAACACTCCAGACGTCGCGGCGATTAAGGGGCGCGCAGTGCCCTTTCAATCGCCGCAATTATTGCGGCACATCGTGTCCGCAATAATTATTCGTAGCGGACGTCGAGGATTTCGTACTCGCGCACGCCGCCGGGGGTCTGGACTTCCACAACGTCGCCTGAGTATTTTCCAATCAGCGCACGAGCCACGGGGGAGTTGAGGGAAATTTTTCCCACTTTGAGGTCAGCCTCGTCGTCGCCGACGATCTGATAGGTGACGGTCTTGCCGCCTTCCAGTTCTTCCATCTCCACGGTGGCGGCAAAAACGATACGGCCATCAGCGTCCAAGGACTTGGGATCGATGATTTGGGCGTTGGACAACTTGCCCTCTACCTCGGCGATGCGGCCCTCGATGAAACCTTGGCGTTCCTTGGCGGCATCGTATTCGGCGTTTTCAGACAAATCGCCGTGGGAGCGGGCTTCAGCGATGGCAGCAATAACGCCGGGACGATCTACCGTCTTCAAACGTTGCAGTTCTTCTTTGAGCAGTTCGGCACCGCGCAGAGTGATGGGTACCTTGCTCATACTGCCAACTCTCCGTGCAGGGACTGGATGGAATAAGTTTCGAGACCAGCGTGACGCAGGCCGGCACAAGCGGCACGAGCGCCTTCCACCGTCGTGTAAACAGTGACGCGCTGAGCCAGGGCGGAAGTGCGGATGGAGCGGGAGTCGACGATGGCCGTCCGTTTTTCATCCACGGTGTTGATGACCAGAACGATCTCGTTGTTCTTGATCATGTCCACCACGTGAGGACGACCTTCGGTCACCTTGTTCACCGGCGTCACGGCAATGCCGGCAGCCGCGATGGCGGAAGCCGTGCCCTTGGTGGCGACGATGGTGAAGCCCATGTCGACCAGCTCCCGCGCCACTTCTACAGCCTTGGCCTTGTCGGCGGGCTTGACGCTGATGAAGACCTTGCCGCTCCGGGGCAGCTTGGTGCCGCCCGCCAGCTGGGACTTGATGAAAGCTTCGCCGAACGTGCGGCCCACGCCCATCACTTCGCCGGTGGACTTCATTTCCGGGCCGAGGATGGTATCGACACCAGGGAATTTGTTGAAGGGGAAGACAGCTTCCTTAACCGAGTAATAGGGAGGAATCACTTCCTTGGTCACGCCCTGATCGGCCAGGGAGCGGCCGGCCATGCAGCGGGCAGCCACCTTGGCTAGGGGCACGCCGGTAGCCTTGGAAACGAAGGGCACCGTGCGGGACGCACGGGGATTCACTTCCAGCACGTAAACAACCGCATCTTTGCCTTGGCCCTGGATGGCGAACTGGACGTTCATGAGGCCGACCACGTTGAGGCCCTTGGCCATCATCTCGGTCTGACGCCGCATTTCGTCCTGGATTTCCTTCGACAGGGTGAAGGGCGGCAGGGAGCAGGCGGAATCGCCAGAGTGCACGCCCGCCTGTTCGATGTGTTCCATGATGCCGCCGATGATGACTTGCTTGCCATCGGACAGGGCATCCATGTCCACTTCAGTGGCGTCGTTCAGGAAGCGGTCCAGCAGCACGGGGGAGTCGTTGGACACCTTGACCGCTTCGCGCATGTAACGCTCTAGGTCCTTCTGCTCATGGACGATTTCCATGGCGCGGCCGCCCAGCACGTAGGAGGGGCGGACCACCAGCGGATAGCCGATCTCGGCAGCCAATTGAATGGCCTGCTCGGGAGTACGAGCGGTACAATTTGGCGGCTGCTTGAGGCCCAGATCGTGCAGCAGCTTCTGGAAGCGCTCTCGGTCTTCGGCCGCATCGATCATGTCGGGACTGGTACCGATGATGGGCACGCCGTTGGCTTCCAGGTCGCGAGCGCGCTTGAGCGGGGTCTGTCCGCCGAACTGGACGATCACGCCGACGGGCTTTTCCACATCGACGATTTCCAGGATGTCTTCCAGGGTCAGGGGCTCGAAGTACAGACGGTCGGAGGTGTCGTAGTCGGTGGACACAGTCTCCGGATTGCAGTTGACCATAATGGTCTCGTAGCCGTCTTCGCGCATGGCGAGGGCAGCATGGACGCAGCAGTAGTCGAACTCGATGCCTTGGCCGATCCGGTTCGGGCCGCCGCCCAGGACCATGATCTTCTTCTTGTCCGTGGGACGGGACTCGCACTCCTCCTCGTAGGTGGAGTACATGTAGGCGGTAGAAGTGGCGAACTCGGCGGCACAGGTATCCACGCGCTTGAACACGGGGCGTACGCCCAGCAGTTGGCGGTACTTGCGCACTTCGGTTTCGGAGGCGCCGATCAAGTTGGCGATG
Source organism: Rhodocyclaceae bacterium (assembly GCA_036279515.1). Lineage (GTDB taxonomy): Bacteria > Pseudomonadota > Gammaproteobacteria > Burkholderiales > Rhodocyclaceae > AWTP1-18. Next base: position 1,361 of record DASUJA010000170.1, on the reverse strand, counting down.
CGACGATCAGAGAAACCCTTGCGCTTTAGGCCGCGGATGGCATCTACGTCCAAGTCCTTCAGGTTCTGGGAGCGAATCCAGCCTTCGGTGTTGATGATGTCTTCGATCTGCACTAGGAACCAGGGGTCGATCTTGGTTAGATCGAACAGTTCCTTCATGGAATAGCCTTCACGGAAGGCTTGGCCCACGTACCAGATACGCTGAGCGCCGGGATTGGCCAGTTCGTGTTCGATTTCTTCCTTCTCGGCTTCCACTTCGTCCAGGCCGTACACACCCACTTCGAGGCCGCGCAGGGCCTTTTGCAGGGATTCCTGGAAGGTGCGGCCCATGGCCATCACTTCACCCACGGACTTCATCTGGGTGGTCAGACGGTCGTTGGCCTGGGGGAACTTCTCGAAGGCAAAACGGGGAATCTTGGTGACTACGTAGTCGATGGAGGGCTCGAAGGACGCCGGGGTCGCACCGCCGGTGATGTCGTTCTTGAGCTCGTCCAGGGTGTAGCCCACAGCCAGCTTGGCCGCGATCTTGGCAATGGGGAAGCCGGTGGCCTTGGAAGCCAGGGCAGAGGAGCGGGACACGCGGGGATTCATCTCGATCACGATCATCCGGCCGTCGTCGGGATTGATCGAGAACTGCACGTTGGAACCGCCGGTATCGACGCCGATCTCGCGCAGCACAGCGATGCTGGCGTTGCGCATGATCTGGTATTCCTTGTCCGTCAGGGTCTGAGCCGGGGCGACGGTAATGGAGTCGCCCGTATGCACGCCCATGGGGTCCAGGTTTTCGATGGAGCAGACGATGATGCAGTTGTCCTTGCGGTCACGCACCACTTCCATCTCGTACTCTTTCCAGCCGAGCAGGGACTCTTCGATCAGCAGTTCCTTGGTGGGACTGGCTTCGAGACCGCGCTTGCAGATCTCGACGAACTCTTCCATGTTGTAGGCGATACCGCCGCCGGAACCGCCCATGGTGAAGGACGGACGGATGATGGCGGGGAAGCCCATGGCGCCCTGCACTTGCAGCGCCTCTTCCATGCTGTGAGCGATGCCGGAACGAGCGGAACCGAGACCAATCTTGGTCATGGCTTGCTTGAACTTCTCCCGGTCTTCGGCCTTGTCGATGGCTTCCTTGGAAGCGCCGATCATTTCCACGCCGTACTTTTCCAGCACGCCGTGCTTGGCCAGATCAAGGGCGCAGTTGAGCGCGGTTTGGCCGCCCATGGTGGGCAGGATCGCGTCGGGCCTTTCCTTGGCGATGATGTTTTCCAGCACCTGCCAGGTAATGGGCTCGATGTAGGTCACGTCGGCCATGTCCGGGTCGGTCATGATCGTGGCCGGGTTGGAGTTAACCAGGATGACCTT
>DASUJA010000169.1:0-21569 GCA_036279515.1 Rhodocyclaceae bacterium | reverse complement strand
GACCGATCAAGGCGACATCGCCAACTGGATGGTGCCGGGCAAGATGGTCAAGGGACCGGGCGGGGCCATGGATCTGGTGTCCGGCGTCAAGCGCGTGATCGTGCTGATGGAGCACTGCGCCAAGGACGGCAGCCCGAAGATCCTGCCCCACTGCACGCTGCCGATTACGGGCAAGGGCTGCGTCAGTTTGATCATCACCGACCTCTGCGTGTTCGAGGTGGTGCATGGCCAGGGCCTCGTGCTCAAGGAGCTACACGATGGCGTCAGTCTGGAAGAGGTCGAGGCCAAGACCGGGACGCCCTTTGTGGTGGCGTCGAGCCTCGCCACCGTGGGCAAGGTGGCAGCTTGACCCCGCGCAACCTCTTGGCCTTCGCCCTCACCATTCGAGGGCGTCTCACACTGCTTGCGCTCGTCGCGGTCGGAGCGCTTGCAGCGGTGGGCTTTTCCGGCTGGTTCGGCGGCGTGCAACTGGGCTGGGTTGTGGAGGAGGTGGCCGCCAGCAGCGAGGCGCTCGATGAACTGATGGTGATGCGCCAATCTCAGTTGTTGGCCGTCATGGCATCGCGCGAGTCCCTCGATTGGGTGGCCCAGCTTTCGACCAATCCGGCTGTGAAAGGCGACCCCGCCAAGTTGATCGAAGAGGCGCAGGCTGTGTTCGGCAATACGTCCCATCGCTATCAGGATGCGGTGAAAAAGGCCCAGGCGGCAGCCCGGGCCTATGGCGCCCGCACGCTCAAGGCAGAGGAACGGGCCCAATGGCAGGCGCTCAAGGGCAACTGGGAAACCTTCATGCAGGCCGCTGAGCGCAACAACCAATTGTTGAGCGGACTGGCTCAAGTGAAGGACCGCGCTACCCTGGACCAATTGGCTGCCGATCTGGACGCCCAATCCCTGATGGAAGCTTCCTTTATGGCCGCACTCGACCAGGATTTGCCCAAGCTACTGGACCTCACGCGCCAGTCCAGCCACGAAGCAAGGGCCTCGGCGACGTCGGTACGCGCCCTGTTCAACAAAGTGATTTGGGGCGGCTTTGCCGCCGCCATGGCGACGTTGATCGTCATGGCGTGGACGACGGTGCGAGCTGTCATGCGTAGCCTGAATGCCATGCGTTCCGCCATCAGCGAGGTGGCGGCGAACAACGACTTTCGGGTACGCATGCCGGTGACTACGCGGGACGAAATCGCCCAGACGGGCACCGCGTTCAACGATTTGTTGGAGCGCACCCAGGGCCTGTTGGCACAGGTGCTGGCGGACGCTCAATCCATCACCCATGCGGCCAACGCAACGGCAGACGCTTCCGCCCATGTGTCGGCCTTCTCCCAGCGCCAACAGGCGGCCACGGCCAGCATGTCCGAAGCCATCCGTCAGATCGGCGACCAGATCGACCTGTCGTCGCAGCAATCCCGGGAAACCCTGGCCTTGGCCCAGCGGGTGGGCGATGCCGCTCAGCAGGGCGGCGCGATCATCGCCCGGACGTCGACGGAGATGGAAAACATCGTGAGCCGCGTGGACAGCGCGGCGCAGACCATCAGTCGTGTGGGAGAACAGTCGGATCAGATCTCCAGCATCATGGCGGTGATCAAGGAAATCGCCGAACAGACCAATCTGCTGGCCTTGAACGCTGCCATCGAAGCGGCCCGCGCCGGAGAGCAGGGACGAGGGTTTGCGGTGGTGGCGGACGAAGTTCGCAAGCTCGCCGAGCGCACTACCCAGGCTACCGAGGAAATCCGGCTGATGATCACCAGCATGCAGGAATCGTCGAGCGAGGCGGTGGTCGATATGGAAAAGACGGTGAGCCTGGTCGGCCAAGGCAAAGCGCTTTCCGCCGATGCCAATGAGCGCATCCGCGTGATCCAGCAGTGCGCGGGTGAGGTGAACCATGCGGCGGATTTGATGAACCGCACCTTGGCGACCCAGGCCCTGGCCGCAACCGAGATCGACGGGCAGGTAAAGACCGTGGCAGTCATGACCGAGGACAATGCTCGGGTGGCCAGCGAGACCGAACGTATCTCGGGCGAACTGCGCGGGCTGGCTTCGCGTTTGGAACAGGCAGCGGGACAGTTTCGCGTCTAGGTGGACGTAATCAGCACGTAGTCGTGCCGTGGGGTGTGGGCCGCAGCCGGTGTGAGCATGCGGAGGCCACAAAAAACAACGGCCGCCCGAAGGTGGCCGTTGTGCTCTCTGTTGGAGTTGCTTTTTTATTCGATCACAGTGCCTTGGCGTTTTCGGCCAGGTACTTGGCGACGCCTTCGGGAGAGGCGTTCATGCCCTTGCTGCCCTTTTGCCAGCCAGCGGGGCAAACTTCGCCGTTTTCTTCGTGGAATTGCAGGGCGTCAACCAGACGGATGAATTCGTCAACGTTGCGGCCCAGAGGCAGATCGTTCACGTACTGGTGACGCACGGTGCCGGACTTGTCGATCAGGAAGGCACCACGGAAAGCCACGCCGCCAGCGGCTTCCACGTCGTAGGCTTGGCAGATCTCGTGCTTGATGTCAGCCACCAGGGGATAGCCCACTTGGCCGATGCCGCCCTTTTCAATGGGGGTGTTCTTCCAAGCCAGGTGGGTGAATTGGGAGTCGATGGAGACGCCGATCACTTCCACGTTGCGCTTCTTGAATTCTTCCAGACGGTGGTCGAAAGCGATGATTTCAGAGGGGCAGACGAAGGTGAAGTCCAGGGGGTAGAAGAACAGCAGGGTGTACTTGCCCTTGGTGAAGGAGGACAGGGTGATGTCCTTGATTTCGTTATTGCCGAGGACCGCGGTAGCGGTGAAATCGGGAGCAGCTTTGCCAACGAGTACGGCCATGATGAATCTCCTAGGGAAATGTTGTTAGAGGACGAGGAGGCGCATTGTTGCGAGTCGCAGGGGGCAAGTCAATTGAGGTTGCCTATGGTTGGAATAGGCGGACGTAATATGAGGCGAATGGACTATGGCTTTATGTCAGAACGGCATGACTGGCACGAAGCATTTTCCCATCAGGCTGTCGTACATCGAGGTCCGCGCAGGAACTCGCACCGGCTGCGGGGTTATGGCGATACGACCAAGGGAAACCCCTGCGGCCTAGTCCAGCGGTTGACAGGTGATCGAACGATCACCATCATTACCGAACCTTCGTTCACCAACAACGACGCCATGCCCCCCATCAACCGCGACCCAGAGCACCTCGCCAAACTCCAGGACTACTACGCCCAGAACCGCCGCGTCCCTTCTCTCAAGCGAATCGCCGAGCTACTAGGCTTTGCATCCAAGGCAGCCTCCAGCGGACTGATGAATCGCTTGGCGGAAGCGGGTTTCCTGGAGCGGGCGCCGGACGACGAAGCCTGGATTCCCACCGCCGACTTCTTCGCCCGCGCCGTGGTGGACTCGGTGCGAGCCGGTATGCCCCAGGCCGCCAACGACGCCCGCAACGAAACCATCGGCATAGACGACTATCTGGTGAGCAAACCCAGCCGTACCGTGCTGCTGGTGGTGAAAGGCGACTCCATGATCGAAGCGGGTCTGTTCGAGGGCGATCACATCGTCGTGGATCGCGGCGCCCCTGCGAGAGAAGGGGACGTGGTGGTGGCCATCGTGGACAACGAGTTCACCGTCAAATATCTATCCAAGGACAAGCGAGGCTTCTATCTCACGCCGGGCAACCCGGCCTATCCGGTCATCCGCCCGCAAGGACAGTTGGAAATCTACGGTCGGGTGGTGGGGAGTTTCCGTAAGTACAGCTGACTATTGATTCGGCACGATGAAGTTTGAAACTGTCGTCATACCGGCGAAAGCCGGTATCCAGTACCGTTGGAGATTCACCTCCTGGACCCCGGCTTTCGCCGGGGTGACGCCTGCAGAATCAATAGAAATTTAGCCCCCAGAACGCCTCCATCTGGGCGATGACGAAATCCAGAATTTCTTTGCTCAACCCTGGATAGCAGCCGATCCAAAAGGTGTTGTTCATCACCAAATCGGTGTTGGTCAATTCGCCCACCACTCGAAAGTTGCGGCCCTTCATGTAAGGCTGGCGGGTGATGTTGCCTGCGAACAGCAGCCGGGTGCCAATTTTGTTTTGATCCAGGTAGCGCAGCAGATCCACCCGATTCACATTGGCCTCGGGCCGGAGGGTGATGGGGAAGCCGAACCAGGATGGGTCGCTGTTAGGCGTGGCTTCCGGCAGGAGCAGGAATTCTTCGCAGGACTTGAGGCCCTCTTTCAGGTAGGCGAAGTTGGCTTTGCGAGCCGCGATGAAACCCTCCAGCCTATCCATCTGCGCCAAGGCACAGGCGGCCTGCATGTCGGAGATCTTCAGGTTGTAGCCCAAGTGCGAGTAGCTGTACTTGTGGTCGTAGCCTTCGGGCAGGTCGCCCAGCTTCCAGCAGAAACGCTTACCGCAGGTGTTGTCCTTGCCCGGCGGGCAGAAGCAGTCCCGGCCCCAATCGCGGAAGGATTCGACGATCTGCTTGAGCTGGTCGTCCTGGGTAAACACGGCGCCGCCCTCGCCCATGGTGATGTGGTGGGCGGGATAAAAACTCAGGGTGCCGATGTGGCCGAAGGTGCCTACCAGGCGGCCATCGTAGGTTGAGCCGAGGGCGTCGCAGCAGTCCTCGATCAGCCACAGGCCGTGCTTCTCGGCGAGCGCGGTGATGACGCTGAGATCGTAGGGATTGCCCAAGGTGTGGGCCAGCATGATGGCCTTGGTTTTGGGCGTGATGGCGGCTTCCACCTGGGCGGTGTCCACGTTGTAGGTGGGCAGTTGCACGTCCACGAACACGGGCACGGCGCCGAACTGGACGATGGGATTCACGGTGGTGGGGAAGCCCGCCGCCACGGAAATCACCTCGTCGCCGCGCTTGATGGCTCGATCGCCCAGCTTGGGCGATGTGAGCGCGGAAAAGGCCAGCAGATTGGCAGAGGAACCCGAGTTGGTGGTGAGCACATGCTTTACGCCAAGGTAGGCGGCAAGGCGTTTCTCGAAGGCGTCGTTGAAGCGGCCCGTTGTGAGCCAGCCGTCGAGGGAAGCCTCCACCATGTTCTGCAATTCCTCGGCACCCAGCACTTTGCCGGCCGGCGGTACCGCCTGTTGGCCAGGAATGAAGGGCGTTTCCGTGTAGGCGAGGTCGGCGTATTCCTTCACCAGGGCGCCGATCTGGGCGCGGAGTTGGGCTTTCTTGCTGTCGCTCATGGGCGGCTCACTGCATGAATTCGTGGATTTGGTTGAGGGTCACGGCGCGCATGTCCTGCCCGGCTCGCCAGGCTTGATGCCAATCGACGATGGCATCCAAGGCGGTGGACAAATTCCAGCGAGGCTGCCAGTCCAGGCGTGATCGGGCTTTGCTGCAATCGAGCCGAAGGAACTGGGCTTCATGAGGTTGCACCTGGCTATCCAATTGCCAGCGGGCGTCGTCGCCCCAGCGCTCGGTGAGCTGCTCCACGATCCATTGCACAGGATTTGCATCGTCGTCTTCGGGACCGAAGTTCCAGGCTTCAGCGAAAGGCTGGCCCTGTTCCACCAGTTTGCGCGCAAGTAACAGATAGCCGCCCAAGGGCTCCAGCACATGCTGCCAGGGGCGGATGGCGTGAGGGCTGCGAATCACAACGGGACGGCCCGCGCCGATGGCGCGCAGGAAATCGGGAATCAGTCGGTCCTCGGCCCAATCGCCGCCACCGATCACGTTGCCGGCGCGGGCTGATGCCACGGCAACGAAACGGGAGGTGGCGTTCCTGTCGGGAGAAAAATAGGAATTGCGGTAGGCCGCCGTCACCAGTTCTGCGCAGCCCTTGCTGCTGCTGTAGGGGTCGAAGCCGCCCATGGGCTCGTCTTCGCGATAGCCCTGTGCACGCTCCTGGTTTTCGTAGCACTTGTCGCTGGTAACGTTCACCACCGCCTTCACGACTGGCGTGCGGCGGACGGCCTCGAACAGATGCACGGTACCCATGACGTTGGTGGCATAGGTCTCCACCGGCTCCGCATAGGAGCGGCGCACCAGGGGCTGAGCCGCCATGTGGATGACAATCTCGGGCTGGGCCTGAATCATTGCTTGCGCCAAAGGCTCGCCGTCGCGGATGTCGCCGATGATGGAGGTCATACCCTCCGCCACGCGTGCCGTTTCAAACAGACTGGGATCGGTCGGCGGCGTCAGGGCATAGCCGGTGACCTCCGCGCCCAGACTTTGCAGCCAGAGGCACAACCAGCTTCCCTTGAAACCCGTGTGGCCGGTGACGAAAACTTTCCGGCCCCGCCAAAAGGCTTTCATTCCCACACTTTCCAAGGCGCCTTGCCGGACTGCCACAGGTCTTCCAGGTGATTCTTGTCGCGCAGGGTGTCCATGGGCTGCCAGAAGCCGCGATGCAAATAGGCGGATAGTTGCCCCTGTTGTGCGAGAGCATTCATCGGCCCTTGCTCCCACAGCACGTCGTCGCTTTCGATGAGATCGATGACCTTGGGCGAAAGGACGAAGAAGCCGCCGTTGATCCAGGCGCCGTCACCCTGAGGCTTTTCCTCGAAGCTAGAGACCTGATCGCCCTCCAGCCTGAGTGCGCCGAAGCGGCCCGGCGGCTGCACGCCAGTGACGGTGGCAAGCCGTCCCTGGCGATGATGGAAGGCGATCACGTCGGCAATGTTCACGTCGCTCACGCCGTCGCCATAGGTGAGGCAGAAGTCATCGTCGCCGATGTGCTCGCGCACCCGCTTCAGGCGGCCGCCGGTCATGGTCTGCTCGCCCGTATCCACCAGGGTCACGCGCCAGGGCTCCGTCTTGTTCTGGAGCACTTCCATGCGGTTGTCGCGCATGTCGAAGGTCACGTCCGACATGTGAAGGAAGTAGTTGGCGAAGTACTCCTTGATGACGTAGCCCTTGTAGCCGCAGCAGACGATGAAGTCTTGAATTCCGTGGGCGGCGTAGAGCTTCATGATGTGCCAGAGGATCGGCTTGCCGCCAATCTCGATCATGGGCTTGGGACGGGCCGAGGTTTCCTCGCCGATCCGCGTGCCGAGACCGCCTGCCAGGATGACTGCTTTCATCGATGGGTTCTCCCCAAGTGCGCGGCATCGTCCGCGCTACGTTCAGACCCGGTGGTAATCCTTGTACCAGGCCACGAAACGGTTGATGCCCTCGTTGATATGCGTCGAAGGCGCGAAACCGGAAGCTTTTTGCAGCTCGGAAACATCGGCGCTGGTGGCGGGCACGTCGCCGTCCTGCATGGGCAGGAAGTTCTTTTTCGCTTCGCGGCCCAGGGCTTTTTCCAAGGCGCCGATAAACACCATCAGTTCTTCCGGCTGGTGATTGCCGATGTTGAACAGGCGATAGGGCACATTGCTGCGAGCTGGGTCGGGAGACTCCGTATTGAAGGCGGGGTCTGCTTCGGGCAGGCAATCGAGCATGCGCACCACGCCGGCGGCCACGTCGTCCACGAAGGTGAAATCCCGCTGCATCTTGCCGTGGTTGTACACGTCGATGGGCTGGTCGGCGAGGATGGCCTTGGCGAATTTGAAGTAGGCCATGTCGGGCCGGCCCCAGGGGCCGTACACCGTGAAGAAGCGCAGGCCGGTGGTGGGTAGGCCGTAGAGATGGCTGTAGGTGTGGGCCATCAGCTCGTTGGCCTTCTTGGTGGCGGCGTAGAGGCTGATGGGATGATCCACGTTGTCGTGCTCGGAAAAGGGCACCTTGGTGTTGCCGCCGTAGACGCTGGAGCTGCTGGCATAGATCAGGTGCTTCACTTGCTGCTGGCGGCAGCCTTCGAGCACATTCACGAAACCGATCAGATTGCTGTCGGCGTAGGCGTGGGGATTCTTGATGGAGTAACGCACGCCGGCCTGGGCGGCCAGGTGGATCACCTGTTCGGGACGCTCTTTCTCGAACAGTTCCGCCATGCCGGTACGGTCGGCAATGTCGAGCTTGGTGAAACGGAAATTGGCGTGGGGCGTGAGGCGGGCGAGACGCGCTTCCTTGAGGGAAACGTCGTAGTAATCGTTGAGGTTGTCGATGCCAACCACTTCGTCACCCCGGGCGAGCAGGCGCTCGCAGACGTGCATGCCGATGAATCCGGCAGCGCCGGTGACGAGAATCTTCATTGCTTGTCCGCCAGAAAAGCGCGCATTTTCGCATACTTGGTGAAGCTGTTCTGGCATCCGATGAGGATGTGAACTAGTCCAGGCACGCCATCCAGAAAACCTCTGCGCAACAGGTAGAACTTGATGAAGCGGAACATCGGCGAAAGCAGCATCTTGGTGACGGGGGCCTTCTTGCCTCGGGCCAAAGCCTCCTCGGCGGCGAGGGTGGTGTAGCGGTTCTGCTTGGTCAGGTAGCCGTCCAGGGTGTCGGCGGAATCGTGGAGCAAATCGCCCTTCAAGCGCCCCACAGGCACGTCACACAAAACCTTTTCATGAACCAGGTCATCGGACCAGCGGGCGTGGGCGCGATGGAACAGGCGCAGGCTCAAATCCGGGTAGCCCTCGCCGTGACGCAGATAGCGACCCATGAAACGATTGCAGCGGGGGAAGCGCCAAGCCTGGAAAGCAGGCTGCTCAAGGGCGGCGGCGATGGAAGCGCGTAGCGCGTCGCTCACCCGTTCGTCGGCGTCGATGCACAGCACCCAGTCGTACTTGGCGTGCTCGACAGCCAACTGCTTCTGGGGGCCGAAGCCTCGCCAGTTGGCTTCGATCACCCGCGCGCCCAGTCGCTGGGCCAGATCGCGGGTGCCGTCGATGCTGCCGGAATCCACCACGACCACGTCTTTGCAAAACGACAGGCTCTCCAGGCAAGGCCGGAGTTGGCTGACGGCGTTCTTGGTAATCAGTACAGCTGAGAGAGGGAGGCGGCCGCTTGTCATGGGGTGGCTATAATTCTGGGCTTCCCGCGATTCTACCGGACACCCCACGGCCACCTCGGCCAGCCCGCCTTAGGCCCATGCGCATCCTCCTCGTCAAAACCTCGTCTCTGGGCGACGTCATTCACAATCTGCCCGTGGCGACCGACATCCGGAGGCACTTCCCCAACGCGCGCATTGATTGGGTGGTGGAAGAAAACTTCATCGACCTGCCGCGGCTGCATCCTGCCGTGGGCCGGGTCATCCCCGTCGCGATCCGCCGCTGGCGCAAGGCGGTCCTGTCCTCTTCCACTTGGCAGGAGATCGGCGCGTTCAAGCATTCCCTCCGGTCCGTGCGCTACGATCTGGTGCTGGACACTCAGGGGCTGCTGAAAAGCGCCTTGTTGGCCCGCACTGCGCGCCTTGCACCCGAAGGCCGCCGTTGTGGCCACGACAAGGATGCCGTTCGGGAGCCCATCGCTGCCCGTTTCTACGACAAGGGCTATGCCATTCCCCGCAACGCGCACGCGGTGGAACGCAACCGGCAGTTGGCCGCTGCGGCGCTTGGCTACTCCCTTGAGACCGACTCCCTCGACTACGGCATCAGCGCCGAACCGCTCGCAGCGGATTGGCTGCCCGCCCCCTACGCCGTACTGCTCACCGCCACCTCCCGCGACGACAAGCTCTGGCCCGAGGATCACTGGATTGCGCTCGGCAAGACGCTCCACGCCCAAGGCTTGGCCTGTGTCCTACCCGCCGGCAGCGCCCGCGAGCGAGAGCGGGCAACCCGCATCGCATCTGCCATTCCGGGCGCAGTCGTGGCGCCGGCCATGGGACTCAAGGAACTGGCCAGCCTCTTCGCCGGTGCGCGGCAAGTCGTCGGCGTGGATACGGGCCTCACCCATCTGGCGGCGGCATTGCATCGGCCCACGGCGGCCATCTTCACCGGCTCCGAACCGACTCTCACCGGCGTATATGCAGGCGACCTCGCCACCAATCTGGGCGGACGCAACCAAGTCCCCAGCACCGACGACGTGCTCGCAGCCCTTCACCGACTGACACCTGCACCGCGCCCATGACCCTTTCCCGCCGGCTCTACACCCTGGCCCTGTATCTGCTGATGCCCTGGGCCATGCTCCATCTGCTGCTGCGTAGTCGCAAGCAGCCGGAGTATCTGGGCCATTGGCGCGAACGCTTTGGCCGCTATCCGACCCGGCGCAACAGCAAGCCGCTGATCTGGATACACGCGGTGTCCGTGGGCGAGACCCGTGCCGCCCAGCCTCTGGTGCAGGCGCTGCAAGCCCGTTACCCGGACCACGCCATCCTGCTCACCCACATGACGCCCACGGGCCGCGAGACTTGCGTGTCCCTGTTCGGCGACCAAGTGGAGCGTTGCTATCTGGCCTACGACTATCCGGGAGCAGTCAGCCGCTTCCTCAAGCACTGGCAGCCGTGCCTGGGCATCATCATGGAAACGGAGATCTGGCCGAATCTGGTGAGCAACTGCGCCCAGCAAGGTATCCCCTTGCTGCTGGCCAACGCACGCCTCTCCCAGCGTTCCGCCAATCGCTACGACCGGCTGGCTACCCTGGTGCGCGAAGCCATGGGCCGCCTCACCGGCGTCGCCGCCCAGGCGCCTGCCGACGCGGATCGTCTGCGCCATCTGGGCGCGCAAAAAGTGGAAGTGACGGGCAACATCAAGTTCGACGTGACCGTGCCCGATGAGCAAGTGCAACAGGGCGAAGCCTTCCGCGCCCGCATCGGTCAGCGCCCGGTGCTACTCTGTGCCAGCACCCGTGAGGGCGAAGAGACGCTGCTGCTCGACGCCTGGAAGCAGGCCGCTACCGGCGATGCGCTGCTCCTGATCGTGCCCCGCCATCCCCAGCGATTCGCCGAAGTCACTGCGCTCGCCCGTGCGATGGGCTTCCGCGTGCAACAACGCTCCGACGACGCGCCTGTTGCCGCCGACACCCAAGTCTGGATCGGCGACAGCCTGGGGGAAATGTTCGCCTACTACACCGCCTGCGACGTGGCCTTCATCGGCGGCAGTCTGCTGGATTTCGGCAGCCAGAACCTGATCGAGCCCTGCGCCGTAGGCAAGCCGGTGCTACTCGGCCCCTCCACCTACAACTTCGCCCAAGCTGCGGCAGACGCCCACGCTGCGGGTGCCGCCCTGATGGTGGGCGATGCGGCGGCAATGGTGAAAGAAGCCTTGGCCCTGCTGGCCGATTCGGCCCGGCGTGACGCCATGGCACTTGCCGGCCTCGGCTTCACCAGCAAACATCGGGGCGCCACGACACGAACCCTACGCTGGATAGAAAAAATCCTCGCCGAGTAGCGAGGATTTGAGAAGTGCCGTTAAGCCGTGAAACCGAGACAGGTTCGGCTGCTCATACTCACTCAAGCAAACCGTTGATGGCTTCCAGGTCGGTGTCATCCAGCGTGCCCGCTGCGCCGCGCAGTTTGAGCAGCGCCGCCAGGGTATCGAGCCGCGCCTTCTTCAGCTTCTGCACCGTGTCGTAGTACTGGCTCTGGGCATTGAGCACGTCGATGTTGGTACGCACGCCCACTTCAAATCCCAACTTATTGGAGTCCAAGGCGGACTGGGCGGAAATCAATGCCGCTTCCAAGGCCTGTACCTGGGCCAACCCCGCAGACACGCCGAGATAGGATTGACGCGCCAACAAAGCCGCGTTGCGCTTGGCATAGTCGAGATCGGCTGCGGACTTGTCCCTGAGGGCGGACGCTTGATCCACGGCGGAATTCACCGCGCCGCCGGAGAAGATGGGAATGCTCAACTGAACGCCCACCACCGTGGACGTGATGTCGGAGCCGAAACCCGTGGTGATGTTGGCACCTTGATAGGCATTGCCACGACTCGCCACAAAATCCAGCGTCGGTAGATGGCCGGCCCGCTGACGAGAGACTTCCGAATCTGCCACGTTGTACTGGGCCTGGGCGGCCTGAACGCCGAAGTAACCTTGCTCGGCGCTGCTTGCCCATTGCTCTGCGTTATCGGGCTGGGGGCGCGGAATCACCAGCTTGGGCTTCAAGTCCTTCAAACTACCGTAAGTCTTGCCCGTCACCAGACGCAATTGCTCGATCTTCACTGCCTGGTCGTTGGCGGCGACGATTTCCTGGGCACGAGCCAGATCGTAGCGGGCCTGGGCATCATGCACTTCCACCACCGTCTTGGTGCCCACTTCAAAAGAACGCTTGGCCTCTTCCAGTTGCTCGGCAATGGCCTTGCTGTTGGCGATGGAGGCGGCCAGCGCTTCGTTGGATTGGAGCACGTCGAAATAGGCCTGAGCCACTCGCACGATCAGGTCCTGCTTGGCCAGGGCGTACTGAGCGTCACTCTGTGCCACACGCGCCTCGGCTTGGTTGTAGCCGGCCCAGCGATCCCAGCGAAAGAGGGGCTGGGTCAGGCTCACAGTCCAGCCGTGGCTAGGGTAGTAGGCCGCTACATTGCGCTCGGGCGAGCTCTTCACCGTGCCGGTGATGTCGTTCTTCATGGCATTGGCTGAGAAGCCAATGTTGGGCAGCAGCCCGGCCCGCGCCTGAGGAATGGCTTCACGTCCGGCCACGGCTGTGGCCTTGGCAGCGGCGAAGGAGGCGTCGTAGCCGACCGCATCCCGATAGACGGTGAGAAGGTCCGCTGCCTGGGCTGCGCCGTGAGCCAGGAAGCTCAGGAACAGGGCTCGAACCAGGGGTTTTGCTTTCATACGCTCTCCGTCTTGGGGATGGTGCAATGGTCTTGGTAACTGTCTTAAAACTTCGTAGAGACTGAAAACTGGGTTCCCTCTCCCCTCGTGGGAGAGGGACAGGGTGAGGGGGGCCTCCTGCCGCGTGCTTTACCCCTCACCCCAACCCTCTCCCGCAAGGGGAGAGGGGGCCGACATCCACTCCCTCGACATTTTGACGCTGCCTCTTAGTAGCGGGGCATGGCGGGATCGACCTGGACAGACCAGGCATTGACGCCGCCATTGAGGTTGTGGAGCCGCGTGAAGCCTTGCTGCTCCAGGAACATGGCCACCTGGAAACTGCGGCCGCCGTGGTGACAGATCACCACGATGTCCTCGTCCTTGGGCAACTCGCCCGCCCGGGCCGGAATGGTGCTCATGGGAATGTGCTTCGAGCCCGCGATGTGGCAATGCTGAAACTCCTGGGGCTCGCGCACGTCGAGCAACAGCGGCTTGCTACGCGCCGAGTCGTCGAGCCATTCCTTGAGGCCGGTGGGGCTAAGTTGTTCCATGGTGGCGGTCAAAAGTTAAAAGTTGAACTTGGGCTTGCCAGCGCCGTTCTTCAGCATGTCGGCGTGGGTTTCCAGCACATTCACGCTGCGGAAATTCGTTTCGTCCACGCGAGTGATCAGACGGGCTTCCATGATGGGGAAGTCACCCACGATGGCGAACAGGCGACCACCGACCTTGAGCTGATCCAACAGAGCCTGGGGCACTTCGGCCACACCACCGGAGACCATGATCACGTCGAAAGGCGCTTCGGCGGGCTTGCCTTGCAGACCGTCGCCCACTTCCACGGTCACGTTGTCGATGCCGACCTTGCGCAGGTTGGCGCGGGCTTGTTCTGCCAGAGCAGGATCGATTTCCACGGACCAGACCTGTTGCGCGTGGTTTGCCAGCAGGGCGGCCATGTAGCCGGTGCCGGTGCCCACTTCGAGAACCTTTTCGTGCTTTTTCAGTTGCAGAGCCTGGAGGGCCTGACCTTCGATCACGGGCTTCAGCATGGAAGCGCCCTGGCCCAGCGGGATTTCGGTATCGGAGTACGCAAAGATGCGATACGCAGCAGGAACGAAATCCTCGCGCTTCACCAGCATCAACAGATCCAGCACCGTGGGATCCAGAACGTCCCAGGGGCGAATCTGCTGCTCAACCATATTGAAATGGGCTTGTTCAAAATTCATGGCGGCTCCAAATATCAGACTATTCTAATATGCCTTGCAACCAAGGCAACGACGAAAGGGGCGCATTTTAGCCCTGCTCCCGCCGGACCTTGAACCAAGCCGCATAGAGCGCGGGCAGAAACAGGCAAGTGAGCGCCGTTGCGACGATCAATCCGCCCATGATGGCGATGGCCATGGGGCCCCAGAACACCTGCCGGGTCAGGGGAATCATGGCGAGAATGGCCGCCGCCGCCGTCAGCACGATGGGGCGGAAGCGGCGCACGGTGGAATTCACCACCGCATCCCAACGACTGGAGCCTGCCGCTTCGTCCTGTCCGATCTGGTCGATGAGGATGACGGAGTTGCGCATGATCATGCCCAGCAGGGCGATCACGCCGAGGTTGGCGACGAAGCCAAATGGCGCATGGAAGGCCAACAGCCCCAGCAGCACACCGATCAGTCCCAGGGGCGCGGTGAGCACCACCATGATGGTGCGACTGATGCTCTGCAACTGCATCATCAGCAAGGTCACCACGGTGAAAAGCATCAGGGGCATGACCGCGATGATGGACTCCGTGCCTTTGGCCGATTCTTCGATGGCCCCGCCGGTTTCGATGGTGTAGCCAGCGGGCAGCTTGGCCTTTAGTTCGTTGATCTTGGGCTGTAGTGCCGTGGAGATGGTCGGCGCCTGCACTTTGGGATCAGCCAAATCGCCGCGCACGGTGATGGTGGGCAGTCGATTGCGACGCCAGATGACACCGTCCTCTAGGCTCGGCACCAGCTTGGCCACCTGGGCCAAGGGCACATGGGTGCCGCTCGCGGAAACAATGTCCAGTTCCGGCAATTGCTCCATGGGCTGGCCCTTGTTCTCACGCCCCGCGCGCCACACCACGTCGATGCTGCGATCCCCTTCCCGGTATTGGGTCATGGCGGCGCCGTTGAGCCAGGCCTGAAGCGTGAGGGCAATGTCCTGGCTGTTGACGCCCAAGACCCGCGCGCGCTCCTGATCCACCAGGACCTTCACGCTTTTGACCTTCTCGTTCCAATCCAGATTCACGTCGCGCAAACCTGCGTGAGTCCGCATGACCTCTGCCGCCTGCAATGCGATGCCGCGCACCACGTCTGCATCCGGGCCCGTGGCACGAAACTGCACCGGATAGCCGACAGGAGGTCCGTTTTCCAGGCGTCCTGTACGAACACGCAAATGGCTCCAACTGGGATCGCCGCCGCCAAACATACCGTCCAGCCTAGCCTTCAGACTTTCCCTGCTCTCCACATCCTTGGCGACCACCACGATCTGCGCGAAGTTGTCGCTGAATAGTTGCTGATCGAGGGGCAGGTAGAAACGGGGCGAGCCGTTGCCTACGTAGGTATAGAAGGTTTCCACCTCGGGCTGCTTGGCCAGCAAGGCCTCCACTCGCTCGGCTTCCGCGCTGGACGCCTTGATCGAAGCCGTCTGGGGCAGCCATACATCCACCAACAGTTCAGGACGGCTGGATGCGGGGAAGAACTGCTTCTGCACGGCGAAGCCGAAGAGGGCGAGGGAAATCACGAAGGCACCCGCCGTGGCTGCAATAACGCGCCAGCGATAGGTCAGACACCATTCCACCAGTGCTCTAAAGCGGCGGTAGAAGGGCGTGTCGTAAATGTCCTCACCGTGCTTTTGAGCTTTGGCGATCAGTGCAGCCGGATCGAGCAATTTGTGACCGACCCAGGGCGTGAATACGACGGCCACAATCCAGGAGGACAACAATGCAATGGTGACCACGGCGAAGATGGAAAAGGTGTATTCCCCCGCCGCCGATTGAGCGAAGGCGATAGGCAGGAAGGCGGCAGCGGTAATAAGCGTTCCGGTCAGCATGGGGAACGCGGTGGAAGTGTAGGCAAAGGTCGCCGAACTGAATCGGTCCCACCCCTGCTCCATCTTCACCACCATCATTTCCACCGCAATGATGGCGTCGTCCACCAGCAGGCCTAGAGCGATCACCAGTGCGCCGAGGGAGATGCGCTGTAGGTCGATGCCAAAGAGTTTCATGGCGAGGAAGGTCATCGCCAGCACGATAGGGATGGACAGCGCCACCACCATGCCGGTCCGGAGGCCCAGACTCAGGAAGGACACCGCCAACACGATGACGATGGCCTCGGCCAGGGAATGGACGAACAACTCGATGGAGGAACGCACGACCTCCGGCTGGTCAGCCACCACATGGACCTCTACGCCCGCTGGCAAATCCGCTTGGAGTTCCTTGACACGCTTGCCCACCCGCTCGCCCAGTTCCGGCACGTTGCCGCCCTTGGCGATTACCACGCCGAAGGCCACGGCGGGCTGGCCCTTGATGCGCATTTGCGGTGACGGAGGATCGACGAAGCCACGACTCACCTTGGCGATGTCGCCTAGGCGAATGACGCGACCATTCACCGACAGGGGCGTCGCACTGACCGATTCCACACTATCGAAGCGGCCCGACACGCGGATCTGGATGCGGTCGCTTTCGGTCTCGACGAATCCGGAGGGCGCCACCGCGTTCTGCTGCTGGAGCGCGGTGCTGATCTGCTTCGGCGTAAGGCCTAACGAGGCCAAGCGCGCCGGGGCGATGTCGACGTTAATGCGCTCCTCTTGGACGCCGATCATCTCGATCTTTTTCACATCCTTGACCTGACGCAGGCTTCGCGCCATGTCGTCGGCATAGCGGCGCAGTTCGGCCAAGTTGTAGCCGTCTCCCGTAAGTCCGTAGATCAGGATGTCCACGTCGCCGAACTCGTCGTTGGGAAAGGGGCCCACGACGCCGTCGGGCAGGGTGCCGCGGATGTCGTTCAACTGCTTGCGCACCTGGTACCAAGCATCCGGCACCTCCTTGGGCGGCGTGTAGTCCTTGAGCTGGACGAACACCAGGGATTCGCCCGGCCGCGAAGCGGAGCGCAGCACGTCAGCCCACGGCGTGTCCTGGAGCTTCTTTTCAATCCGCTCGGTAAGCTGAGTTTCCACTTCCTTCACCGTCGCGCCAGGCCAGAGGGTGCGCACCACCATGACCTTGATCGTGAAGGGAGGGTCTTCTCCCCGGCCCAGTTTGGCGAAGGAAATCACGCCGCCCAGGATCAGGGCGACCATCAGGTACACCACCATCTGACCGTGATTCAGCGCCCAGGCGGATAGGTTGATTTTTTTCATCGCCAGCTCGCCTTAACGCACGTCGGCCAGACGCACTTTTTCGCCTTCGTGCAGTTTGTGCACGCCCGCCCCTACGATCCGGTCAGCGACAGCAAGACCGGCGGTGACGAAGGCATCTCGATCGCCGTAGCGTGCGATGGTTACTGGGCGCAGGGTCACCACCTCGTCCTTGCCGATGATCCACACGGCTGTTTGCTGCCCCTGCTGGAAAACGGCAGTGAGCGGAATCGCTACGATGCCGGTGGCAGCAGTCCTGAAACGCACCGTGGCGGAAAGGCCCAGGGGCATTTGACTGTTCGCGTCCGGCAGGGAGATGCGAGCTGGGTAGGTGCGCGTGGCCGGATCGGCGGCTGGCGCCAGTTCACGCAGGCGCCCCTTCAGCACGCGGTTGCCATCTGCCCACAGGGTGACTTCAGCCTCGGCACCGGGCTTGAGGCCGGCGATGGCGTCTTCGGGAATATTTACCGCCACTTCCCGCTCGCCGTTCTGGGCCAAGCGCATGACGCCTTGACCGGCTGCCACCACTTGGCCCGGCTCGGCCAGTACGGCGGCAATCACACCGTCCTTATCCGCGGTAAGGGCGGTATAGGCCGATTGGTTATGGGCCAACGCCGCCTGAGCCGCAGCGGATTTGAAGGTAGCTTCCTTGGAATCCAGGGCGGATTGACTGATGAAATTCTTTTGCTTCAAGTCACGGTAGCGCTGCAACTCCGCCTCTGCCAGGATTCTCTGTGCATCGGCCTGAATCTGCTGCTGTGCGGTGTCGGCGCCATCCAGGCGGGCCAGAATTTGACCGGCCTTCACCGTGGCGCCCGCATCCACCAAACGGGCAATGATTTTTCCGCCAAGACGGAAGCCGAGCTGCGTTTCATGTCGCGCCCGCACTTCGCCGCTGTATTCGCGCCCACCTGCATTGGCTTCACTGCCAACAGTCACGGCCTTCACCAAGGTCGGTAACGCTGGCGGAGGCACCGGCTGGGAGCAAGCGGACAGGATCAGTGCAGCAGAGCAAATTAGCCGTTTGTTCATGATCAGGATTCCGTGGAGTTGCGCAGCCCGTTGAGGACTAGGTCAATGTTTGCGGCGAGATAGCGGTCGGGATCGATGCCTTCGCCGCAGACAGCAAAAGAGTGGCGCCAGATCACCAGCATGAGAACTGTGGCGATGACGACGTGGTAGGCGGCTTCCACGTCGATGGAACGAAACTCGCCCCGCTCGACACCGGCGAGCAGAATGCCCTTGATCAGCCGCTCTCCTCGCTGGATCACGGCTTCGTGGTAGTAAGCCGCCACCTCGGGGAAATTGCCCGCTTCGCTGACAATCAGTTTGGGAATGCCGCCCAACGGGGTAGCACCAAGATCGCGCCACCACCGCTGAATCATGTCGGCCAGCAAATCAGCCATGCTGCCCTGGTATTCCTCCAGCTGCCGCAGAGCCTCGTCAATGATCGGCACGATGCCGTTTTCCACAACGGCCTTGAACAAGGCTTCCTTGCTATCGAAATACAGATAGAGGGTGCCTTTGGTGACCCCCGCCCGAGCAGCCACGTCATCCAATCGCGTGGCGGCAAAGCCCTTCTCCACGAAGAGATCCAACGCGGCTGCCATCAATTCGGCAGGACGGGCCTCCTTGCGCCGCTGGCGGGGGCGCGAAGCGGCGCCTTCCTTTTCGAGCGGGCAGCAGAGGGACTTGAGCAGAGATAGAGGTTTTGAAAGCATGGTCGAGATACTAACTAACCAGTCAGTTAGTAGTCAACGCAAATAAAACCCCGGTCAAAACCGGGGTTTTATGGACGCTTGGAACAGCCGGACCGAGAGTCTTACCGGCTTTCCTTCACTAGCCGGCCGAAGTTGGGCTGAACGGGCCGAGCATTGTTGCGATAAAGGCGAGAAAAGATGTTCACCTGATCCTGCGTAACCACCAGCGGTTGCTTGAACACCATCCACAACACGCCCTCGGTACAAGGCGGCGTGGTCAGGGAGCCCATGTAGGTGTAATAGGCCCGGTCAGCCGGCAGCAGACGGTTGAGGTCGATGGCAGTGCTGGGCGTCAAGCTCTGGCCTGTTTCCAAAGGCATGTTGTTCCAAAGAGTCTGGATCACGCCTTGTTCCGCCTCGCCCTTTTCCAGCAGCACGGCCACGACGGCGATATTGCCGTCGTCGTCTTTGTGCACCAAGTGCACCACCATATCGAAGCGCTTGCCGTTCACCTTCTCTTCCGAGGGACGATGAAAGTGGAACTGCTTCAGCTCATAGGTACGCCCCATGACCTTGATGGTATTGCCGTCGGCCGGCGTCACCTGAATGGTGTGGCCGTTGTCTTCGATGCGGAACAGGGTGGGCTTGTAGTCGAACTTGATGGTTTCCAGATCAACCCGGATGCCATCGGCGATATCGATAGGCGACTGACGCTTGCCACTTCCACACACAGCGTTCTGATCGTCGATCTTGGCCCAGTTGTTGGGGCCGCCTTCGCCTTCGTAGCTCCAGTGAATATGGGCGTGTTCGACGACGGCGGGCTCAATGTCCTTAAGCGCAGGCTTCCGGCGAACGATCCGGCGCGGGCCGGTGGTAGCGAGCGCCAATTCCCGTGTGTGTTTGTCGATGCCGCTCAGGGATGAGTCCACCGGGCCGGGAGTGCTTCGGATCTTGTCCTTGTCGGCGGAGGCCTTTTCCTTCTCCGTCGCCCCCTTGTCCCTATCGGAAGCGGGCTTCTCTGCGCCCTTCTCCGCCGGCTTGGCATCCGAGGGCTTTTCCACCTGGGACTTGTCGATCTTAGGCAGATCGATCATCCGCTTAGGCTCGATGCGGCCGCTGTCCGCTGGCTTATCTGCGGGTTTGTCGGCGACTGCCACAACTTTGGTGGATTTGACGGGCTCCTTGGTTTCCGTCACCAGCTCCGCATGCATCACCGAGAACTTGGCATCCCCCGCAGGTGCGGCCTTGCCAGCGGAATCCTTTTTCGGCAGCAGGGCAACGGCCGGACGGTTGCGACAGACTTCCTTTACCAGCGCGGCATCGGGGCCGGGGGTCGCGGCCTGATCCTTGGCCGAATACACCGGCTCCACTTTCAGCATCTTGTCGCCATGAAGGAAGATGCGTTTCACCGGCGCATAGCGGCCGCTGGCGCAGTCATAGCTGTTGAGCACTTCCACTAGGTTGTAGGCCTCACCGCTTTCGGCGTCGTCTACGGGCCTTGCCAGAGCGAGACGGGACCATGCCTGAATGCGCCCGTTGTCGGCCAGCGCTATGCGCCCCACGTCGATGAAGACCGTTTCCCCGTGGCCGGAACCTACCTTCTGCCATTGGGCTTGCACGGCAGCTGCCGGCATGGCCGCGAAAGCCAGGGCAATGGCGACCCCAAGGGTTGCCCCTGAGGTTGCCACAATGGTTGTCCATGGGCTGACGTGATGAAGGCGCATTTCGGAACTCCCGTACTTTTTATCGTTTTCGGGTCAACGGCATAGTCCATAAAGACTTTAGCCTTGTGTACAGCAAGGTTGCATTGCCAGGCCGCTTCCGGTAGCTTCGGCCGGCTCAAATCAAGACTTTTGCCCCGTACTTAGCAACCCCATGAACGCAAACGAAAAATTCCTCGCCGCCCAGGCCCACGTGGACGCCGCGGCCATCCAGCCCCTACCCAACTCCAAAAAGATCTACGTAGAAGGCTCGCGCCCGGACATTCAGGTGCCCATGCGCGAAATCAGCCAGAGCGACACTTCCGCTGCCATGGGCGCGGAAAAGAATCCGCCGATTTTCGTTTATGACTGCTCCGGCCCCTACACGGCCCCGGCTGCCAAGATCGACATCCGTTCCGGCCTGCCTGCCCTGCGCCAGCAGTGGATTGAGGAGCGCAATGACACCGAATTGCTGACGGACCTAACCTCTGCCTTCGGCCGCGAACGCGCCGCCGATGCGGAAACCGCCGCCCTGCGCTTCCCCGGCTTGCACCGCCAGCCCCGCCGTGCCAAGGCTGGCGCCAATGTGAGCCAGATGCACTATGCCCGTCGCGGCATCGTCACTCCGGAAATGGAATTTGTAGCCATCCGCGAAAACGTCAATCGCCGCGCCTATCTGGAAAGCCTGCGCGCTGCCGGCCCCACCGGCGAGAAGATGGCCCGCATGCTGGGTCGCCAGCATCCCGGTCAACGTTTCGGTGCCGCCATTCCTGAGGAGATCACGCCTGAATTCGTCCGCGATGAGATCGCTCGTGGCCGAGCCATCATCCCTAACAACATCAACCACCCGGAGTCCGAGCCGATGATCATCGGCCGCAACTTCCTGGTGAAGATCAACGCCAACATCGGCAATTCCGCCCTGGGCTCCTCCATCAACGAGGAAGTGGACAAGATGACCTGGTCCATCCGCTGGGGCGGCGACACGGTCATGGACCTGTCCACCGGCAAGAACATCCACGAGACCCGCGAGTGGATCATCCGCAACAGCCCGGTGCCCATCGGCACCGTGCCCATCTACCAGGCCCTGGAAAAGGTGGACGGCCGCGCCGAGGAACTCACCTGGGAGATGTTCCGCGACACCCTCATCGAGCAGGCGGAACAGGGCGTGGACTACTTCACCATCCACGCCGGCGTGCTGCTGCGCTACGTGCCGCTTACCGCGCGGCGCATGACCGGCATCGTCTCGCGCGGCGGTTCGATCATGGCCAAGTGGTGCCTCGCGCACCACCAGGAGAGCTTCCTCTACACGCGC
>DASUJA010000168.1:0-8213 GCA_036279515.1 Rhodocyclaceae bacterium | reverse complement strand
TCAAAACGCCCTCGTCTGGCTGGACATGGAAATGACCGGGCTGCACCCGGACTCCGACCGCATCATCGAACTGGCCATGGTGGTCACCAACAGCAATCTGGAAACCATCGCCGAGAGCGTGGCCTGGGCCGTGCATCAGTCGGACGAAGTGCTGGCCGGCATGGACGAGTGGAACCAGAAGACCCACGGCAAGTCCGGCTTGATCACCCGCGTGAAGAACTCCGCCCTGGCCGAAGCCGAAGTGGAAGCCCAGGCGCTTGAATTCCTCAAGCTCCACGTGCCCCAAGGCAAGTCGCCCATGTGCGGCAATTCCATCTGCCAGGACCGCCGCTTCATGGCCCGCTACATGCCCAAGCTGGAGGACTACTTCCACTACCGCAACCTGGACGTGTCCACCCTGAAGGAACTGTGCAAACGCTGGAAACCCGAAATCGCCAAGGGTGTCAAAAAGGGTGGCAAGCACGAGGCGTTGGCGGACATTTACGAATCCATTGAAGAGCTCAAGTATTACCGGGAGCACTTCCTGAAGATGTAAATCTTCGACGGCTTCCTCGGTCTGCGATTGATTCAAAGCGCGGCCGGGTCTGTGCCTGTAGGTGCAGACCCGGCCGCGCTGTTTTTGGCGTTCAGGTTTTCTCGGTCTCATGCTTGTTCCATCCGGGCGGCTGTTTATAATGAACTGTATGTTTATACAGTTACTCGACGGATTCCAGAGGGGCGGGTTCTGATGGAGGCCGTTTCCTTTGCCGAGGTGTTGGCTCGGCCCGATGTCTGGCGCGGTGGGCACTTCGCCGACGGCGGGTTGCCCACCGTGTCCAGCGGTTTCGCAGCCCTGGATGCGGAGCTGCCCGGTGGCGGCTGGCCTCGGGGCGCGGTGACCGAGCTGCTTTGCGACAGCGCAGGCTGCGGCGAGGTGAGTCTGTTGCTGCCGGGTTTGCGAGGGCTGTGCGCAGACGATGGCTGGTTGCTCGCAGTGGCGCCGCCTTATCCGCTCCAGGCGGTGGCATGGGCTGCCGCAGGCATTGCCCTGGCGCGGCTGTTGGTGGTGGCGCCTGATGCTGCTCACGGCACAAAGAAGCAAGCCGCTCTCGATGCGCTCTGGGCGGCGGAGCAAGGCCTCGCCAGCGATGCGCCGGCGGCCGTGTTGTGCTGGAGCTCCAGTGCCGACGCCAAGGCGGTGCGCCGCTTGCAGGTGGCTGCTGCTGCGGGCCACAGTGCGCTGTTTCTGGTGCGGCCCGCCCGTGCCGCTCAGCAATCCTCCGCTGCGCCCTTGCGCCTGCAATTAGAGGCCGGCGCCGAAGGCCGGCTTTCGGTACGCATCTTCAAGCGGCGCGGTCCGCCCCTGTCTCAACCTCTGCACTTGGCCGTGCCCCGGCCTGCCAAGTGGCGTGCTCATCATGGAAGCTCCCATGGAACCTCTGTGGCTCGCCCTGCGCCTGCCGCACCTGTGCCTCGACGCCCATCCGAATTCATTGGAGCCGCAATCGCGGCTCAACCTGCCCCCCTCTCCCCTTGAGGGAGAGGGGCTGGGGGTGAGGGGGGGGCTTGGGTCGCAAAACGCCCCGTGCCCTGGCTGTGCAAAGCCAGGCGTGGGGTGCGGAGCTTGGGCAGAAGGAAGTGCTAACTCCCGTCCGTGTCGCGCTGGAGCAGAGTCGGGCGGTGGCTTGGGACGAGGCCGCTGCGGCAGCGGGCGTGCGGCGCGGCATGAAGTCGGCGCTGGTGCGTTCGCTGCTGCCCGCCGTCGTGCTACTGCCTCGTGACCCGGCGCGGGAGTTGGCCGTGCTCGAAGCCTTGGCCTGCTGGGCGGGCAGCTTCACGCCCCAGGTCAAGCTCTGGCCGGGCCACGGGCTGCTGCTGGAAATCGGCGGCTGTCTGCGTCTCTTCGGCGGCTTGCCCGCGTTGCTGGATCGCATCCTGAGCGGCTTGGCCGAGCAGGGCTTTCGCGTGGTCCATGCCGCTGCGCCCACGGCTCAGGGCGCAGCGTGGCTCACCCTGGCTGGGGCGGACGGTTTGCTGGTGAGCAAGGCAAAACTCGCTGCCGTGCTGGATCGCCTGCCCCTGACCGCGCTGGCGACGGAGCTGCCTGCCCGCAGTGTGGAGCGTCTGGCCGGCTTCGGCCTCGGCACCTTGGGCGAAGTGCGGCGGCTGCCTTCGGCTGCCCTGGCTCGGCGCATCGGCCCCGAGTCGCTGACCGCCATGGGCCGCGCCTACGGCGAGGTGGCGGATGGGCGGCCGGCCTTCGTCTTTCCCGAGCACTTTGCGCTTGGACTCGATCTGCCCGCCGACGTGGAGGACGCATCGGCCCTGCTTTTTGCCGCGCGACGGCTGGTGCAGGCCCTCGCCGGCTGGCTCGCAGTGCGGCAGTCGGGCATCCGCGAATGCAGACTGCGTCTGAGTCATCGCAGGATGGATGCGACGGTGCTGCCTCTGCGTTTCGCCGAGCCTTTGCGCGACGGCGAACGCATGGCCGGTGTGCTGCGCGAGCGGCTGGGGCGTTTCGAGCTGCCCGCTCCCGTGGACGCCCTGCGCCTTGAGGCCGATGCGGTGGAAGCCTTGGCCGGCCACAACCAGCCGCTCTTCGCCCGGGTCGGCGCAAGCCCGGAAGGCATGGCCGCGCTGGCAGATCGGCTGCGGGCGCGGCTGGGCGAGGCACAGGTCTATGGCTTGGCACTGACGGCGGACCATCGCCCCGAAGCTTCCACACGCCACGCTGCCGTGGGCGCGCAGAAGGTGTCGGCCTCCGCATCTTTCCCCCTCGCGCCGCGTCCTCTCTGGCTCTTACCCGCGCCTCAACTTCTCCTAGAGTGCCAGGGGCGCCCCCATTGCGACGGCCCGCTGACTTTGCTCGCCGGCCCCGAGCGCATCGAATCGGGCTGGTGGGATCAGGGCGAAGCCGGCCCCGGCGATCTGCGCCGCGACTACTACGTGGCCCTGGCGGCGGACCAACGCTGGCTCTGGATCTATCGGGATTGGCATTCGCCCGGCGGGTGGTTTTTGCATGGGGTGTTCGCGTGAGCGAAGCCGCCGCGTCTCTTGCGCTGCCCGACTACGCGGAGTTGCACTGCCTCTCCAACTTCAGCTTTCTGCGCGGCGCTTCGCATCCGGAGGAGCTGGTGGTGCGGGCGGCGGCCCTCGGCTACCGGGCGTTGGCGATTACCGACGAGTGTTCTTTCGCCGGCGTCGTGCGGGCCCATGAGGCGGCGAAGAAAGTGGGCATCAAGCTGCTGATCGGTACGGAAATCACTTTGGTCGACGGCATGAAGCTGGTGCTGCTGGCCCAGAACCGGGAGGGCTACGGCAACCTCTCCGCCACCGTCACTCTGGGTCGCAAGGCGGCGGAGAAGGGCGCGTACCGGCTGTCCCGGGGCGATTTGGGCTGGGGCGTGGCGGACTGTTTGGCCTTGTGGGTCGCCGGCCCAGAGGCGACGGAAGCGGATGGCCGCTGGTTGACGGAGCGCTTTCCCGGCCGTGCTTGGATTGCTTTCGAGCGCCATCTGGAGGCCGACGACAACGAGCGTCTTGCCCGCTGCACCGCGTTGGCCGAGGCGGTAGCGCTGCCGATGGTCGCCATGGGCGATGTGCACATGCATGGCCGTTCGCGTCGGCCCTTGCAGGATCTGCTTACGGCCCTGCGTCTCAACACCACGGTGGATCAGGCGGGCTGGGCGCTGTTCCCCAATGGCGAGCGGCATTTGCGCTCCCGTCAACGGCTGGCGCGGCTTTATCCGCCGACGCTATTGGAGGAGACGCTACGGATCGCCGAGCGATGCACTTTCTCTCTCGACGAACTCCGCTACGAATACCCGGAAGAGGTGGTGCCTCACGGCATGACTGCCGCTTCTTATCTGCGCCAGGAAACGGAGGCGGGCTTGCGCAGACGCTATCCCGACGGCGTGCCGGACAACGTGCGCAAGCAGGTGGAAGAGGAACTGGCGCTGATCGCCGAGCTTGAGTACGAGCCCTATTTCCTCACGGTGTACGACATCGTCAATTACGCCCGGAAGCGGCAGATTCTCTGCCAGGGGCGCGGCTCCGCCGCCAACTCGGCGGTGTGCTACGCGCTCCATATCACCGAGGTGGACCCGGCGCGGGGCACACTGCTGTTCGGTCGTTTTCTGTCCAAGGAACGCAACGAGCCGCCGGACATCGACGTGGATTTCGAGCACCACCGGCGCGAGGAGGTGATTCAGTACATCTATGGCAAATACGGCCGCGAGCGGGCTGCGCTGGCGGCGACGGTGATCCGCTACCGTACCCGCTCGGCCCTGCGCGACACGGGTCGGGCGCTGGGGATCGACGCGGACAAGCTCAATGCCTTGACCGCATCCCTCGCCTGGTGGGACGACCAGGATCAGTGGCCGGCACGCTTCGCCGCCGTGGGGCTCGATGCGCAGAGTCCCCGTGTCGCCAAGTGGTTGTGGCTGGCGCCGCAGCTGATGAACTTTCCGCGCCATCTTTCGCAGCACGTGGGCGGCTTCGTCATCGCACGGGGGCGGCTGGATCGGCTGGTGCCCATCGAGAACGCGGCCATGGAAAACCGCTGCGTCATCCAGTGGGACAAGGACGACATCGACGCCCTGAAACTGATGAAGGTGGACGTGCTGGCGCTCGGCATGCTCACCGCGATTCGCCGCTCGCTCGCTTGGGTGGCGTGGGAAAAGGGGCTGCCGTCCTTCGCCATGCAGGACATTCCCAAGGAAGATCCGGCCGTGTATCGGATGATCTCGAAGGCCGACACGGTGGGCGTGTTCCAGATCGAATCCCGCGCCCAGATGGCCATGCTGCCGCTGCTGCGGCCCAAGGAGTTTTACGACCTGGTGATCGAGGTGGCCCTGGTGCGGCCGGGGCCGATCCAGGGCGACATGGTTCATCCCTATCTGCTGCGGCGGCAGGGCAAGGAAAAAGTGACCTATCCCACCGAGGCCGTGAAGTCAGTGCTGGAGCGGACCTTGGGCGTTCCCATCTTTCAGGAACAGGCCATGCAGCTTTCCATCGTTGCTGCGGGCTTCACGCCCGGCGAGGCGGATCAGCTGCGCCGCGCCATGGCGGCCTGGAAGCGGCGCGGCGGGCTGGAGCCGTTCCGCGACAAGCTGATGGCGGGCATGTTGGCACGGGGCTATTCGGTGGAATTCGCCGAGGCCTTGTTCCGTCAGATTCAGGGCTTCGGCGATTACGGTTTCCCCGAGTCCCACGCCAGCAGCTTTGCGCTGCTGGCCTATGTGTCTGCATGGCTCAAATGCCACCATCCGGCGGCGTTTCTGGTGGGCCTGCTCAACGCTCAGCCCATGGGCTTCTACTCGGCTTCGCAACTGGTGCAGGACGCCCGCCGCCATGGGGTGACGGTGCTGCCGGTGGAGGTGACGGCGAGCGATTGGGAAAGCACGCTGGTGCTGGGCGAAGGTAGGCCGCCGTCGTTGCCGCAGGTGCGCTTGGGCTTGCATCTGATTCAGGGCTTGAGCGCGACGGCGAGCGAGCGCATCGCCGCTGCTCGGCGGGCCGCACCTTTCCGTGATGTGGCGGACCTCTCCGCCCGCGCGCATCTTTCGCAAAGGGATCGGGATGCCTTGGTGGCGGCCAATGCGTTGGTGGCGCTGGCGGGGCATCGTCGTCAGGCGGCCTGGGCGGCGGCGCCGGTTCAAGTCCAGGGCGATTTGCTGGCGGGCGTGCCGCTGCGGGAAACGGTTTGCGAAATCGCCCCCGCGCTCTCGGCGCCCAGCGAAGGCGAGGAACTGGTGGCCGATTACGCCAGCCTGGGCCTGACGCTGGGGCGCCATCCCATTGCGCTACTGCGGGATCGTCTCGCGCAGATGCGCTACGTGAGCATTGAGCAACTGCGGCAGTTCGAGAACAAGCGGCCTGCCCGTTGTGCCGGCTTCATCACCTGTCGCCAGCGGCCCGGCACGGCCACGGGCGTGATCTTTCTGACCCTGGAGGACGAGGGCGGCATGCTCAATGTGATCGTCCATAACCGTTTGGCGGAGCGGCAGCGCAAGGAGCTGTTGAGTGCGCCGCTACTGGGTGTGCTGGGCGTGGTGCAGCGGGAGGGAGATGTGGTGCACCTGATCGCCAAGCGTTTGGTGGATCACACGGCGTTGATGGGGCGCTTGCAGGTGGGTAGCCGGGACTTTTGCTAGGTCCCGGCGTTCGGTCAGCTTCGCCGATAGAGCCGGAACTTCTCGTTCTTGTCGCCGGGACGGCCGCCTTCCCACACCTTGCGCCAGCCGCCGGGAGCGTATTCGTTGGAGGCTTGGCCTTGGATCAACAGCCAAGCACATTCCTTGTTGCGGCTGGTGTAGGGCAGGGGCGCAAAGCCGGTGAAGTAGCGGAAGGAGGCTTTCTGGGAGTCGCCCAAGTTGCGGGCCAGGACGCATTCGTTGCTGTCGCCCATGGCCTGAGCGATGCCGTCGGCCACAGGGCGGTAGGTCTTGCCGTAATCCAGCCAGGGCATCCACATGAAGGCCAGGAGGCTCCACATGAGGGTCAGGCCTGCGGCCCAATGAGTGCTGGAGCGCCAGGGGGATTTGGGCAGGCGCCACAGGGACCAGAGCCAGAGCAGGGTCAGTACCGTGGCGGCGATCACCGCCAGCCAGGACCATTCGCCGACGAAGCCGGGTTCGGGCTTGGTGAAGTTGCGCGCCACGCGCACCGGCTCGCCGGTCATGATGGCGATGCCTCCCAGCCAGATCAGACCGGCGATCATGGTGAAGGTCATCATGCCGAACCAGTCGAAGGCGTTGGCTGCGCCTCGGCGTAGCTTTTCGGCACCGGCGGCGGCGAGCAGGGTGAGGGGCACCACCAGCAGCAGATGGTTGAGGGGCCGCGGCTCGGCCAGGGCGAAGACCTGCACCAGGGCCAGCAGGGTGCCGATCAGGGGAATGAACAGGGCCGAGCTGCGCAGGTTGTGGCGATGCTTCCAGGTTGCCCAAAGGGCCAGGGGGAGCACAGGCCAGGAGGCCCAGGCCATCAATTCCAGATGGTCCTGGAAATTTGCGGCGGACCAAGGCAGGGGCGTCAGCTTGGCTTTCTCAATGATGAGGAAGAGGGAAAATTGCTCCGGCTCATGCCAAGCCAGCAAGATAGGCCAGAGGGTGGCCAAGGCAAGGCCAAGCACCAGCGCCAGCAGGGCGCCCAGGCCGGCGCGGCGACGCCAAGCAGTGTGGAGCAGGGCGGCCAGGGGCGGCAGCACCATGGGAATCACGGCGAGGGAGCCTACGGAGAGCAGGCCCACAGCCATGGCAATACCGGCAATCAGGCCGCCCTTGAGGGCCTCGCCGTCCATGCGTGCCAGGCCGTAATGGAGAAAGGCTTGGGCGGCGAGCAGGGCGATCAGGGGCTGGGCTTCGTGGATGGGGATGAGCAGGCCGGCGGTGCCCAAGGCAAGCAGCGGTGCGCCGAGGGCCGCATCACGGCCATGGAGGCGGCGGCAAGCGAGGCCCAGGCCGAGGAAGAGCAGGGCGCCGAAGAGGGCGGTGGCAAGCCGGGCGCCGTCCGGGAAGGCGAGGGCGAAGTCGAAGGCGCGACCGAACAGGGCGGCCACCCAATGGAACAGCGGCGGCATGGAGAGCCAGGCATCGCCGACGATGCGGGGCGAGAGCCAGTCGCCGTGGTAGGCGAACTCGTAGGCCACGCCCAGATGCACCGCATCGTCCACCTTCCAGGGATCATGACCGAGCAAACCTGCCAGCAGGTAGACGGCGCAGAGCAGGCCAAGGGGCCAGATGGAGAGGGGCAGGCTGGGACGGAGGCGGTCGATCATCGGCACTAAGGTAGGAACGAGACGGCGACTAGGCAAGCAGACAATTGGGCAATGCAACTTTGCCCGTCATTCCGGCGAAAGAGCCCCGCAGGAAGTGCCCTTGGGGTGCCGGAATCCAGTCGGCGTTCGCACTGGACACCGGCTTTCGCCGGTGTGACGAGCTTACGTTTGTCCGAGTACAAAGCAAAAGAGGCAGCCGGAGCTGCCTCTTCGATGCGAGGTACGGAAAGGCAGCGATTAAGCAGCGGCCTTCTTGCCGTACTTCTGACGGAAGCGTTCAACGCGGCCGGCAGTGTCAACGATCTTTTGCTTGCCAGTCCAGAACGGGTGGCACTCGGAGCAGACTTCGATGTGCAGGGGCTTGCCGTTGGTGGACTTGGTTTCGAACTTGTTGCCGCAGGAACAGGTCACTTCGATAGCGACGTAGTTCGGGTGAATGCCTTCTTTCATGATTTCG
>DASUJA010000167.1:0-36809 GCA_036279515.1 Rhodocyclaceae bacterium | reverse complement strand
CCTGATCCTCGGCGTCAATGGCTTCATCGGCCACCACCTGTCCCAGCGCATCCTGGCCACCACCGACTGGGAGGTGTACGGCATGGACATGAACAGCGAGCGCGTCGCCGACCTGCTGGGCAATGATCGCTTCCACTTCTTCGAAGGCGACATCACCATCAACAAGGAATGGATCGAGTACCACGTCCGCAAGTGCGACGTGATCCTGCCCTTGGTGGCCATCGCCACCCCGGCCACCTACGTGAAGGAACCCCTGCGCGTTTTCGAGCTGGACTTTGAAGCCAACTTGCCGATCATCCGTCAGGCCGTGAAGTACAAGAAGCGCGTGATTTTCCCCTCCACCTCCGAGGTCTACGGCATGAGCCAGGACCCCGAGTTCGATCCGGAAAACTCCCCCCTGGTCTACGGCCCCATCAACAAGCCCCGCTGGATCTACGCCTGCGCCAAGCAGATGATGGACCGCGTGATCCACGCCTACGGCCAGCAGGAAGGCCTGCAATACACCCTGTTCCGCCCCTTCAACTGGATCGGCCCCGGCCTCGACTCCATCTACACCCCCAAGGAAGGTTCTTCCCGCGTGATCACCCAGTTCCTGGGCCACATCGTGCGCGGCGAGCCGATCAAGCTGGTGGACGGCGGCGCCCAGAAGCGCTCCTTCACCTACGTGTCCGACGGCATCGACGCCCTGATGAAGATCATCGAAAACAAGGACGGCGTGGCCAACGGCAAGATCTACAACATCGGCAACCCGAAGAACAACTACTCCATCCGCGAGCTGGCCACCCTGATGCTGGATCTGGCCAAGCAGTACCCCGAGTACGCCACCAGCGTTGCTCAAGTGAAGGTGCTGGAAACCACCTCCGCCGAGTACTACGGCAAGGGTTATCAAGACACCCAGCACCGCGTGCCCAAGATCACCAACACCATGGAAGACCTGGGTTGGGCACCGACCGTCACTTTCGAAGACGCCCTGCGCGGCATCTTCGAGGCCTACCGCAACGACGTGGCCGAAGCCCGCAAGCTGATGGACTGATTGAAGAGAAGGGAGAAGGGTGAAGGGGGAAGGGTAAAACCATCCCTCTCGTTGCAAAGACTCTCCCTCTGCCCCGGCAGGGGGAGAGGGCCGGGGTGAGGGGGCATCCCCCTTCTCCCTCCCCCCCTTCCCTGACTCAATCTCCTTCTCTAAATGAAGCTCGCTCTCAAAATCGACGTCGACACCTATCGCGGCACCCTGGTAGGGGTTCCTCGTCTGGTAGACATCCTGCGCCGCCACGGCGCGGACGCCACCTTCCTTTTCTCCCTGGGCCGCGACCACACGGGCCGCGCCATCAAGCGCGTGTTCCGTCCCGGCTTCATGAAAAAGGTGTCGCGCACCTCCGTCGTGTCCCACTACGGCCTGCTCACGCTCATGTACGGCGTGGTGCTGCCGGGACCGGACATCGGCAAGAGCTGCGCCAAGATCCTCAAGGGTGTGAAGCAATCCGGCTTTGAAGTGGGCATCCATTGCTGGGACCACATCAAATGGCAGGACGGCGTACGCAATGCCGACATGGCCTGGACCGAGAAAGAAATGAAACAGGCCATAGACCGCTTCACCAAGGTCTTCGGCGTGGCCCCCGCCACCCACGGCGCCGCCGGCTGGCAGATGAACCACCATGCCTTGCGCATGACCCAGCGTTACGGCTTCCGCTATTCCTCCGACACGCGCGGCACCCATCCCTTCATTCCCATCTGGGACGGAGAGATCATCAACTGCCCGCAATTGCCCACCACTCTGCCCACCCTGGACGAACTGATCGGCGTTGACGGCATTACGGAGGACAACGTCCACGAACATCTGCTTTCCATCACCGCCAACGCCCCAGCCACCGGCCACGTCTACACGCTCCACGCAGAACTGGAAGGCATGAAGCTGGCATCCGTCTTTGAAAAGCTGCTTCTGGGCTGGAAGCAACAAGGCTACGAACTGGTCAGCACCAACACCCTGCGCGACGGCCTCGACCTGGCCGCCCTGCCCCGCCACGAAATCGTCTGGGGCGAAGTGCCGGGCCGTAGCGGCGACCTGCTGTTGCAAGGGCCGGAGTTTTTGGCCGATCTACCGCAACTAGCCGCAGCCTAAGCGGTTCTCTGTTCCCCCACATGCGCGGCCAACAAGGCCGCGCTGCCCGCCAGCGCCGGATAGGATGCAGTGATTAGATAGGTGGGAATCGCCCGCAGGTAATCCTGAAAGCGCCCCTTGGCCTCGAAACGGCGGCGAAACAGCACCCGGTCGAACAAAGGCCCCAGGCGCGGCACGACACCGCCGCCAATGTAGATACTGCCCTGACTACCAAGGGTCAAGGCCAAGTTTCCTGCCACGCTGCCAAGCAAACCGCAGAACATTTGCACGGCTTCCTCCGTTTGAGGGCATCCCTTGGCGGCTGCCCACCGGGCAATCTCTGGTGCAGACACACTATCCGACACATCGGTCTTGCCATTCATTCGCCATAGGCTGCTGTAAATCGGCGGAATGACATAGAAATTCCGATACTGGGAATCAGCCGCTCCGCCGACACGTGGACATCGCTGTGGCTATGCTCGGCCCGCACCAGTTCAACGCCCCCCTCCTCGCGCCGAAAATCCGCTGTCAGAGACACGTGTGCAGCAGATTGTTCGCCGCAATGACGAGCATCAACTAGACATCATTGCTTCGCTAGGGGAAATGCGGCCCGGCCAGCGAAACTCGCGCTAGTGCCCAAGGCATCTTCTATCCGCAACAAGCGATTGTATTTCTCCACACGGTCGGACCGGCTCATGGAACCTGTCTTGATCTGCCCGGTAGACAAACCGACAGCCAAGTCGGCAATCGTGGTGTCGCTGGTTTCGCCCGAGCGATGGGAGACAACAGCCGTGTAGCCGGCACGCTTGGCCATGTCGATGGCGGCGAGAGTTTCGGTCAGGGTACCGATCTGGTTCACCTTGATCAGGATGGAATTGGCAATCCCCTGGGTGATGCCTTTTTGCAGGATGGCGGTGTTGGTGACAAAGAGGTCGTCGCCCACCAATTGCACCCGCTTACCCAGGCGCTCGGTGAGCAGCGCCCAGCCGTCCCAGTCGTCTTCCGCCATACCGTCCTCGATGGTGACAATGGGATACTTATCGCACCAAGCGGCGAGCTGGTCGACCAGCTCGCCGCTGGTCAAAACCTTGCCTTCTGCCGCCAGGTGGTAGCGGCCGTCACGGTAAAACTCGGAGGCGGCGCAGTCCAGGCCGAGGGCGATGTCCTTGCCCGGCAGGTAGCCGGCGGCTTCGATAGCTTCGAGGATCAGGCCCAGGGCGGCTTCGTTGTTGTCCACCGAGGGCGCGAAGCCGCCTTCGTCGCCTACGGCTGTGCTCATGCCGCGGCTACCGATGACCGTCTTCAGAGCATGGAAGACCTCGGCACCCGTGCGCACGGCGTCGCTGAATGTAGGCGCGCTCATAGGCAGGATCATGAATTCCTGAAAGTCCAGGTTGTTGTTGGCATGGGCGCCCCCGTTGATGACGTTGATCATGGGCACCGGCAGGCGCAGGGGACCAGCGCCCCCCAAGTAACGGTAGAGGGGCAGCCCGCAGGCCGCAGCCGCAGCATGCGCCACGGCCATCGAAACGGCCAAGAGGGCGTTGGCGCCGAGGCGAGATTTGTTCTCGGTGCCGTCGAGAGCAATCAGGGTGTGGTCGACAAGGCACTGGGCGACCGCATCGAGCCCGAGCAAGGCTGCGCGAATCTCACCGTTGATGTGAGCAACAGCCTTGCGCGTCCCTTTGCCGCCATATCGGGCCGGATCGTTGTCGCGCAGCTCGATGGCTTCGCGGGAACCCGTGGAGGCCCCCGACGGTACGGCGGCACGCCCTTGCGCGCCGCAGGCCAAAGTCACTTCGCATTCAACCGTGGGGTTGCCGCGAGAGTCGAGGATTTCGCGGCCGAGTACATGGGAGATCGCGCTCATATCAGAGAATGAAGTGGGTATTGATGAAGTTGGACTTGTTGCCCAGCACGATGCTATCGAGCAGCTTCTTGTTGGGCTCGGTCTGCTTGGTAGCCACCATGCTGCGAATGGAGAAGGAACGCAGGGCGTCGTGCACAGAGAGCGTGCCTTCCGCCGAGTCCTTACGGCCGGTGAAGGGGAACACGTCCGGGCTGCGCTGACACTGGCAGTTGATGTTCACGCGGCTCACCTGATTCACCAGCGTATCCACCAGGGAAGCGATCTGTTCAGGATCGTTGCCGAAGACGCTGACCTGCTGACCATGGTCGGAGCTGATCACGTAATCCAGAGCGGTCTCGATGTCCTCAAAGGGCGCCACCGGCACCACCGGGCCAAACTGCTCTTCGCGATAGAGCTTCATGCCTTCCGTCACCGGGAACATGATCGCCGGATAGAACAGGGTCTCGACCGATGTGCCGCCGCCGGCATTGATGATCTTGGCGCCCTTGGCCTGGGCATCGGCGATGCATTCGGCCATGTAGTCGACCTTGCCCATTTCAGGAAGCGGCGTGAGCGTCACGCCCTTTTCCCAAGGCATGCCGATCGGCAGCTTGGCCACTTCTTCGCTGAAGCGGCGCAGGAATTGGTCGGCAATGGATTGGTGCACCAGGATCATCTTCAGGGCCGTGCAGCGCTGGCCGTTGAAGCTGAGGCTGCCGGTGATGCACTCCTTGACCGTGAGTTCGATGTCCGCATCGGGGAGGACGATGGCGGCGTTTTTGGCTTCTAGGCCGAGCACAGCGCGCAGGCGGTTGGTCTTGGGGTGGGCTTTTTTCAGTTGGTCGGCGACCTTGGAGGTGCCGATCAGGGCCAGCACGTTCACCTTGCCGGAACCCATGATGTGGGGCACGACCACATGACCATCGCCGTAGACGATGTTGATGACTCCAGGAGGGAAGGCGCTACGGAAGGCTTCGAGCATGGGGTAGTAGAGCAGCACGCCGAAACGGGGCGGCTTGAACAGGACCACGTTGCCCATGATCAGCGCTGGGATCAGGGTGCAGAAGGTTTCGTTCATGGGGTAGTTGTAGGGGCCCATGCACAGCACCAGTCCAAGCGGCGAGCGGCGAATCTGGGCGATGGTGCCTTCGACGATCTCGAAGCGGGAGTTGGAGTTGTCCAGGCGCTTGAGTTCTTCGACGGTGGCACGGATGTAGTCGATGGTGCGGTCGAATTCCTTTTGCGAGTCGGCGAGGCTCTTACCGATCTCCCACATGATCAGATTGACGATCTCGCGACGGCGGGCCACCAGCTGATTGGCGAAGTTCTGCACGCAGCCGATGCGTTCGGCGACGGACATGGTGGGCCACTGGCCTCGTCCATTGGCCCAGGCGGCTTCGGCAGCGGCGATGGCGGCATCGGCTTCGACCGTGCCGGTGACGGGGATACTGCCCAGTTCCACCGGCGTCAGCTTGTCGTCCTTGCGCACGCGCACGGGGGAGTACACGGGACGGGTCTTGCCCTTCCAGATTTGCATCTCGCCGTTGAGCAGGATGGCGCGCTGGTGGATCGGGGAGAGGATGCGCACGTCTTCGGGGATGGCATCTTCACTGGGGAAGAGATTCAGGAGTTGGTCGCTGGTTTTCATGGTGTTGGGTATTCCGAAACAGGGAAAGGAAATTCAATTCAGCCCCCTATCCCACGAGGGGAGAGGGAGCCTGCTTCATAGGGCTTGATTCATGGCCAGACTCACGGCCACACAACCCGCAACAGATTCGTGGAACCCGGCGTGCCGAACGGAATTCCGGCGACCACGACGAAGGGCTGCCCCGGTTGAACCAGTTTTTCGGCAGTGGCGGAACGGGTGGCACTGTCCACCAGATCCTCGGTGCCAGACACATCATCGCTGCAACGGGAACGCACGCCCCACACCAGCGTCATACGCCGGGCCACGGCTTGGCTGGGGGTGAGACTGAGGATAGGCGTACGGGGCCGCTGGTGAGCAATGCGCAGCGCCGTGCTGCCAGACGAGGTGTAGGTTACGGTGGCAGTGAGGGGAAGTACCTCTGCCACTTTCTGGATCGCGGCGCCGATGGCGTCGGTGGCGTTGGCCTGGGCATGGGTTCCCACCGCTTCCATCAGTTGCCGTTGCAGGGGATCACGCTCGGTTTGCCGCACGATGCGATCCATCATGGTCACGGCTTCCACGGGGTAACTGCCCGACGCGGACTCAGCGGAAAGCATCACCGCATCGGCACCGTCGTACACGGCGGTCGCCACGTCGGACGCCTCGGCCCGGGTCGGGCTGGAGGCGCCGATCATGGATTCCAGCATTTGCGTGGCAATCACCACGGGCTTGCCCGCGTGGCGGCACAAACGCACCAAGCGCTTTTGGATGGCGGGCACTTCCTCGGGCGGCAGCTCTACACCCAAGTCGCCGCGGGCAACCATGATGCCGTCGGCGGCGGCGAGGATGTCGTCGATCTCGTCGAGGGCATTGGGCTTTTCGATCTTGGCCATGAGCAAAGCCTTGTTGCCGATCAAGGCGCGGGCTTCGTGCAAATCCTTGGCACGCTGGACGAAGGAGAGGGCAACCCAATCCACGCCCAGCTCAAGACCGAAGGCAAGATCAGCCTTGTCCTTGTCAGATAGCGCAGATAAATCGAGGGCGGCAGAAGGGACGTTGACGCCCTTGCGATTGGAAACCGTGCCGTCGGTAAGCGCTTCGGCTTCGATACTGTCGGCGTTGGCGCTGAGTACCTTGAAGCGCATCTTGCCGTCGTCCACCAACAGCAGATGTCCGGGGGCGACAACGGCGAAAATTTCGGGGTGAGGCAGGCAGACCCGCTTGGTATCGCCCGGTGCGGGGTTCCTGTCAAAGATGAAGCGATCACCCTTGGCAAGACGCACGCTGCCCTCTGCGAAAGTACCGACGCGCAGTTTGGGGCCTTGCAGGTCGAGCAGTACGCCGATGGGATGCCCTACCGCGGCTTCCACGCGGCGGATGGCTTCGAGCGTGCGGCGGTGGTCGTCGTGGCTACCGTGGCTGAAGTTGAGACGAAACACGTCCGCGCCCGCTTCATGCAGGGCGCGAATGGTGCCTTCCGTGTTGCTGGCGGGGCCAAGGGTGGCGAGGATTTTGGTGGAACGGAGAACTGAGGCGGACATGGAACTTCCTCTAGTCTTGATCTGAAAAAAATGCCCCCCGCGGGAACCGACGGGGGGCAAAGTGGAGAATCAAGCGGTGATCAGAAATCGTATTTCAGGCCGACCTTGATCAGGCGACCGCTCGCCGCACGGGCGGCCATACGGCCATCGTTGCTTTCGGTGTAGGCCAGGGTATTGAACAGATTGCTCACACCAACGGTGGCCGTGGTGTCCTTGGCTAGACGATAGTCGCCAAACAGGTTGACCAACGTATAGGCCGGCAGCGTGGCTTCAAACTGCGTGGTCTGCGCGTCCTTGGAGGCTGTCGTGCCAACGATGCTGGCGCCCACCGTGTAGTCGCCGAAGGTGTAGGTCGGCGTGATCTGGTAGGTCAGCTTGGACAAACGATTCGGAGTCTTGCCGACCAAGCCGGGATTGCTGGAAGCCTTGACCTTGGAGTCGCTGATCGTGGCGCCGCCGGTGATGCCGAAGCGGCCGCTGCGATAGCCCAGTTCGATCTCCACACCCTTTGCGTCATAGGTGTTGGCGCTCGACACCTGGGTGGTGGCGTCGTAATTGGATTCTTTGGTCTTGGCTTGGAAGAGGGTCACGAAGCTGCTAAAGCCGCCGGAGCGCCACTTGAAGCCGCCTTCGTACTGATCTACCTCGTTGATCGGCACGATGCTGCTCGAAGTCAGCGCGGTGCCATTGAACATGATGCGGTCGGCATTGAACGAAACACCGTTGCTCACGCGACCGAACAGCGCCAAGGTGGGCGTGTAGCGATAGTTGGCGCCAAAGGAGTAGGAGTTGTGGTCCTTGGTGTAGTCGATTTTCTGCGCATTGGCCGCAACGAAGGTCTGGGCGACGGCTTGATTGAAGGTCCCCGATGCCTTCTGGGTGTCGCGGCGGATGCTGCCGTCGATGTTCCAGGCACCCTTTTCCCAGGCGAGCGAGAAGTAAGGCGCGGTGGTCTTGTATTCAGCATCGATGGCGCGGGTACAGCAGCCGCCCCAGACGTTGGTACCCTGGGCCACCACGTAGGATGCGCCGCCGTTGTTGATCAACGCAGGATTCTTGTCCGTGGCCTGCATCGTGTATTGATTGAAGTTCCAGGTCAGACCCAGCTTCTGCACGTCATAGAACAGACCGAACACGCTGGTGAGCTTGGCGTTATCTTCCAGATTGAAGACCTTGGAGGCCTTGAAGTCGTTGACCGTGTTGTTGAGGTTGTCGAGGGACGTATTGAACACGGTGGCCGTGAACACGTTGCCCGTGTAGGCCTGACCCGCATTGGGGCCGGTGGCGTAGGTGCTGCCAGGCGCGGCCGCAGCCACGTTGTTGCCGGGGAAGATGCTGATGAAGCGCCCCTTGTTCACGGAATGGTTGAACTTGTCTTCCACCTTCCAGCCGGAGCCGAACTTGTATTCCGCCTCGAAGCCGATGCCATCCGACTGAATGGTCTGGCCGTCGTTGACGTTGGAGCAGGTGGTACCGTTGCCCTTGTTCAGCGTGCAGTCGCTCACCCAGTAGGGTGAATAGAAACTCGCATTGCGGGGATCGATGCCGGAGATGGTGGAGATCTTGCCGCCGCTGATGTTCACCGGTGCCGGCATGTAGAGCGGCTGGTGATCGTCCAGATGCTTGAAGTTCACGCGGACGAAGCCGCCGTCGAAATCCTGGGTGATGTTGCCGCGGATCTGGCCGCCCTTGACCGAGGACTTGTAGTCGTTACGAGCGCCCTCGCTCGGGGTATTGAAGTAGCCGGCAACGAAGGCACGGGTGCTCTCGCCCAAGGGGCTGCCGTAATTGAAGTCGAAACGGTTTTCGCCGTCACGCTTGAACGTATGGGTGTAGCCGACTGCGCCGCCTTTTTCAGCGCCGGTCTTTGTGATGAAGTTGATGATGCCACCCGGCGCATTGGTGGCCATAGTGGAAGCGGAGCCGCCGCGCACCACTTCCAGGTGGTCGATGCCTGTGTCGGCACGAATGAACATGTCGGGCGTGGCGAAAGCGATGTCGCCGAACAGTAGAACCGGCAATCCGTTTTCCTGGAACTGCACGTAGCGGGAACCGCCGGCGGAAATCGGCAGGCCGCGAACGGTGACGTTGGCGTTGCCGCCGCCCCCGCTGGACTCCGAGTGGATGCCCGGAACTGACCGTAAGATGTCCGAGGTGTTCGCGGGCTGAGCCCGGAGGATCTGATCCTCGCTCATCGTGCTAACAGAGAGACTCTGCTTCATCTTCGAGCCGCCCGTCGCCGTGGCTGTGACCACGACGGTTTCGAGGCCAAGGCCATCCTTACTGGCGGCGGGTACAGCAGCTTCCTGCGCGCTGGCCGTGGCCATTTGCATGAGCGCCATGGAAACGGCAATGGCTAGGCTTGTTTTCTGCATCGTTGCTGTTTTCAGCATTTTCTTTCCTCCATATCGAATGCTCCCCAACCGGCGCGCAGCTTCGTCGCCATTCACTCCACCCCGCCCGCCTTTAGGGCCGACGGCTATGTTTTTCTTTCTGATGGTTCATTGTTACCTAGATTGCAATCGATTGCAATAGATTCAAACATAAATATTTCGTTTAACCAACCAAACCCTATCCAGCTATGAAGCTTTCATTGTCCGGCAAGCCGAAAGCCGAACAATCTCGGCTATCTGTATGACATTTAAGCAAGTTGGCAGAACGAGGCGATCAACGGCATCCATCGCCGCGAAATACCCCTCACTACACCGCACACGAGATCCGGGATAGCCAACCAATAAATTTGCAATCGATTGCCATCGCCAAGGCAAGCCCAGCCCACCAGCCCAAATCGCCTTACGCCGACAGTTGCCGGGTCAGAAGAGCGCTACAGCCTGACAGTGCCGGATAGGGGGCGGTGATGAGAAAAGTAGGGACCGCATTGAGGTAGCCCTTGAAACGGCCCTTGGCCTCGAAGCGGCGACGAAATAGCGCTTGATCGAACAAGTCGCCCAGGCGGGGCACTATGCCGCCGCCCACATAAACCCCGCCCAGGCTTCCCAGCGTCAGGGCGAGATTGCCCGCCACACCGCCGAGCATGGCGGAAAACAGTTGGAAGGTTTCCACAGCCGCCGCGCACTCCTTCGCCGCCGCACGGCGAGCCACTTCGGCGGCTTCAAGAAATTCTCCCTCGTCAGCTAGGCCATCCAGTTTGCGCAGACTGCGGTATAGCAAGGGAATGCCAATACCTGACA
Organism: Rhodocyclaceae bacterium; assembly: GCA_036279515.1. Classification (GTDB taxonomy): domain Bacteria; phylum Pseudomonadota; class Gammaproteobacteria; order Burkholderiales; family Rhodocyclaceae; genus AWTP1-18. The sequence continues at coordinate 26,503 of DASUJA010000167.1, read as the reverse complement.
GCAGACGCTCGGCGGAAACGTGGCCGAACTCCGCGCGCACCAGTTCTAGCATCTCGCCTTCACGGCGGCTGTCCGGCGCCAGGGAAACATGACCACCTTCGCAAGGCTGAGGCTGCCATCCCGACAAGGTAGGCACCAGATAAGCCACGCCCAGGCCCGTCCCGGGACCCAGCAGTCCCTTGACACCGTCGCGCAAGATACCGGCATCGCCAATGCGGATGAGCTGGTCCTGTGCCAGGGAGGGCAAGGACATAGCGAGGGCTTCAAAGTCATTGACCACGAGCAGCAAGTCGAGTCCAAACGCGGCCTGCACGGCCCGAATGGAAAACCGCCACGGATGATTGGTCATGCGCACCTCGTCGCCATCCACAGGGTTGGCAATAGCGATGGCCGCGTAGCGTGGGGCAGGATTGCCCACCTCCGCCATGTAATGGCTTAAAGCTGCTTCGAGGCTGGGAAATTCGGCGCAGGGCAAGACCCGAAGATGCTCGAAGCTTTCCGGTGCCGTTTCCAGTGCGAATCTGGCATTCGTGCCGCCCACGTCGCCGACCAGGCGGGGCCAGGAAGAGGATGCGGAGAGAGGGGTAGCAGTCATGAAATGGGAAAATTACTGGATGCTGCTTAGGCTGCGCCGGGACGGGAGGATTCCCGTTCGATCAGCTTCACAGCGAATTGTTTCGACTCCACCGCCTCGCCATCGGCCATCGACAGCAGACTGTCCACCATGGCGGCACTGGCTTCGGCAATGGGTTGGCGGATGGTGGTCAGATGCGGCGTGAAGTAACGAGCCACTTCGATGTCGTCGTAGCCCACGACGGAAATGGCTTCGGGCACCCGATAGCCGCGCTGGGACAAAGCGTTGATGACCGTCATGGCCAGCAGGTCGCTCGCGGCGAACACGGCGTCGAACTGCACCGCCCCCATGCAAAGGGAAGCGATGGCGTCTCGCGCCGCCTCGGCCTCAAAGGGCACTGCCACGCAGAAATTCGGGGCCACCGGCACACCGCGCTGCTTGTGGGCATCTAGGTAGCCCTGGTAGCGCTGGGCGGCTTCAGGCAACTCCACGTCGCCGAGAAAGAGGATGCGCTTACGCCCCAGTGACAACAGATGATCGGTGGCGGCGAAACCACCTGCCACGTTGTCGCTACCCACCACGCAATAGAGCTGCTGCGGCATGCGTGCGCCCCACACCACCATGGGGATGCGCCGCATGGCGAGCTGATTGAGCACCTCGTGGTGGTGCCACTGACCGATGACGATGATGCCCATGGCGCGGCCCGTGAGATAGAGCTGGCCGATGCTGTCCAGATGCTCCTCGCTCACACGGGAAAACAGCATTTCCATGCCGTGATCGGTCAGCACGTTAGCGACACTACCGATCATGCTCAGAAAGAATGGGTCTGAAACTTCCTGGCGGGCCTGCTCGCTATAGGGCAACACCAGGGCCACCGTGCGGTTTTCCTTGAGGCGCAGGTTCTGGGCCGCCACATTCACTGAGTAATTCAGGGAAGAAGCCAGTTCTTCGATGCGCTGGCGGGTTTGTTCGTTCACAAGGGAACTCTTGCTCAGCGCCCGTGACACAGTGGCCACGGACACCCCTGCAAGCCGGGCCAGATCGGCCATTTGCAAGCGGGAAGGCTTCTTGCCGTCGTTTGCCATGTCCTTGCCCGTGGATTGAATATTGTCTTGTTTCTTGCTCGCCATGAACGGTCGCCTCTAGTCCGATATCAACCAGAAATCATACCCACAGGAAACCGCGCCAAGCGCCGCATATCGCCCAGGTATCTCAGCTTGTTCGACCCAAATGAATCGACCACAGCCGGGCCAAATCCGCAGCCGCCCCCGGAGCGAAGCCGGAAACAAAGGTTTCGACTGCTTTGGCCTTGTCTCCGCCCTGGAGGTAGGCAAAGGCCAAGCGCAATCGCGCCTCGTCCGCTTGACGCCCAACGCCACGAGCGATGCCACGTGACATGAGATCCAAGCCCTTGGCCGACTGGCCGTTGAGAACGAAATTCAGACCCACACTAACAAAGGGGTTGCCGTCCTTAGCCTTGGATAAAGCCGCCTCCGTCTGCGCCATGGCCTTCAGGTCATCGGCCATGAGCTTGGCGACACGTCCCTGTATTTCCTTGTGTCGCACCGCATCCTTGGCATCGGCAAACATGCCTGCCGCCACGCCGCGCTCCAGCACCTTGGCCGCCTCCGCCGGATAGCCGGCCTTGATGGCAGCCTCGCTCATGTCCAGGTATTCATCGGCACCGGTAAAGCCGCCCACCGCGAACAGCAGCCGGTAAGCATCCAGCTCCAGACCACGCGGAAAACCGGGCTGCCGCTGCATGCGATAGACCAAGTCGGACCAATATTCGGGGGACGGGTAATAGGCCACCAGCTTTTGCAGCACCGCCAGGTAGCCGACATCGTCCTTGCCTTTTAGAAAGGCGCTGGCCTGCAACTGCAACAGATCCATATCCGGCTTGCCACCAGCGGCGATCTGACCATCGATCAATCGACCAGTCTGCTGGGCGGCGGGAAGATAGGCGCCGGACAGATAGGCGGCCTGGGCTCGGCGCAACGCCACTTCCGCCTTAACACCGCCTGCCTGGGCATAGACCTGCGCCCACTTTTCAACGCAAGCGTAATCCTTGGCGATAAAGCAGGTGGACACCAGCGCCTCGGTCATCTGCGCCTGCTCGACGGGCGAAAGGCGCTTGGCCTCCAGCACGGCAACCAGGGAGCGGGTGGCGACGGCGTGGCTGCGACTATTGAGGGCGGCCACCACACGCATGCGCTCGATCACGAAGTTCTCGTAGTCACTGCGATCCTGGAGCGCATCCAGTTCCTTGAAACGGTCCAAGGCCTCGACAAACTTGCTCTCCTTCAGCAACTCCTGAATCGACTGAAGGGGCCGCGCCACTTGGCTGCGCAAAGCCTCGCCATCGGCTGTGGCCCCGGTTGTCAGACCAAGGCCAGCAGCTAGTACCAGGAAGGCCGCGCGGCGACGCCAGGCGCTGGCAACGAAAACTCTCAAACGCATTAGGGCCTCCTTACTGGATAAAGCGCTCGTTGCCGACGATCCCGATCTTGTTGAGACCGATCCGCTGGGCCGAGGCCATCACTGCCGCCACATGGACATACTCGGTTGCCTTGGTCGGCTTCAGGTGTACCTCGGGCTGATCGGGCAAGGCCGCCATCTGGGCCATGCGAGCCTCCAAGGCGGCATGGCCGGTGACCGACTCGCCGTTCCAGGTTACGTTACCCGCGTCGTCCAGATCGATCTTCACCACCACCGGCGGCCTGTCCGGCGGCGGCGCGTTACTGGCCACCGGCATGTTCATCTTCACCGAGTGCATCTGCACCGGGATGGTGATGATGAACATGATCAACAACACCAGCATCACGTCGATCAACGGCGTGGTGTTGATGTCGGCCATCACCTCGTCTTCCTTGCCGGACCCTGTGGTCATTCCCATGATTTTTCCTTTCTTCCGCTCGTCAGGCACCCCGTGCCGGGGGTTCGGTAATGAAGCCCACCTTGGCGATCCCTGCCCGCTGGCAGGCGAGGATCACCTTGGCGATGTACTCGTAGGGCGTCTTCTGGTCACCGCGAATGTGCACTTCAGGTTGCGGCTGTTTGGCGGAAACGGCCTTGAGGCGGTCCACTAGATCCTGCTCTTCCCTGAGCCGCAGTTCGTTCCAGAACATGTAGCCTTCCCGGTTGACCGCGATGTTCACGTCTTCCGCCTTGGTGGCCAAGGGCTGATTCGTCTCCACCGGCAACTTCACGCTATGACTGTGAACCGCCACCGGAACGGTGATAAGGAAGATGATCAACAGCACCAGCATCACATCCACCAATGGCGTCGTATTGATGGCGGAAATGACTTCGTCTTCTTCGCCGCCGCCCACATTCATACCCATGATGGCGCTCCGATTAGACGGCCGCTGCTGGGCGGCTGCCGCCCAGCAGAACCTTTTCCAGATCCACGGAGAAGGCATGCACTTCGGCCATGGCGCTCTTGTTGCGGCGAACCAGCCAGTTGTAGCTGAGCACCGCGGGCACGGCCACGGCCAGACCGAAGGCAGTCATGATGAGTGACTCGCCCACGGGGCCGGCCACCTTGTCGATGGAAGCTTGGCCGGCGATGCCGATAGCGGTCAGGGCATGGTAGATACCCCAAACGGTGCCGAACAGGCCGATGAAGGGCGCGGTGGAACCAACGGTGCCGAGGAAGGCAAGACCCACTTGCAGACGCGCCTGAATCGCCTCAAAGGAACGGCTGAAGGCCATCTCCACCCAGGTATTCATACCCACTTGGGTCGCCAGATCGCCGGAATATTCACGACGAGCCGTCACTGCATTCTCGGCCACGTAGCGGAAGGCGCCGCCATCGGACAAGGCCTTCACGCCATCATCGACCGACTTGGAGGCCCAGAAGGTTTCACGCGCTTCCTTCGCATGACTAAACAAGCGTCGCTGCTCAATCAGCTTGGTAATAAGGATGTACCAGCTACCCATGGACATGATGATCATGATGATCAAGGTGCCCTTGGCGATGAAATCGCCCTGAGCCCAAAGAGCACCAAGGCCGTAGGGGTTATCCACCACTTCCATGGACTTCTTGGCGGGCATGGGCGGCGGCACGGGTTCGCCGGCAGGCTGAGCAGCAGCCTCGACCGCTTTAGCGGGTTCGTCGGCAAAGGCGACGGAAGGTGCGGCCAGGACGCCGGCCAGACAAGCGGCTGCCGTGGCAGCGGCAAGCAGTGTGTTTTTGATACGACGAGTCAGGTCTTTCATGATGATCTCCTTTGATGTTCCGATATCCAATAGCGGACTAGTGCCGCTCACTCCGTCTCCAGGCGCCATTCGTACTTGAGCCGCGCCCAAGCGGGCTCCGGCTTTCCGTCCACGGTGCCCGGTTTGAACTGGCACAGGCTCATGGCCTGCCTGGCCGCTTCATCCAGTCGCGAAAAGCCACTGGAAGATTCCACTTTGCTGTCAGCCACCCGGCCGTTCGCATCCACCAGAAAACTCAACACCACCACCCCCTCCTCCTGCATACGACGGGAAGCGGCTGGGTATTCAGGCTTGCGGCAGGAACGGGCAGCGTCGATCACCGGCGGCAACTTGACCGCAGCCCTGACCGGCGCGGGCGGCGATTCCTTTTGCGTCACGGTGATGGTGTTCGCCACCGGCGCGGCAGGAGCCACACTAACTTCCGACGGCGGCACGAACGGCGGCGGCTCAACCTTTGGCTGAGACTTGGGCGGTGGTGGCGGCTTATCGGGAGGCGGCAGCTTCTTCAACTCCTCGATGATTTTGGTTTCCATGGGACCGCGCACCACCTCGACTGCCTTGCGCGCCAATCCATTCACCAGCGCGTAGACGATCAGCACGTGCAACAGCACCACGGCACCCAACCCTGACCAGCGACGACCGGGGTTTTGTTGATGCACTCCAAAGTCCATTGCCATGGGCAACTCCTCACTTTTAATTTAGGCCTAACGCAATACTACCTAAAATGAAAACGTTTGCAAGATGTGTAAACATTTTTTTTGCAAACGTTTTGCATTGGCAATGCTCAACACAAAGAACACAACACTGCCGCCCCGCCAGTCTCAACCACGCACCGCCTATAACTGCTGGCACTACTGCCACAGGAACACAACCACCATCCAACAAAGGCGCGGCTTGGCCACCTACCAAAAAGGAGCCGCACCCGCCACGATTGCAAACGTTGATCACATTTATCATTGCAATCGTTTGCACATTAGTTTAAGCTGCAAGAAATATGAAATGAAACGTGGCTTGGCCGCGATGGGCCGACCACCCTAGACCAGGAAAGAATTCGCACCATGCTGCTTCCGCCCACCGACCTACCCCTGCCACCGACCGCCGACAACACCACCGTGAGCCAGTTGACCAGCCGCGTGCAACACCACGTCGCCGAGGAAGACAGGGAGTCCGTAACTCAGCGGCTGCACGCGCACCTGCCCTTCCTGATCCAACGCCTGACCCGGCTCTACGGCGACCAGCAAGATTTCGCCGACTGGCTCCGGCGCCTGATCGACCGGCTCGCTCAACTGCATGGGCAGCGCTCTGGCGAACTGCGCGAGCTGGATAGGGCACGACTGGCCGAACCTAGCTGGTTCCTAGACCAACGCATGTTGGCCTACAGCGCCTACGTGGATCGTTTCGGCGGCACGCTACGGGGTATCCATGAACGCATCCCCCACCTCAAGGCGCTGGGCGTCAGCTACCTGCACCTGCTACCGTTCCTGCGCGCACGTGAGGGTTTCAACGACGGCGGCTTCGCTGTCGCAGCCTACGACCAAGTGGAACCGGCCCTGGGTACCCTGGCCGACCTGGAAGACTTGACCGCGGCGCTGCGCAACACCGGCATCAGCCTGTGCAGCGACCTGGTGCTCAATCACGTGGCCGACACCCACGCTTGGGCCCAGGCGGCCAAGGCCGGCGACGCGAAATACCGGAAGTATTTCCACTGTCTGACCAAGACCGAGGCCAACGCCTATGAGGCGACCCTCGGCCAGATCTTCCCTGAGACCGCCCCTGGCAATTTCACCTATGTAGAGGCCATGGACGGCTGGGTGTGGACCACCTTCTATCCTTACCAATGGGATTTGAACTACGCCAATCCGGAAGTCTTCACCGACATGGCCGCAGCGCTGCTCGACCTAGCCAACCGAGGCGTGGAAGTCTTCCGCCTCGACTCCGCCGCCTTCCTCTGGAAACGCCCTGGCACCAATTGCATGAACCAGCCGGAGGCCCACTGGATCCTGCAAGCCCTCCGCGCCATCGTGGACATCTTTGCCCCCGCCGTGCTGCTCAAGGCGGAGGCCATCGTCCCCACCCGCGAACTGCCGCCCTACCTGGGCCTGGACGATGCCGCCGGCCGCGAATGCCACCTGGCTTACCAGAGCAGCCTGATGGCCGCCGCCTGGCAATCCCTGGCCACGGAGGATGCGGCCCTGGTACGCAAGATCGTCGCCGAGACGCCGGCCCTGCCGCCCCGCGCCTCCTGGCTCACCTACGTTCGCTGCCACGACGACATCGGCTGGAACGTATTGCGCGCCGAATTCGCCGACGGCGACGTTGCCCCCTTGCGCACGGCCTCCCGCTTTTTCAGCGGCGAAAAAGGCAGCTATGCCCGCGGCGCCAGCTTCCAGGCCTTGAACGAGGACGCGGTACACGGCACCAACGGCATGGCCTCGGCCCTCACAGGTTTCGCCGCGGCCGGCAACGACGACGACCTGCGCCTTGCCGAACAGCGCCTGCTCCTGCTGTTCGGCCTCGCCTTCTCGGTCGGCGGCATCCCGATGATCTACATGGGCGACGAAATCGCCCAGGGCAACGACCCGACGCCGCCCGAGCAATGGCCGGCCGGTGCCGACGGTCGCCAACTGCATCGCCCTGTCCTTGACATCGCGACCCTGAGCGAGGCCTCCGTCGGACAAGGTTCTGGCGCCCGCTTCCAGGCAGCGTTAGGCCGACTGATCCGGATTCGCCAAGGCTGCCCCGCCTTCGCCGCCGCAGTGCCCACGCGGGCCATCGACCTGGGCAACGGCGCCCTGGCCGGTTTCAACCGGGGCCAACAACTGGCCTGCGTCTTCAACTTCTCCGGCCAGCCCCAGAACGTGAAGCTCGATGCCCTGGGCGCGGGCGGCCGCTATGTCTCCTGTCGCGACCTAGTGAGCGACGCAGCCTGGCAGGGCCAGCTAACATTGCCAGCCTACGGCTTCGCCTGGCTGCTTCCCACGGCGCGCTAAACCGACGATGGCAAGGATGGACATCATGGATCACCCCCCCCAATTGTTGGTCTTCGGCGAAGCCTTGGTAGACCGCTTCGCCGATGCCGTAGTGCCTGGCGGCGCCCCCTTCAATGTGGCCCGTCACCTGTCCGCCCTCGGGCTGCCCCTGTTGCTGCTGACCCGCGTCGGCGCCGACAACGACGCCTCAGCGATCCGGAGTGAAATCAACCGCTATGACCTAAGCCCGGCGGGCGTGCAGATCGACCCCGTCCTGCCCACCGGCTGTGTCGACGTGACCGAGTCGGCCCCCGGTCGTCACAGCTTCCACATCGCCCCCGTCAGCGCCTATGACTTCTACGACGAAGAGGCGCTCTACCGCGTCGCCCCGCTCACTCCCCTGTGGCAAGTCCCGAGCCCGGTATCCGCGGTCTATTACGGCACCCTAGCCCTGCGCCATCCCCAATCCCGCCAAGCCTGCTACCGCGTGCAGGACCGGGTAGGGGGCCAGCGCTTTCTCGACTTCAACTGGCGGGAAGGCCACGTGAGCCAAGACACGGCCTGGGAAGCCTTCTGCCGCGCCGACATGGCGAAGCTCAACGACGAGGAACTGTCCATGCTTTTGTCCTGGCGCGGCCTCGCCTCCCCTTGGCGCGAAGAACCGCCGTCTGAAGGCGTTACCTGTAACGCCATCGCCGCACTTTTGGGCGAAAGCCGCATCAAAAAGCTGGTGGTCACCTACGGCGCCGCCGGTTACGGAGCCTTCTCCGACAAGGGAACCTGCATCGCCCGCGGCCGGGGCCTAACCAACGTGCGACTGGTGGATACGGTGGGCGCTGGCGATGCCTTCGCCGCCATCACGCTACTTGGAGATCTGCTTGCCTGGCCCTTGAAAGCCACCCTGCAAAGGGCCAATGAATTCGCCGCCGCAATGTGCGGACAGCGGGGCGCTGTGCCAGATAGCATCGACTTCTACGCCTCCTGGAAAAGCCGCTGGCAGCTTTCCCCAACCCCGATCCCGGCCGGCGCCGGCCACTCCTGCTGAAGGAAGCGTCATGTCGCAATCAGTGCCTCGCAAGCCTCACCTGTCGTTCCAGCAGATCGTCAACATGAACGTTGGCTTTTTCGGCCTGCAATACAGCTTCGGGCTGCAACAAAGCAACATGAGCCCGATCTACAACTACCTGGGTGCCGACGAAGCGAGTCTGCCTCTGCTCTGGCTCGCCGGCCCCATGACCGGCCTGCTCGTGCAACCCCTGATCGGTGCCCTTTCCGACCGCACCGTCACCCGCTGGGGACGGCGCACGCCCTACTTCCTGATCGGCGCAATCCTGTGCAGCTTGGCCCTATTCGCCATGCCCTTCAGCCCGGCCCTGTGGATTGCCGCCAGCCTGCTGTGGATCCTCGACGCAGCCAACAACGTCACCATGGAACCCTACCGCGCCTTCGTCAGCGACAAGCTCAACGAGAACCAGCACTCCATCGGTTTTCTTACCCAGAGCGCCATGACCGGGCTGGGCCAGACCCTCTCCTACCTGACGCCGACCCTTCTGGTGTTGCTGGGTATGGATCTCAACGCGGTGAACAGCCACCACATTCCTCACGTCACCATCGCCGCCTTCGTCATCGGTGCCATCTTCTCCATCGCCAGCATCGGCTGGACCCTGAAGACCACCCGTGAAATTCCCCTCGATAGCGCCACCGTCGCCAAGCTGCGCGCTGCGCCTGCCGGCCTCCGCCACACCCTGGCCGAAGTGGCCGCTGCCCTGCGCGACATGCCGCCCACCATGCGCCGTCTGGCGCCGGTGATGCTGCTCCAGTGGTACGCCATGTTCTGCTACTGGCAGTACATCGTGCTGTCCCTGTCCACCACCCTGTTCGGCACCACCGACCCCACCAGCGAAGCCTTCCGCAACGCGGGCCTCATCAACGGCCAGATCGGCGCCTTCTACAACCTGATCGCCTTCGTTGGCGCCTTCGCCATGATGCCCTTCACCCGCCGCCTGGGCGCCGGCATGGTGCACGCCGTCTGCCTCTGCGCGGCGGGCCTGGGCATGCTCGCCATTCCCGGCATCCACGACAAGGCTTGGCTGTTCCTGCCCATGATCGGCATCGGCCTGGCCTGGGGCAGCATCATGGGCAACCCCTACGTCATGCTCGCGGCGAGCATCCCACCTGAGCGTACCGGCGTGTACATGGGCATCTTCAATATGTTCATCGTCATCCCGATGATGATTCAGATATTCACCCTTCCGCTCTACTACCGCCCGCTGCTGGGCGGCAATCCGGAAAACGTGATCCGACTCGCCGGCCTGCTGCTGATCGGCGCTGCCATCGCCATGCTGTGGGTGCGTGCCCAGCCCGGCAAAGCACTGACAGCCACTCCCGCTTCTCAGCTTCCCTGAGCAAGCCCCCCCCCCCCCGACATTTCCTACGGATGAACGGCATGAACCCCTTCAACATCCAACAATCCTCAGACCAAGCCCTGGATCTCGTCATCTTTGGCGGTGCCGGCGACCTCGCCGCGCGCAAACTGCTGCCCGCCCTCTACATGGCCCATCGCCAAAACCAGCTGCCGGCGGCTACACGCATCATCGCCGTGGGCCGCCAGGAGTGGCAGCGGGACGGCTTCCTCGCCTTCGTCGACGACAAATCCAGGCCCTTCATCGACGCCGAGGATTTCGACGCCAAGACCTGGGCCAGCTTCATTGACCGCCTCGACTACCTATCCCTGGATGCCTCCCAGGCCGGCGCCTACGAGGCGCTGGCGCAGCGCCTCGCCAATAATGCCATCCGCATTTACTACCTAGCCACCGCGCCGGCCCTGTTCACCGTCATCTGCGACAACCTCTCAGCCGCCGGGCTGATCGACGCAGGCAGCCGCGTAGTGCTGGAAAAGCCCCTGGGCCACGACCTGCAATCGGCACGCAGGATCAACGAGGACGTGGGCCGCTGCTTCGACGAATCCCAGATCTATCGCATCGACCACTACCTAGGGAAGGAGACGGTGCAGAACCTGATGGCCCTGCGCTTCGGCAACGCCATCTTCGAGCCCCTGTGGCGTGCCCCCATCATCGAGAGCGTGCAGATCACCGTGGCCGAAACCGTGGGCGTCGGCACCCGCGCCGGCTTCTACGACGGCACCGGCGCCCTGCGCGACATGGTGCAGAACCACCTGCTGCAACTGCTCTGCATCATCGCCATGGAACCCCCTGCCTCCCTCGACCCGGACGCAGTGCGAGACGAAAAGCTCAAGGTGCTGCGCTCCCTCGGCCCCATGTCCTTGGCCGACGTAGTGCGAGACACCGTGCGCGGCCAATACACAGCCGGCGCGGTGGACGGCGAACCTGTGCGCGGCTACCTGGATGAACCGGACGTACCCGCCGACAGTCACACGGAAAGTTTTGTCGCCATTCGCGCCCAAGTGAACACCTGGCGCTGGGCTCACGTGCCCTTCTTCCTGCGTACGGGCAAGCGCATGCCGGCGCGGGTGTCGGAGATCGTCATCAACTTCGCCCAAGTACCCCACTCGATCTTTCCCGACTTGTGCCACAGCCAGCCCAACAAGCTGGTGATCCGGCTCCAGCCCGAGGAATCGGTGAAGATGCACCTGATGGCCAAAGAGCCTGGCGATGGCATGCGCCTACGTCCCGTGAGCCTGGACCTGGACTTCAACGCTGCCTTCCGTGAACGCCGCGCCGACGCTTACGAACGTCTGCTGCTGGAAGTAATCCGTGGCCGACTTACCCTGTTCATGCGCCGCGACGAGTTGGAAGCCGCTTGGGCCTGGGTCGACCCCATCCTTGCCGGCTGGCGCGAACTGCGTGAAAAGCCCAAGTCCTACACCGCCGGCACCTGGGGCCCCGCCGCCGCCTCGGCCCTGATGGCGCGAGAAAGCACCGCCTGGGCGGAAGAAGCGTGAGCGGCGCCATGAACACCGAGCACCGTTACGCCAACGATGGGCAACTGGTGGCCGATCTCGCCGCACGCATCGGCCTGCTACTCAGTTCGGCTGTGACCGAGCGGGGCCGTGCCGTTCTCGCCGTGTCCGGGGGGCGCTCGCCGATTCCCCTGTTTGCAGCCCTGAGTAGCCTCGACCTGCCCTGGTCGGCCATCACGGTCACCCTGGTGGATGAGCGCTGTGTGACGCCCAATCACCCGGACAGCAACGCCCGCTTGGTACGTGAACACCTGCTGCAAGGCCTCGCCGCCGTCGCCCGCTTTGTGCCTTTTTTTAACAGCGCGCCGGGCAATGACGGCTTTGGACACCTTTGCGCCGAAGCCGAGGCACGCCTAGCGACCCTGCCGCCGCCCGCGGACGTGGCCCTGCTCGGCATGGGCGCCGACGGCCACACGGCCTCGCTCTTTCCCAACAGCCCCGGCTTCGCCCAGGCCGTGGTCAAGGGCCAAGGCCTGCAATGCGTACAGGTGCATCCCGCCGCCGCGCCCCATGCCCGCATCACATTGACCCTCGACGCCCTGCTCGCCGCCCGCCATCGCCTGTTGCAGTTCTCCGGCGCTGACAAGCTCGCCGTCTACGAGCAGGCAAAGACCGCCGCCAACCCGGACCTGCCGGTCTCCCTGGTGCTGCACGGCGCCCCCACCGAAGTCTGGATCGGAGAATGACCATGAGCGCGAACATGAACACATCGGCTCCCTTGCCCCCCCTGAACCCCGTCATCGCCGAAGTCACCGAGCGCATCCGCGCCCGCAGCGCCGACAGCCGCAGCCGCTACCTGACCACGGTGGAACAGAGCAAACGACCCGGCACCCAACGCTCCGGCATGGGCTGCGCCAACTTGGCCCACGCCTTCGCCGCCCTGCCCGCCAACGACAAGCTGGCCGTGCGCCAGACGCGCCTACCGAACATCGGCATCGTCACCGCCTACAACGACATGCTCTCGGCCCATCAGCCCTACGGCCGCTATCCGGACCTGATCAAGAACACCGCGCGCTTGGCGAACGCCACGGCTCAGGTGGCCGGCGGCGTGCCTGCCATGTGCGACGGCATCACCCAGGGCACCGCAGGCATGGAGCTGTCGCTCTTCTCCCGCGACGTGATCGCCATGGCCACGGCCATTTCCCTGTCCCACGGCGTGTTCGACGCAGCCCTGTGCCTGGGCGTCTGCGACAAGATCGTGCCGGGCCTGCTGATGGGCGCCTTGCAGTTCGGCCACCTGCCCGTGGTCTTCATCCCTGCCGGTCCCATGTCGAGCGGACTGCCCAATGACCAAAAAGCCAAGGTTCGTCAGCAGTATGTGATGGGCAAGGTCGGTCGCGACGAACTGCTCGAGGCCGAAGCCCAGGCCTACCACGGCGCGGGTACCTGCACCTTCTACGGCACCGCCAACACCAACCAGATGCTCATGGAGATCATGGGTCTGCACCTGCCCGGCGCCTCCTTCGGCCCGCCCGAGGGCGGTCTGCGCGACGCGCTCACTGCCGAGGCGGTGCGACGTGCCGTGAGCATGGCCGCCTCCGGCGACAACTACACGCCCATCAGCGCCATCGTCGATGAGAAGGCCGTCGTGAACGGCATCGTCGGCCTGCTCGCCACCGGCGGCTCCACCAACCACACGCTCCACATCGTCGCCATAGCCCGCGCCGCGGGCATCCAGGTGGACTGGGACGACTTCGCCGATCTCTCCGCCGTGGTACCGCTGCTGGCAAGGGTCTATCCCAACGGCAATGCCGACGTTAACCATTTCCACGCCGCTGGCGGCATGGGTTTCCTGATCCGCGAACTGCGCAGCGGCGGTCTGCTCCACGACGACGTGCGCACCGTCATGGGACAAGGCCTCGCTGCCTATGGCAGGGAACCCTGGCTCGACAACGACACCCTGGCCTGGCGCGAGACGCCTGAGCACAGCGGCGACGAAGACGTGCTGCGTCCGCTCACCTCGCCCTTCAGCGCCGATGGCGGCCTGCGCGTGCTCGCCGGCAACCTGGGCCGCGCCGTGGTGAAGATTTCCGCCGTGAAGCCCGAACACCGGCGCGTGCGCGCCCCGGCCGTGGTGGTGGAGGATCAGGCGCAACTGCTGCAATTGTTCGACCAGGGCCAACTCAACCGCGATTTCGTGGTCGTGGTGCGCTACCAAGGCCCCCGCGCCAACGGCATGCCCGAGTTGCACAAGCTGGTGCCCGCCCTGGGAGCTTTGCAGGACCAGGGCTTCCACGTGGCCCTGGTCACCGACGGCCGCATGTCCGGCGCATCGGGCAAGGTGCCCGCCGCCATCCACCTGAGCCCCGAAGCCTTGTCCGACGGCCCTATCGCCCGCATCCGCAACGGCGACATGATCGAACTGGACTGCGAGGCCGGTCGCCTGCAACTGGAAGTGGATGCCGCCGCCCTGGCCGACCGGCCCCTGGTCCATCCCGACCTGGACGCCAACGACCACGGCTCCGGCCGCGAACTCTTCGCCCTGTTCCGCGCCAATGCCGGCGCGGCGGAGCGGGGCGGCTCGCCGCTGTTGCCATAGACGCCCCGATACCAAAGACATTACGAAATCACCTCACGAGGACCACCATGCCCCTGCCTCCCGCCCTCCCCCAATTCGCCACCCGCGTCTTGCCCGTGGTGGTGATTACCAATCCCGACCACGCGGTGCCCATGGCCCGTGCCTTGCTGGCCGGCGGCATCGACGCCATCGAAATCACCCTGCGCCACCCGAGCGCCCTGGAGTCCCTGGCACGAGTGGCCCGTGAAGTCCCCGACATGGTGGTGGGCGCCGGCACGTTGCTCACTCCCGCCGATGTAGACAGGGTGCTTTCCGCCGGTGCCCGCTTCGCTCTTGCCCCTGGCGCCACGCCCGCCCTGCTCGACGCGGCGGCGGCGGCCGGCCTGCCCTTCGTGCCCGGCGTCATGACACCGAGCGAGGCCATGGCCGCCCGGGACCGGGGCTACCGCCTGCTCAAGCTGTTCCCTGCCGCCCAGGCCGGCGGCTTGGCCATGCTCAAGGCCCTGGGCTCGCCCCTGCCCGACCTGCGCTTCTGCCCCACCGGCGGCGTCTCCGCTGCCAACCTGGCGGAGTTCCTGGCCCAGCCCAACGTGGCCCTGGCCGGCGGCAGCTGGCTCACCCCCGCCGCCGCCGCTGAAGCCGGCGACTGGAACACCATCACAAGCTTGGCGAGGGAAGCCTGTGCCATCGCCGTCCGTGCGAGCGGGAGCCAAGCATGACCGTGCAAGTCGCCGAGCATGTCGAACCCCAGCGCGCCCTGTGGCAGCGGCTGGGCGACGAGGCCATCAATGTGCCCTCCCTGCGCGACCTGTTCGCAACCGACCCTGGCCGTGCCGAGCGCATGGACTTATCCGCCGCCGGACTCCACCTCAACTACTCCCGCCAGCGCGTCACGCCGGTGGCCGAAGCCCTGCTGCTGCAACTGGCCGCCCAGTGCGATCTGGAGTCCCAGCGCGACGCCCTGTTCTCCGGCGCCCCGATCAACGGCACCGAAGGCCGTTCCGTGCTGCACGTGGCCCTGCGCGGCGACGGCATTGATGCTCCTTGGGGCGCGACCGTCGACCGCCAAGTGCAGGAAGAGTTGGGCCGCTTCTGCGCCTTCGCCGACGCCCTGCGCCAGAGCCAAGTCCGCGGCTGGAGCGACGAGCCGATCCGTCACGTGGTGAACCTCGGCATCGGCGGCTCCGACCTGGGACCGCGCATGGCAAGCGAAGCCTTGGCTCATCTGGCCGACCAGTCCGATACCACGGTGCGCCTGCACTACGTGTCGAATCCGGACGCCTGGGCACTGCACGCCACGCTGAAGGAGCTGGACCCGCGCCACACCCTGTTCCTGGTCTCGTCCAAGACCTTCACCACTCAAGAGACGCTGACCAATGCCGCCTCCGCCCGCCGCTGGCTGGCCGACGCAGGCTGTCCCGCCGAAGCCTTGCACAACCACTTCGCGGCCATCACCGCAAGCCCGGCCCAGTCGCAAAAGGCCGGCTACGGGCCTGAACGCACATTCCTGTTCTGGGACTGGGTGGGCGGCCGCTATTCCGTCTGGTCCGCCATCGGCCTGCCCCTGGCCATCGCCATCGGCAGCGCCCGCTTCAAGGAATTCCTCGCCGGCGCCCGTGCCATGGACAAGCATTTCCGCAATGCGCCCCTGGCCCGCAACCTGCCGGTGATCGCCGCGCTCATGGGCGTCTGGAACCGCAACCTGCTCCAGGCGCCGAGCCACCTGATCGTGGCCTACGCGTCCCGGCTGCGGCTGTTCACGCCCTTCATCCAGCAGATGGACATGGAGTCCAACGGCAAGGGCGTGCAACTCGGCGGCGACCGCTGCGACCGGCCCACCGGCCCCATCGTCTGGGGCGGCCTGGGCATCGACGGCCAACATGCCTACTTCCAGTTGGTGCACCAGGGCCACCATCGCATTCCGGTGGATTTCATCGGCGTCCTCAGCGAGGACACGCCTCTCCCCCTGGCCGCCGAACATCACCGGGTGGCCAACGCCAACCTGCTGGCCCAGGCCCGCGCCCTAGCCTTCGGCCGCAGCTGGGAGGACACCTACGCCGAACTGCGCGCCGGCGGCATGACGGAAGACGAGGCGCAACGCCTGGCTTCCCACCGCGCCTTCGCCGGCGACGTACCTAGCAACCTGATCTGGCTCGACCGTCTGGATGCAGCGGGCCTCGGAGCGCTGATCGCCTTTTACGAACACAAGGTCTTCGTCCAGGCCACCCTGTGGGGCATCAACGCTTACGACCAGTGGGGCGTGGAACTGGGCAAGAAGCTGGTGCACGAACTGCATCCGGTGCTTTGCGGCGGAGCCGTCCCCACCGATCTGGACCCAGCCACCCGCCATGCAGTCGCCATGATGCTGCAACAAGAACAGGTGTCCCCATGCCACAGCGTCTGAAATCCGTCGTCCCGTTACCTGAATCCGACTCTCCGATGGAGGCTTGCCGCGACGATTTGCGCTTTCTCGGCGGCCTTCTCGGCGAAACGCTGCGCAGCCAAGAAGGCGACGACCAGTACGAGATCGTCGAAGCCGTGCGCCAAGCCGCCGTACGCTTCCGCAAGGCGGAGGGCGGCAATGCCGTTCGCATCAGCGCCGATCTGGACGCCATGCTTCATGGCTTGGCCCTGGATCAGGCCCTGTGCGTGGTGCGCGCCTTCAGCTACTTCTCTCACCTAGCCAACATCGTCGAAGACCAGCACAGCAACCGCCGGCATCTCCAGGCGGGCATGGCTGGCGACGGGGAGGGCGACCTGGGCCGCAGCGTGCGCGCCGGTGCGGCCGATCCGGCCAGGCTGGCCGCCTTTTTCCGCCAAGCCCTGATCATGCCGGTGCTCACTGCCCACCCCACCGAGGTACGGCGCAAGGCGGTGCTCGACCAGGAAAGCGAAATCTCGCGCCTGCTGGCGGAACGCCAGGGACCGCTCCCCGCGCGCAAACGCCGCGACAACCAGGAAGCACTCCGCGCCCGCATCGTCGCCCTGTGGCAGACCCGCATGCTGCGCACCAACCGGCTCACGGTGGCGGACGAGATCGAGAACTCCCTGTCCTACTATCCGGCCACTTTCTTCCACGCGATTCCGGCCCTCTACCGGGAACTGGAAAACCTGCTGCACGGCACCTCCGACGCCTTGGCCGGACAGAGCCTGCCATCCTTCTTCCGCATGGGTTCCTGGATCGGCGGAGACCGGGACGGCAACCCCCACGTGGGCGCCGACACCCTGCGGCTGGCCCTGGGCCGCCAAACGGCCATGCTCTTCGACTGGTATCAGACCCAGTTGCGCGAGCTGGACCGGGAACTGACCGTTTCATCCCTGCTGGTGCCCGTCAGCGGCGAACTACAGACCCTGGCCAACCGGGCGCCGGAAGCATCGCCCCACCGCCATGACGAGCCCTATCGCCGTGCCCTCACTTACCTGGGCCTGCGTTTGGCCGCCACGGCTCGGGAACTGGAACTGCCCGGTACAGAAGCCGCACCGGCTCCCTCCGCACCGCCTTACGGAGCAGCCGCCGATTTCGCCGCAGACCTGGACGTGCTGCGCGCCTCCCTCAAGGCCAATCGCGGCGGCGCCCTGACAGGGCCTTGCCTGGACGCCCTGTGGCGGGGCGTGGACGTGTTCGGCTTCCACCTGGCCAGCGTGGACCTGCGCCAGAACTCCGACGTGCACGAAGCCACCGTGGCCGAGCTGCTGGAACGGGCCGGCGTCTGCACCGACTATCCGGCCCTGGACGAAGCGGCACGCCAGACGCTGCTACTGGAAGAGCTTGCCAAGCCGCGTCTGCTGCGCTCCCCCTACGAGACCTATTCGCCGCGCACGGCGAACGAGCTGGCGGTATTCGACGCTGCCCGCGACGTGCGCCAGCGCCAAGGGGCAGGCGCCGTGCGCCACTACATCATCTCCCACACGGAAACGCTCTCGGACCTGCTCGAAGTCATGGTGCTTCAACGGGAGGCCGGCCTGTTGCGCGGCGCCCTGAATGCCGACGGAAAGGCTCGCATGGACCTGATGGTGGTGCCTCTGTTCGAGACCATCGATGATCTGCGACAGGCCAGCGCCATCATGGAGCAGTTCCTTTCGCTGCCCGGCGCCGCCGGCCTGATCGAAGGCCAGAAGGGCTTGCAGGAAGTGATGCTGGGCTATTCCGATTCCAACAAGGACGGCGGCTACCTGACCTCCCAGTGGGAGCTGTACCGGGCCGAGATCGCCCTGGAAGCGCTGTTCCGTCGCCATCGCGTGGGCTTGCGCCTTTTCCACGGTCGCGGCGGCTCCGTGGGCCGTGGCGGCGGCCCCACCTATCAGGCCATCCTGGCCCAGCCGCCGGGCACGGTGAACGGACAGATCCGCCTCACGGAACAAGGCGAGATCATCCACGCCAAGTTTGCCGACCGGGACATCGGCCAGCGCAATCTGGAGACCATCGTCGCCGCAACCCTAGCCGCCAGCCTGGACGAAGGCAAGGCCGTCGAGCCGGAAGAACTGGCTCGCTTCGAGGCTGTCATGCAGGCCCTTTCCGACCGAGCCCTGGCCGCCTACCGGGCGTTGGTATACGAGACGCCGGGCTTCGCCGAATTCTTTTTCCACGCCACGCCCATCGCCGAGATCGCCGAACTCAACATCGGCTCCCGCCCCACCTCGCGCGGCCATTTGCAGCCGGGCAAACGCAACATCCAAGACTTGCGCGCCATTCCCTGGGTCTTCTCCTGGGCCCAGAGCCGGGTGCTGCTGCCGGGCTGGTACGGCGTCGGCAGCGCTGTGGCTGGCTGGCTGGAAGCGGATAGCGAGGCGGCGGCGAAAGAGCGCCTGACCCTGTTGCGGCGCATGTACACCACCTGGCCGTTCTTCGCCAATCTAGTGGCCAACATGGATATGGTGCTGGCCAAGGTGGACCGGGCCGTGGCTCTGCGTTATGCCCGTCTGGACCCCGACGAGGCACGGCGCAAAGCGGCCTGGGATGCCATCAGCACCGAACTGGACCGAACCCGGCGCGTGCTAACCGCCATCACAGGCCACGACAAACGCCTCGCCGACGACCTGACCCTGGCCCGCTCAATCGAAAATCGTTTCGCCTATCTGGATCCCCTCAACCACTTGCAGGTGGAACTGATCCGCCGCCGTCGGGCCGGCGCGGTGGATCCGCGCATCCGCACCGGCATCCACCTCACCATCAACGGCGTCGCCGCCGGTCTGCGCAACACGGGCTGAGGAGAACGACGATGAGGCGCCTATCCTTCCTACTGGTTCTGATGCTGTTCTGGGGCGCCGTCCGGGCGGAAGTGATCGTCCACAACCGGGCGGACGACCCCAAGGAACAATTGGTCGTGGATCTGCTCAAGCTGGCCCTGAGCGAGACCGGCGGCGAACACGAGTTCCGCGCCCTGCCCGAATTCGTGGATCAGGCCCGTGCCGTGGAAATGCTCGACAAGGGCACCCTCACGGTGCTTTGGGCGGGTACCACTAGGGAGTATGAAGAGAAGCTGCTGCCCATCCGCATCCCGGTGGACAAGGGCATGCTCGGCTATCGCATTTTCATTATCCGCAAGGGTGACCAGGCCCTGTTCGACCAGGTGCGCAACCTGGACGACCTCAAGCGGCTGCGCGCCGGACAGGGCCGCTTCTGGGGCGATACGGCGGTGCTCAAGGCGGCGGGACTCAACGTGGTGACGCCGGTCAAGTACAGCAGCCTGTTCCCCATGCTCGCTGGCAACCGATTCGATTATTTCCCCCGTGCCATCCACGAGCCCTGGAGCGAGGTGACCGCCCACAAGGATCTGGACCTGGTGGTGGAAAAGCGCATCCTGCTGGTCTATCCCTTCGCCATGTACCTGTTCGTCGCGAAGGATAACCAGGCCCTGGCGAGGCAGATAGAGAAGGGCTTCGAGCGGGCCATTGCCGACGGCAGTTTCGACAAGCTGTTCTACAACCTCCCAGTGGTCCGCGCGGCGATTCTCGACAGCGACCTCAAGAACCGCCTAGTGCTGCGCATTCCCAACCCGAACATGACACAGGAGACCCCGACCCAGCGCAAGGAGCTTTGGCTGGACCCGACCAAGCTGCAATAGCTGGAATATCAGAGTCAGAGCGGCAGCAAACAAGAACTAAAAGAATCCAAAGAACCCTCAGGAGGAGAAAGCATGAAGTTGGAGATCAACTCGATCACCACACGCATGATGCTGTCGGTCAGCGTGGTGGTCTCTGTCATCACAATCACGGTCCTGGCCGCCAGCTACGGAATCACCTCCTACCTGGCCAATCGGGATCTTCGCCAGCAGGTGGCGGATTCTTCCGATGCTCTGGGCATCGTGCTGCGGGATCCAGTGTTCACCTACGACGCAGCCCAGATCGATTCAACCCTGGGTTCCTTCATCCGCCAGCGGCACATCTACGAAATCACGGTGGCCGATCACCGGGGCAAGGTGCTCGCCCATCAGAAGCAAGAAGGCGCCGTGCCCGACGACGCCCAGCTGATCCGCGACACGGTAGCCCTCAAGGGCGAAGGTGTGGAGCCCATCGGACAAGTCAGCATCGCCTACCGGCGCGACTACGTGGCCGCCCTGATCGCGGGGCAGGTGCTGGGCATCGTGGCCATCGTGGTCTGCGTGCTTCTCGGCGTCCTGGGCACCCTCTACGTACTGCTGCGCCGTCTGGTCACCGAGCCGGTAGCGCGAATCAACAAGGCCCTGCGCGACATCGCCGCAGAAGGCGGCGACCTGACCCGGCGCCTGCATTTTTCCGCCCAGGACGAACTGGGAGAACTAGCGACCGCCTTCAATCGCTTCGTGGACCAGCTGCATCAACTGATCGCCTCGGTGGTGCAATCCGCCGACCGCCTGGCTTTGGCGGCGTGCGCCCTGGCCGACAAGACACGGCACACCGATCGCGCCACGGAAGAACAGTTTTCCAGCACCCAGCGCATGGCGGACACCCTGGCGGAAATGGAAGCCGTGGCGCAGAACATGGCCCAGCGTGCCGGCAGCACTTCCGCCAGCACCCACGAAGCCACCGACCTGGCCCAGTCGGGTACCGCAGTGGTGATGCAGACCCTGGAGCAGGTCAACCAACTGGGCACGGAAATGGACGCCACCGGCGCGCGCATCAGCGAACTGCGTGACAACACCGACGCCATCGGCCAGGTGGTGGAAGTCATCAAGGGCATTTCCGAACAGACCAACCTGCTCGCCCTCAATGCCGCCATCGAGGCAGCCCGCGCTGGCGAGGCGGGACGCGGCTTCGCCGTGGTGGCGGACGAGGTGCGCACCCTGTCGCAGCGCACATCGAAGTCCACCGACGAGATCGAACAGATCATCGCTACCCTCCAACTGGCATCGAAAAACGCCTTCGACGCCATGACCCGCAGCCACGGCCGCCTGGAGCAGACGGTCAATCACTCACGCCAAGCCGGGGATTCCCTGCAAAGCATCCTCAGCCACATCAGCACCATCGACGCCATGAATATTCACGTCGCCCAGGCGGCACAGGACCAAACCCTCACCATCGGCGGCATTGCCCAGGACGTGAAGGCTGTGCGCACCCTGGCCGAAACCGCCCGCGCCAGCGCCGACCAAGCCTGCCGTGATAGCCAGACGGTGCAGCAGATCTGCGAAACGGTGAAACAGGATCTGGGGCGGTTCCGGGTGTAGGGCCTAATCGTCCGAAGGGCGGCTACCACCAGCTTTCCGCCGTGACGCCGATGACCGAGCCTCCGGTGGCATTACCGAAAGCCCCGGTCGCGGAAATTGCATCCCCGGCAGCCGCTGCGTTCCGTGCGGCGACGTTCCAAACGGCACGGGTATAGAACAGCCGCAGCTCGGGACGGGAGTAATAACCGGGGCCGTCGGAGAGGGCCACGGCCAGGGTGAATTTGGTCAGCCGCCGAGACACATCTCCCTCCGGCGTCACCCGGTCCTGGCCCAAGTCCGCCAGCAGCTTGACGTGCTGCGTCACGCCATAGGCGATCCGGCCACCTAGCGTAGTCCAGACGACGGAAGGATTGCCGTTGCTAGGGGAATCCCTCTGATACACCGCCACCATCTGGCCGCCGAATTTGGCAGTCGGTTGAAAGTACAGCCCCTCAACCACACGAAAGCGACGGGCCCCGCCCGCACTGCCGGTATCGGCGCCGTTACCGCCGTTGGAGGTGGCTGCCGCCCCTGTGCCGTACTGGACAGCGAACTTGTTCTCGCCACCGAACGCCTCCGCCTGACGGTGCTGCACGGTGAGCATGGCGCCGCTGCTGCGATTGTTCTCCGCTGCGTCCTTCGCCACCAGGGACAGGCCGAACTCAAGCTGACCGCCTGGATTGACCTTCAGTCCGCGCAACTGGAAGTCGTGTCGCGTCGGCGCATTGCTGTTGCTGAGCCGCGTCGAAATGACGCTCTTGTCGTCGCGGAGCATGGCGTAGCTGAACTTCAGCCCATCGCTGCCCACCGGCAAATCCTCCAGCCCCGCACCGATGCCTGCCGGGTTCCAGTAGAAAAAATCCGTGACGTGGATGTCCTCGCGCTTGTAGTAGCGACGCCCCATCCAGGCCGTTGCTCCGCCGAGCGCAGGCACGTTGGCTGCCGAAAAGTAGATCTGCGGCAATCCAACGTCAGTGCCCCCCGTGGCCAGCCGAGGATCGCTGACGCCGCCATTGCTCAGATTGAACATTACGTTCGCCTTCACCGTGGTGCCATTCTCAACCCGCGCCACGTCCTGGCCGAACATCACCTCGCCGTAAAACCCGCATTCATTGCCGAGGCGATATTTGGAACCGGCCCCCGCCAAACCGAAGCAAGTCTGCCCACCCGACGCCGAGTTCGTGCCTGCGTTGGCGCGGACATAACCATTGAAGTCCAGAGCGAATGCCGCTTGGCTCACGGCCAGCAGCCCAGTCATCACCAAGATTCTTTTCATGTACGCCCCTTCCACAAGTTGGCCCCCACCCTGAATCCATATACGAAGGGGATGGCTATTGCTAGGAAAACTCTCAGCAGAGCCTTGCCGACGAGGCTGGCGACCAGACACGGTGGGCATCGACAGCCGTCATCGCGTCATATGCGGGATAATGCGCGACTTCCTGGCCCCCTCCGCTCACTCAGCCCTTAATGCGCTCCCTGCAAAATATCTGTCTGCTGGCTCTGGCCGCCGTCGTTCTGGGTCTTGGTATCCAGGCCGCCACTGGCCTCACGGGCAAGGATGAATACCTATTGGGTCTGCGCATTCCTCTGGAGATGATCCAGGGCGACCATTGGTGGGTTCCCTTCATCGACGGCGAACCCCGCCTCAAGAAACCTCCTTTCCTCTACTGGCTGGGCCGCGCCAGCTACGAATCCTTCGGTCCCACCCTGCTGGCCGGTCGCGGCATCACCGTGGCCTTTGCCTTGCTGCTGCTGGGCTGCACTGGCTGGCTGGGCAAAAAGCTCGGCGGTTCCTGGCGTTCCGGTCTGCTGGCCGCCGGCGTACTACTGAGCATGGCGGGCATGGCCACCGAATCCCGTCGGCTGATGCTGGACATCCCCGTGGCTGCACTCTCCACCGCTGCTTTCTGCGTCTATTGGAGCTGGCTGGAGCGCCCCCGCTGGACCGCGCTGCTGGGCGCCTCCGCCCTGCTTTCCGCCGCGCTGCTGACCAAAGGCCCCATCGCCCTGGTGGCCTGCGGCAGCGGCATGTTGGCCCTGTGGCTGGTCTACCCCGGCCTGGGCCGCGAAGCCGTGACCCGTTGGAGCGCCCACCTGTTCGCCGGCGCTCTGGCCCTGGTGCTGCCCCTGGTCTGGTTCTTCCACGTGAAGAGCCACTACGCCAACCTGCTGGCAAAAATCACCAAGGACGAACTGGAAGCACGGCAAGTGGCCCAGATTTCCGCCGATCCCCTGATCGGTATCCTCACCCTGGCCCTGCCCTGGAGCTTCGTTGCCCTGTGCGTGCTGTGGAAGCAACGCAGCCGCAAGGACGTGCAGTTCCTCGGTTGGTGGCTGGCAATCAGCTTGCTGCCCTTCTTTTTCATCAACAGTTTCAGCCGCTACCTGATCGGCTCCCTGCCCGCCGTGGCCCTGGTGACCGTGCTCGCGCTGGAACAGAAGCGCATCGCCTGGTGGCCTCGACTCCTTGGCAGCCTGGTGCCTCTGGCCCTCTGTGGCGTTCTGGCCGCCCTGTTGTGGCGCTGGCAGTTGGGCGGCTGGCAGGCCCTAGTGGTGGCGATGGCGGCTTTCCTGATTTTCTGGTGGCGGCCCGCTGCCACGCCCCGCAGTCTGATTCTTTCCGCCGCTGTCCTGTGGATGGTGGCTTGGGGCATCGCCTTCCCTCGTCTGGGCGTGAATGCCGTGGCGCCTGAGTTCGTGACGGCCACGCAAGGCCGTGCCGTGGTGCTGTTCGCCGGCCCGCAACCCGCACTGCTGCCCATTCTTCAGCAGCGCCCCCTGCGTCAGACCAGCCAGCTCACCGCCGAACTCGCCAAGCCCGGCACCCTGATCGCCCTGCGTGCTGAAGACCAGCACGCCATGGAAACCCAATTGCACGTACTCAAGCGCAAGGCCCGTCCCGTGCAGGCCTATCACGCCCTGACCTCCGCCGGCTCCGGCGTGCGCTTCGCCAAGGAAGGCGCGACCCGGGACGATTGGCAGCAGGCCTGGGACAGCCGCTCGCCCCAGCCCCTCATGTCCACCGTGCAACTGTGGGAGGTGCAACCGTGAGCCTGGAGCGCCTGTCCAACTGGATCGCCGGCTTCCGCGCGATTGAAGGGGCAAGGATCAATCATTGGGCGCCAGTGGCAACCTTTGCTTTAGCCGTTGCCGTCGGGGCGCCCAAGCTGTTGGGTTCGCCCGCCGCGCCTCATTTCGCCCCGGCCCCGCCGCCGGTGCAGGCGCTGCCCGCTCACCGGATGCAACAACCGGAGCGCCACGCCCTGCCCAATCCGGCCCAGAGCGCCCACAGCGTGTCCCTCGCCAGCCTGGGGCCAGGCCGCATCGGCGCCGCCTGGTTCGCCGGCAGCCGCGAAGGGGCGGACGACGTGGCGATCTACTTCGCCAGCTTCGACGGCCGCGCCTGGAGCGAGCCCCGCGCCCTGGTCACACGGCCGCAGCTTCAACACGACACCCAGCGCCTGATCCGCAAGATCGGCAACCCGGTGCTCTGGTCCGATGGCCGCGGCAGCCTTCATCTGTGGTTTGTCTCCGTGTCCTTTGGCGGCTGGGCCGGCAGCGCCCTCAACCACGTGGAATCCCATGACGGCGGCCTTTCCTGGACCGCAGCCCAACGTCTGGTGACGAGCCCCTTCTGGAACATTTCCACCCTGGTCCGCAATCCTCCGGTGGCCCTGGGCGACGGCAGCGTGGATCTGCCGATCTATCACGAGTTCATCGCCAAGCGGCCCGAATGGCTGCGGCTCTCCGCCACGGGCAAGCCCCTGGACAAGCTGCGACTACCGGGCGCCCAGCGCAGCCTGCAACCCGCCGTGGCCATCCAGGATTCCCATCGAGCGCTGATGCTGCTGAGGGACGGCTCACCCGCCCATCGCATCCGCGCCAGCCGTACCGAAGACGGTGGCCGACACTGGTCCCCCGCCGCCGCGACGGAGCTACCCAACCCGGACGCGGGCATCGCTCTCCTGGCCTTGAGCAATGGCCGTTTGCTTCTGGCCTACAACCCCCAGGAGTCGAACCGGACCCTGCTCGCCCTGAGCGTTTCTGCCGACCAGGGCCAAAGCTGGTCTCCGCCGCGCCTGATCGAATCCGGCAGCGGTCAGGACGAGTTCTCCTATCCATCACTGCTCCAGGACGACGAGGGATACATCCACTTGGCATACACCTGGCAACGGGAGCACATCGAGCACCTACGCTTTCACCCGGATTGGCTGAAGGGGATGAACTGATGCTGCTGGCCCAAGTTTTAATCGTCGCCTTTGTGGTGATGCTGCTGGCGCAGTTTCTGCCCTTTGCCAAGCACTCCACCATTCCTGCGCCCGCTCCCGCAGCAGCCCCCACCGCGCCGGCAGCCCCCACCGTAGCCGGCACCGGATCGCCCTGGCAATTCAAGCTCAAGTTCGACCGTGCCCAGCTTCCCGCCACCCTGGGCGCCATCGTCGGACTACTGGCCCTGATCCCCTGGTCCTCCGGCGGGTTCTCAGGCATCTCTCCCGCCATGGCCCTGCGCGGCCTGTGGGGCGACCCCAGCATTACCAGTCTGCAACTGCTTTTCCTCGCCTTGGTGAGCCGCACGCCGTCTGCCTTTACGACCGGCTGGCGGGCGCCGGCGGTAATCGCAGCCATCGCTGCCCTGTTCTATCCCCTGGCCCTGGGCGC
>DASUJA010000166.1:0-3658 GCA_036279515.1 Rhodocyclaceae bacterium | reverse complement strand
CTGTGAATCCTTTTAGTAGGCGCGCTTCTTCAGCTCGATGGTGTCGACGGTCAAGGGCTTCATTTGCACGGGCTTGTACTCGAGGCGATTGCCTTCGCGGTGCCAAATGGTGTGCTTGAGCCAGTTCTTGTCGTCGCGGCCGTCGGGAGTCTCGGGGGTGTCGTGAGCGTCGTCGCGCACGTGGGCACCGCGGGATTCCTTGCGAGCCTCGGCGGAGACCATGGTGGCCTTGGCCACTTCGATCAGGTTGTCCAGTTCCAGGGCTTCGATACGAGCGGTATTGAAGACTTGGGACTTGTCCTTGATCTCGGTCTTGGCGACGGCGTCGGCCACTTCCATGATCTTGGAAACGCCGGCCTTCAGCAGGTCGTTGAAGCGGAACACGCCGGCATGCTTTTGCATGGAACGCTGCATTTCCAGACGGGTTTCGTGCACGTTGGCACCATCCTTCTGGGTGTTCAGACGATTCAGGCGGGCCAGGGTCTTCTCGATGGCTTCAGTGGGCAGTGCCTTGTGGGAAGCGGGTGCGCTCTTCAGTTCTTCCACGGCGGATTCGCCAGCGGACTTACCGAACACCAGGAGGTCGAGCAGAGAATTGGTACCCAGGCGGTTTGCGCCATGCACGGAGGCGCAGGCACATTCGCCGGCGGCGTAGAAGCCCTTGACCACGGTGTTGGGACCGTCGGCGCCGGGGATCACGACTTCGCCGCGATAGTTGGTGGGGATGCCGCCCATCTGATAGTGGCAGGTGGGCACCACAGGCAGAGGTTCCTTGATGCAGTCCACGCCAGCGAACTGGAGGCCGATTTCACGAATGCCGGGCAGGCGCTTCATGATGGTGGCGGGATCCAGGTGGGTGATGTCCAGCAGCACGAAATCCTTGTTGGGGCCGCAACCACGGCCTTCGTTGATTTCGGTCACCATGGCGCGGGAAACCACGTCACGGGAAGCCAGATCCTTGGCGTTGGGCGCGTAACGCTCCATGAAACGCTCGCCGGAGTTGTTGCGCAGGATGCCGCCTTCGCCGCGCACGCCTTCGGTAATCAGCACGCCCGCGCCGGCCACGCCGGTGGGGTGGAACTGCCAGAACTCCATGTCTTCCAGGGGAATGCCGGCACGAGCGGCCATACCCAGACCGTCGCCGGTGTTGATGAAGGCGTTGGTGGAGCTATGGAAGATGCGACCGGCACCGCCGGTAGCGAAGATGGTGACCTTGGAGTGGAAGACGACGACTTCGCCGGTTTCCATATCCATGGCGGTCACGCCCAGCACGTCGCCTTCGGCGTCGCGGACCAGGTCCAGCGCTTGCCATTCGACGAAGAACTGGGTGTTCACCTTCACGTTGCGCTGATACATCGCGTGCAGCATGGCGTGACCAGTACGGTCAGCGGCAGCACAGGAGCGACGCACGGGCTTTTCGCCGAAATTGGACATGTGGCCGCCGAACGGACGCTGATAGATCTTGCCGTTGTCGGTACGGTCAAAGGGCATGCCGTAGTGTTCCAGCTCGACCACGCATTCGTTGGCTTTGCGCACCATGAATTCGATAGCGTCTTGGTCGCCGAGCCAGTCGGAGCCCTTGACGGTGTCGTACATGTGCCAGTGCCAATGGTCTTCCTCGGAGTTACCCAGGGAAGCGGCCACGCCACCTTGAGCGGCAACGGTGTGGGAACGAGTGGGGAAAACCTTGGTCAGCACGGCAGTCTTGTAGCCGGCTTCGGACAGTTGAATCGCGGCACGGAGGCCTGCGCCACCAGCACCGACGATCACCGCGTCAAATTTGCGAACGGTATAGCTCACTATCACAGCCTCCAGATAATCTGAACTGCCCAGGCGGCGTAGCCGACCAGAACCAGAATCGTTAGAACGTGAAGCGTCAGACGAACGCCGGTGTGCTTCACGTAGTCCATCCAAATGTCACGCACGCCGATCCAGGCATGGAAACACAGGGACAGAATGAACAGAGGGGTGGCAAAGCGGAAGAAACCGCTGCCCATCAGGGCGTGCCAGCTTTGTTGGGTTTCAGCGCCGCCAGCAAGGATGGCGATGCCGAGGATCAAGGTGTAGACCGCCATCACCACTGCGGTAACGCGCTGGGCGATCCAGTCTTTGAGCCCGTAATGGGCGCCGACAACGATACGGGCCTTCATCAGAACACTCCCAGGAACTTCAGGGCGACCAGGACGGTCAAGCCCAGACTCACAACCAGCACGCCCTTGGCGGAAGCGCGGGCTTGCTCTTTTTCAATACCGACGTGCACGTCCAGCAACAGGAAGCGGATGCCTGCGCAGAAGTGATGCAGGTACGCCCAGCACAGACCGAACAGGAACAGCTTGGCGATGGGATGACCAACGATGGCCAAATAGGTTTGGTAGTTCTCGGCGGAGCCCAGAGACAACTGCAGCAAGCAGAGCAGGAAAGGCAGCGCCAGGAACAGGCCCGCACCACTAACCCGGTGCAGGATGGAAACGAAGCCCGGTACCGGCAACCGGATTTCGTTGAGCGCCAGGAATTTCGGGCGCTGTTTGGTCAGTTCTGGCATGTCGATTTATCTCCCAGATGAAACGCTCCTTGCGGAGCTGTTGCAAATTGCCCGATGTTGCAGGGCGCCTACTAAAAAATAAGTTACTAGCTCAGTTCATTCAGATAGCAATGTTCGGCGGTGCAATACAAACCCCGTCGCCACTCCACCGGCTTATCGCCATAGGTGAAGCTGACCCGTTCAACGGACAACAGAGGAGAACCTTCGGGAACCTTCAGCAGATCGGCACTGACGCGATCTGCCGCAACGGCGCGAATGCGCTCTTCGGCGTGAATCATGCGGACACCGAAGCGACCCTCGAACAAGCTATAGAGCGACCCTTGATATTCCTTCAAAACATCCAGATTCAATCCAGTGAATACATCCCCTGGAAGATAGATTTCATCAACGACCACGGGCTTACCGGAGAAAGCGAGAAGGCGGCGCACGATGATGATCGGATCGCCAATATTGATTTGAAGCGTCTTGGCGGCCTCAGGGCCAGCCTTTGCGCGCCAGCATTCCAAAGGCAGAGACGTAGACGGCTCCACCTCACCGGAAAGCGGCACAAGACGCAGAAAACGGAAGAAGGCGCGAGGATCATCGTGACTGGCAACGTAGGTGCCCTTGCCCTGACGACGGATTACCAGATTTTCAGCAGCCATCTCGTCGATAGCCTTGCGCACAGTCCCCTGGCTGACGCTAAAGCGCACCGCAAGCTCCGCCTCGCTGGGGATCGCTTCGCCGGGGCGCCACTCGCCGCTCTCAAGACCCTGCACAATGAGGCTCTTGATCTGACGGTAGAGTGGGCTAAAAGTAGGAGACTCCTGGGCCATGGGGCGGCATTGGAGCATAAAAAATTCAGGTCGTCCATATGCAGTCTTACATCTTATATAAGACATAAGATATGTGTATTGACAGGACACCCAAGCCCATCTACTATCGCCGCCGATTCGGCCGGATCGAAAAGTGGTCCCTACCATTACGCACATCCGATAGCCGCCATCGCTAAAGCAAGTCTCTTCCTTAGCCACCGCCTCACTAATGGAGTCTTCCAAAATGGCAAAAGCCCCCGTTCGAGTTGCAGTAACCGGCGCCGCCGGACAAATTGGTTACGCCCTGCTGTTCCGCATCGCC
>DASUJA010000165.1:0-2592 GCA_036279515.1 Rhodocyclaceae bacterium | reverse complement strand
CAAAAACTGTTGCGCATCTTGCAAAGAAGCGCCGATTGCATGGCCGGAAAGGCCGAGGATTGCAGTAACGGCAAGGGTTAGCAGACCGTGGCGTACTAAGTGGGAAATAGGGGGCATGCTATACTGGACCGCCTTGCGGGGGGATGCAAAAAGAGTTGTAGACCGGCTTGCCAAGCGGGTTTGCGCGACAACGACATCGGTTTCTTGGCATTGGGTTATGCGCCGGGAACAGCCGTGACTTAATTCGTAATTTTAGCAACAAAGCTCCCACCCATTTCACCAGAACCCCCTTTGATTTAAGCCCGAAAATCAGTCGGTTCCGTACCGTTATTTTCCTAGCCGACCCACTTTCCCATTTGTTCGCCCATGCTCAAGCTCTACAACACCCTGGATCGCGAGAAGCAGGAATTCGTTCCTCTGGAGCCCGGCAAAGTCCGCATGTACGTCTGCGGCATGACCGTTTATGACTACTGCCATCTGGGCCACGCCCGGGTCATGGTGGTGTTCGACATGGTGGCTCGCTGGCTCCGTGCCAGCGGTCTGGACGTGACCTACGTCCGCAATATCACGGACATCGACGACAAGATCATCAAGCGCGCCGCTGAAAACGGCGAAAGCATCCGCGCCCTGACCGACCGCTTCATCGCTGCCATGCACGAGGATGCGGATGCGCTGGGCGTCCTGCGTCCGAACCACGAGCCCCGCGCCACCGAGTACGTACCCCAGATGGTGGAACTGATCGGCAAGCTGGAGCATAAGGGCCTCGCTTATCACGCCGACAGCCAAGATGTGTGCTACTCGGTACATAGCTTCCCCGGCTACGGCAAGCTCTCGGGCAAGTCCCTGGATGATCTGCGCGCAGGCGAGCGGGTGGATGTGGTGGAAGGTAAGCGCGATCCCCTCGACTTCGTGCTCTGGAAGCACGCCAAGGAAAGCGAACCGGCAGATGCCAAGTGGCAGTCCCCCTGGGGTGTAGGCCGTCCCGGCTGGCACATCGAGTGTTCGGCCATGAGTTCCGATCTGCTCGGCCTCCGCTTCGACATCCACGGCGGCGGTCAGGATTTGCAGTTCCCCCACCACGAGAATGAAATCGCCCAGTCCGAAGGCGCCCACGGCGATACCTTCGTGAACTACTGGATGCACAACGGCTTTGTCCGAGTGGATGACGAGAAGATGTCCAAGTCCCTGGGCAACTTCTTCACCATCCGCGATGTGCTGAAAAAGTACGATGCAGAAGTGGTGCGCTTCTTCATCCTGCGTGCCCATTACCGCAGCCCTCTGAACTATTCCGACGCCCATCTGGACGATGCCCGCCAAGCCCTGACCCGTCTATACACCGCCCTCAAGGGCTACAGCGGCGAAGGCCGCGTGGATTGGAAAGAGGACCACGCCCTACGTTTCAAGGCCGCCATGGACGACGACTTTGGTACGCCGGAAGCCGTGGCCGTGCTGTTCGATCTGGCCGTGGAAGTGAATCGCGGCAATGAGGCGGCGGCTGCTCAACTCAAGGGCTTGGCCGGCGTGCTGGGCCTGCTGCAACGGGATGCGACGGCTTTCCTGCAAGGCGCCCCGGCAGAAGCCGACGGACTGAGCAATGAGGCCATCGACGAGCTGATCGCTGCCCGCGTTGCGGCCAAGAAGGCGAAAAATTTCGCCGAGTCCGACCGCATTCGCGACGAACTGAAGGCCGCCGGCATCCTGCTGGAAGACGGTCCTCAGGGCACTACCTGGCGCCGGGCCTGAACGCTTTCAACCGAGCATAGAAAAGCAAAAAGGCGGGATTCCCGCCTTTTTGCTTTGTTGCTGTCGCTTCGTACCAATCAGCCAGCGAAGAAATCCTTCACCTTGTCCATCCAGGACTGGGCGCGGGGATTGTGCTTCTGGGCGTTGCCCTGGCTGATCTCTTCGAACTCCTTGAGCAGTTCCTTCTGCCGATCGGTGAGGCTGACCGGAGTTTCCACTGCCACATGACACAGCAGGTCGCCGTGGCCGATGGAGCGGATGCCCTTGATGCCCTTGCCGCGCAGGCGGAACACCTTGCCCGACTGGGTTTCGGCAGGAATCTTGAGTCGCGCCACGCCGTCCAGGGTGGGGATTTCGATCTCGCCACCCAGGGCCGCAGTGGAGAAGCTGATGGGCATTTCGCAGTGCAGATCGTCGTGGTCGCGCTGGAATACGGCGTGAGCTTTCAGGTGCACCTGCACGTAGAGGTCGCCCGGAGGTCCGCCATTGACGCCGGGTTCGCCTTCGCCTGTGAGGCGGATGCGGTCGCCCTCGTCGATGCCGGCGGGAATCTTGACCGACAGGGTCTTGTGGGTCTTGATGCGGCCTGCGCCGTGGCAGGAGGTGCAAGGCGTCGGGATGTAGCGGCCCGTGCCGTGGCACTTGGGGCAGGTCTGCTGAATGGAGAAGAAGCCCTGCTGCATGCGGACCTGACCGTGACCGTTACAGGTGGGGCAGGTCTTGGGCTCGGTACCCTTCTTGGCGC
Organism: Rhodocyclaceae bacterium; assembly: GCA_036279515.1. Lineage (GTDB taxonomy): Bacteria > Pseudomonadota > Gammaproteobacteria > Burkholderiales > Rhodocyclaceae > AWTP1-18. The sequence goes on along the minus strand of DASUJA010000165.1, from coordinate 104 downwards.
CGGTGCCGCCGCAGGGTTCGCATTCCTCCATGGTGGGGATGCGAATGCGGGTTTCCGCGCCGCGAGCGGCTTCTTCCAGGCTGATTTCCAGGTTGTAGCGCAGG
>DASUJA010000164.1:0-7789 GCA_036279515.1 Rhodocyclaceae bacterium | reverse complement strand
AACCGTTCGCCCTGAGGTATCGAAGGGCGAGTTACGGCACGGTGGCCCATTCATGGTTCGATACCTCACCACGAACGGGAAGACGAGCCATGCCATTTTTGCAAAAAGTCCTCCGTGCGACATTTATCCCGGACAGCAATGCGCGTAGACCGGAATCCAGGGGGGCTTGCGGCCCGTCCTGGATCCCGGCCTTCGCCGGGATGACGACTTCACTTCGGTTTCACCGTCGCGATATTTATTCCGGACAGCAGTGGGCGAACGCCGGAATCCAGAAGTTCTTGCGGACATTTCTGGACCCCGGCACCCCATGGCCCAAGGCCACGTCGAGGGCACCTCCTTCGGATGCATTCGCCGGTGTGACGACAGATTCAGCGCACTCCTAGCTCTTGCCGAAACGAGCCTTCGCTTCATTGATGCATCGCTCCTTAGCATCGCCGGCGAGGGAATTGCACTTCTCCTTTGCTACCTCATAGTCGGCATCGCGCTTGTCCTTCTGGGCCGCCTGAGGATTGCCGCCTTTCATCAGGGTCCAGGCATCCGCCTTGGCTTTGATCAGTGCAGCCTTGGCTTCTTTGACGCAGACGTCCTTATCGTTGCCAGCCTTGTCATTACACTTTTCCTTGTCCACATCGTAGGTGGTCTGGGCCTTGGTGATCGCAAGATCGTAGTTGTTCCGCTCCGAAGGCTGGTAGTGAGCCTCCAGTTCCGCCTTGGACACTTCCCGCTTGCCCTTGGCATCCGCCATGCACACATCCTTTGCGTTACCGGCCAGAGAGTCGCAGCCGTTCTTTGCGATTCGGTAGCGGGCCTCGATGCTGTTCATTTCCTTGTCGTACTGGTCTTTCGTCATAACATCCCCGGCTGCCCAGCCACTAAAGGCTGGGATCAGGCCAAGTGCAAGGAAACAGGCTTTTAGAACAAACGATCTCATGACGGGCTCCTCACTTCAGTTGCATGTTGTCGCGAACTTCCTTCACGCCCTTCACGCCACGAGCGAGTTCAACAGCCCGCGACATTTCGGCCCGAGTGCGTACAAAGCCCGAAAGCTGAACCACGCCCTTGAACGTTTCCACATTGATCTCGTTGGCGTGGAGAGAACTGTCGTTGAAGATGGCAGCCTTCACCTTGGTGGTAATCACGCTGTCGTCGACATATTCCCCCGTCCCCTCCTGCTTGGCCGTGGAGGCGCACCCCACAAACGTGGTGCCAACGCTGGCGGCAACGCACAGAGCGCCCAGATACTTGGTGATCGTTTTCATGTTGAACTCCTGGTGAATACTGGCGCGTAGATCACGACGGTTAGCCGTGCCTCCTTGCACCCATGCACGGGATGCTGCCGGTATCCGCAACCAGCCTCCGTGCGATGGGCCTCAGAGCATGGCGGCCATGAGTCCGCCATTTGCGCTAGAGTTCGCGCCTTTCCCCTCGCCCAAGAAGTCCCATGGAGTACCGCCCGCCCAAGCACGAAGGACTGCACATCCTCTACCAAGATGAATTCATGCTCATCCTCGATAAACCTACGGGCCTGCTTTCCGTGCCGGGACGCGGCGAGGAAAAGCAGGACTGCCTGGCGTCGCGGGTGCAGGCTGAGTTCCCGGAGGCGCTTAGCGTCCATCGCCTGGACATGTCGACTTCAGGCCTCATCGTCATGGCACGGGGCGCCGAAGTTCATCGACAACTGAGTCGCCTATTCGAGAACCGCCAAGTGCATAAGCGATACGTGGCCGTGGTTGCGGGTTGGCTGGCGCAGACGGAAGGCAGCGTGGCGCTGCCCTTGATTACCGACTGGCCCAATCGACCGCGGCAGAAGGTGGATTTCGAGATGGGGAAACCGAGCCTGACGCACTACCGCCTGCTCAGTCATGAAGCCCACGAGGCCGACGGTCGCAAGCAAAGCCGTGTAGAGCTTGAACCCGTCACGGGCCGATCCCACCAGCTTCGGGTTCATATGTGCGAACTGGGCCACCCGATCCTGGGCGACGAGCTTTACGGCGGCGAACTATCCGCCGTAGAGAAGACTGGACGCTTGCTGCTTCATGCCTGCTGGCTTGAGCTTTCCCACCCGATCAGCGGGGAACTGGTGACGGTAAGGTCTCCCGCACCGTTCTAGCAGCTGCCCACAGGTTTGTTCCTGTTAGGCACTTGCTGATTAGTGAGCGGCCTTTTTGTCGCTCAACCACATGGTGATCCTTGCGCGAAAAACCTCCGTACCCTCTCGATCCGCCACGGTAACGTTGACGGGATATTCTCCATTTTTATTGACGTCCGCAGTTGCGTCGGGAGTCGCGATAGCCGTTACGTCGGTGGTTGCCTTGCGCACGTATTCGACGGTCATTCCTTTGGGAATCCAACGCTTGTGACTCGGAATGGAGACCTCAGTCATGGTTCCACCCGCGAGTTCAGCAACATTGCACATGGCAATCGCGTGGACGCTGCCGATGTGATTCAACACGCCTCTCCTTTTTTTGAATCGAACTTCGCAGCAGCCGGGCTCCAGAGTTTCAAACAAAGGCTTGATGGTGCCGAAATACGGCGCCTGAAGACAGATGAATTTGGAGAACATCCATTTTCCGAAAGGCAGCGCGGATAGCCTCCTCCAAATAGCCAAGGCTCTATTTTTTTCGGACATTCAATTTCCCACTTTTTCCCGACAAAAAAAGGGCTGCAGATGGCAGCCCATGTTCGTGATTGATCGGATCGAACTTAGCCGCGGAACGGCGCCGATGCGCGATCCAGGCTTTGAGCGGCGGTCAGGTACTCATCCTTGAGCTGGGCGATTACATCGGCGGTGGGCATCACTTTGTCCATGGAACCCACGCCCTGCCCGGCGCCCCACACATCTCGCCAGGCCTTGGCTTCGCTGCTGCCAAAGTTCATGGAGGTCTTGTCCTTGTGCGGCAGGTTGTCCGGATCGAGCCCAGCGGCCACGATGCTGGACTTTAGGTAGTTGCCCGCAACGCCGGTGAAGTACGGCGTATAGACGATGTCGTCCGCCGCTGCTTCTAGCAGCGCGTTCTTGTAGGTCTCGCTGGCATTGGCCTCGGTAGTGGCGATGAAGCGCGTGCCCATGTAGGCGAAGTCCGCGCCCAGCGCTTGGGCCGACAGAATGGAGCGACCATGGCTGATGGCGCCCGACAGCGCGATGGGACCATCGTAGAAACGACGGACTTCATTCACCAGGGCGAAGGGGCTCAGAGTGCCCGCATGACCGCCCGCTCCGGCACAAACCAGGATCAAGCCGTCGACACCGGCTTCCAGGGCCTTTTCCGCATGGCGCACGCTGATGACATCATGGAAAACCAGACCGCCGTAGCTATGCACATGAGGCACCACTTGATCGGGTGCCCGCAGGCTGGTGATGATGATAGGCACCTGATGTTGGACGCAGACCGCCACGTCTTCTTCCAGCCGAGTGTTGCTCTGATGGACGATCTGATTGACGGCGAAAGGGGCAATGACCCGATTTGGATCGGCCTCTTTAGCTTGCCCCAAAGCAGATTTGATCTGCGTCAGCCACTCGCCAAGCAGGGCCTGAGGGCGGGCATTGAGGGCGGGAAAGCTGCCGACGATACCGTTCAGGCACTGGGCGATGACCAGTTCAGGGTTGGAAACGATGAACATGGGCGAGGCAATGACTGGCAGGGCCAGCTTGCCCTGTAGCGAAGCGGGGATCGACATTTCAGGTTCCTTCCTTGAGAGCGCGGCGCAGGATCTTGCCCACGTTGGTACGGGGCAGATCGGCGCGGAATTCGATGTAGCGCGGCACCTTGTAGGCGGTGAGTTGAGTGCGGCAGTGGGCAATCAAGGCTTCCGCCGTCAGGTTCGGATCCTTGCGCACCACGAAGAGCTTCACCGCTTCGCCAGAATGACCGTCGGGAATACCAATCGCCGCCGCTTCCAGCACGCCGGGATGGGTCACGGCGATGGCTTCCACTTCGTTGGGATAGACGTTGAAGCCGGACACCAGGATCATGTCCTTCTTGCGATCCACCAGGAAGATGAATCCGTCCTTATCCATGTAGCCCATGTCGCCGGTGCGCAGGAAGCCATCGGGATGGAAAACCAGCGCTGTTTCTTCGGGGCGCTGCCAATATCCGGAAGTCACCTGAGGTCCGCGAATGCAAATTTCGCCCACCTGGCCCTGCGTCACATCATGGCCGTGGTCGTCGCGGATAGCTACTTCGGTGGAGGAAATAGGCAAACCGATGGAGTCGTTGAAGCCGGACAACGACAGCGGATTGATGGTGGCGGCAGGTGAGGTTTCAGTCAGTCCATAGGCTTGAGCCAGGGGCTTGCCCGTGACCTTTTCCCAACGCTCTGCAACCGCACGCTGAACCGCCATGCCGCCGCCGAGGGTCACCAGCAGGCGGGAGAAATCCAGCTTGCAGAAATCCTCGTTGTTGAGCAGCGCATTGAACAGGGTGTTGACGCCCGTAATGACGGTGAAGGGATACTTGCCCATCTCCTTCACCATGCCCTTGATGTCGCGGGCATTGACGATGAGCAGATTCGATGCGCCGACCATGAGGAAGACCAGGCAATTCGCCGTGAGGGCGAACACGTGATACAGGGGCAACGCGGTGACGATCAACTCGCAACCTTCCTGCACGGGCGGGCTGATCCAGGCCTCGGCTTGAAGCACGTTGGAAACGATGTTGCGATGAGTGAGCATCGCGCCCTTGGAAACGCCAGTCGTGCCACCTGTGTATTGAAGGAAGGCCAAATCTTCTGGCCCAACGGTAACGGGAGTCAAGGTGCGATTGCCGCCAGTCGCCAACGCATCGTTAAAAGAGATAGCGCCGGGAATGGACCAAGCCGGTACAACCTTCTTCACCTTGCGCAGGATGAAGTTAATAGCAGGGCCTTTGACAGTGCCCAGCATGTCGCCGACGGTCGCCACCACCACGTGCTTGACCGCAGTCTTGGGCAAAGCCTGCTGTAACGTCGAAGCAAAGTTTTCCACCACAACAATGGCTTCCGCGCCCGAGTCTTTGAGCTGATGTTCCAGTTCCCGTGCGGTATAGAGCGGGTTGCAATTTACCGCCACGCAACCCGCTCGTAGCAGACCGAAGAGGCAAACCGGATACTGCAACACATTGGGCATCATCAAGGCCACGCGGCTGCCTTTTCCCAGGCCGATGCTCTGCAGATACGATGCGAAGTTCTGAGACAGACGGTCAAGCTCGGCGTAGCTCAACTCCCGTCCCATGCTGATGTAAGCCGTTTTGGCCGCAAAGCGGGAAAAGCTTTCTTCCACCATGGCCACCAGCGACGGATAGCGGCTCGGGGCGATTTCTGCAGGTACGCCTTTGGCGTAACTCTTGAGCCATATTTTTTCCATGGTCTCCTCTCCTCCTGTGTCTGTATTTATATTTCTAGTTTAGCTACCCAGCAAAGCCTTCTTTAGCCCAGACTCGACCGGATGTTCACCCAACCAGATCGAAAGCAACGCCCTACCAAACCGGGGTGCAGCCAGGGTTCCAAGGCTATTACCGTTCAGGAAAACAGAAACATTGTCCGCGTGAAAATCTAGCGTCATGACATCGCCTGGATGGGACACGCCCACCTTGCGCATGATGGCGGCAAACTGCTGAAGACGAGGTTGCATCACGGCCATTTCCGACTCCGGCACATTGGCGTTAAAGCCCTCCTTCAGCGCACCGTACAGGGTGTCGGCTTCAATGTCACGCATGATGCGCAGGTTCATCCGAGCGGTGGTCATGGAGTCAAGAACCTGCGTGGCGTTGTTGCTCTTGGCCGGCAGGTAAAGGGAAGCCACATACACCTTGAAAAAGGCGATGGAACGCAAACCTGCACCATTCAGCACCAAGTCCTTACCGTTGGCGTTCACCTTCTCATCCACCTTGACGCCGGCCACTTCCGTTGCATGAGCGACAGCAACAAAGGCCGTCACAGCGAACACCACACCAGAAACAAATTTCACGAATTTCATTGCGGTTCTCCTCCAGAAACTTTTGTTTTGTAGAAAGACTTCTCGGCGATATAGACGGTGCGTTCGACCACGGCGTGGACCTGACCGTCACGATCCTTGAGCTCCACCGTATAAACCCGGTCGAGCTCGCCCTTCTGCGCCAGTTCGACGCGAATGGCGGCCACTTCTTCAGGTGGCATATGGAAATCGGCATACAGCGTGCGGCGCCCCGGCCTGCGAAAACGGATGCAGGCGGCCTTGTCCCAAACGATGGCTTCCTTGCCCAGGGCTGCCATCAACATCGTGGGATGGGGACCATCGGTGACGGCAAAGAGAGAGCCGCCGTAGATCGAGCCCACCGCATTGCGGGTACGCCACGTCAATGGCAGACGCACCCGCACGTAGGTGAGGTCGGGCGCCACGTGTTCCACCCTCCCCCCAGTGCCGCGAAATGCCGGCATCAAGTTGAAGCCGAAGCGCATCAGACGTGCACGCCAGGAGGGAGAAAAACGGTGAAGCCAATCGATCTTCATGACTCGCTCAGGCTCTGATTACAGCGCCTCGAACAGACCCGCTGCGCCCATGCCCGTGCCGATACACATGGACACCAGACCGTAACGACCGCCGGTGCGGCGCATGCCGTGCACGATGGTTGCGGTACGGATCGCGCCGGTGGCACCCAGCGGGTGGCCCAGAGCGATGGCGCCGCCTTGCGGGTTGATCTTCTCGGGGTTCAGGCCCAACTCGCGAGTCACGGCCAGGGCCTGAGCAGCGAAGGCTTCATTCAGTTCGATCCAGTCCAGATCGTCCTGCTTGACGCCGGTCTGGGCCAGCACCTTGGGAATCGCAGCGATAGGGCCGATACCCATGATCTCAGGCGCCACACCGCCCACCGCGAAGCCGACGAAACGGGCCAGCGGAGTGAGGTTGTATTGCTTGAGGATCTTTTCGGAAACCAGCACCACGGCGCCTGCGCCATCGGACATCTGGGAACTATTGCCGGCGGTCACGGAACCACGGGCAGCGAACACGGGACGCAGCTTGGCCAGACCTTCCAGGGACGCATCGAGACGAGGGCCTTCGTCGTTCTCGGCCAGCCGCTCGGTAACGCGCACGGCACCCGTGGCGAAATCAGGCAGATGAGTCTGCACGGTGTAGGGAGAAATCTCAGCACGGAAATGACCGGCAGCGATGGCCGCAGCAGCCTTTTGATGGGAAGCCACGGCGAAGGCATCCTGATCGTCGCGGGAAATCTTCCACTGGGCGGCAACCTTCTCCGCGGTAAGGCCCATGCCGTAGGCGATGCCCAGGTTTTCTTCCTTGGCGAAGACGGCCGGGTTCATGGAAATCTTGTTGCCCATCATCTGGGGCATGACAGACATGGACTCGGTGCCGGCGGCGATCATCACGTCGGCTTCGCCCAGACGAATCTTGGCGGCGGCATCGGATACCGCTTGCAGACCAGAAGAACAGAAACGGTTGATGGTGATGCCCGGAACGGTGACAGGCAGACCGGCCAACAGCAGGCCGATACGGGCCACGTTCATGCCCTGTTCTGCTTCGGGCATGGCGCAGCCCACGATCACGTCGCCGATCAGCGCGGGATCGAGACCGGGCACTTGGTCCATGGCGGAACGGATGGCATGGGCGAGCATGTCATCGGGCCGGGTGTTGCGGAACATGCCGTTGCGCTTCGCCACCGGCAAACGGGTGGCGGAAACGATGTAGGCGTCTTGAATTTGTCGGGACATGGTTTTGTCTCCTTAGATGCTCGTCATTACGAACACTGGTTTCGGTACCCTGGCCCACACGGACCAGGGAGTTCAAGGATTGCTTCGTGGCTTAGTTGCGTAGCGG
>DASUJA010000163.1:0-15873 GCA_036279515.1 Rhodocyclaceae bacterium | reverse complement strand
GCCAACCGCGACGAAGCCATCGCCGCCTTCCGCGCCTTCAAGAACGAACCCTGCGTGCTGGAAGCCATGCTGAGCCTGGACTACGAAGTGTCCGTGGTGCTGGCCCGGTCCGCGTCCGGCGAGATCAAGTATTTCCCCGTGGCCGAGAATCAGCACACTCGCGGCATCCTCGACGTGTCCATCGTCCCTGCCCGCGCCAACGGCTGCATGATGCTCAGTGACCAAATGAGCGCCCAAGAGATCGCCGCCCGCGTCGCCGAAAAGATGGACTACGTGGGCACCCTGGGCGTGGAATTCTTCGTCAGCCGCGGCCAACTGGTCGTGAATGAGATGGCGCCGCGCCCCCACAACTCCGGCCACTACACCATCGACGCCTGCATCACCAATCAATACGAGCAACAGGTCCGCGCCCTCTGCGACTTGCCCCTCGGCGACGCCAGCGCCCACAGCGCGGCGGTGATGGTGAACCTGCTCGGCGACCTCTGGTATCAAGACGACGCCCACCACGCCAAGGAGCCGGACTGGTCCAAGCTCTACGCCGTGCCCAACCTCAAGCTGCACATGTACGGCAAGCACCACGCCCGCCCCGGCCGCAAGATGGGCCACTTCACGGTGATCGGCAAGGACGCCGCCAACGTGCAGAAACTGGCGCTGGAAGCCCGCGCCGCCATCGGCATCCGCGACGAATAATGTTTCATCCGCCGGCCGACCTCACCTTGCGCGGCGTAGCGGTGACGCTACGTCCTTTGCGCATGGAAGACGCGCCGGCCCTGGCCGAAGCGGCGGCGGAATCCCGCGATACCTACGGCTTCACCGCCGTGCCTGAAGGCGAGGAGGGCGCCCGCGCCTACATCGCCCGCGCCGATGCCATGCGCGACGCCGGCCAGCGTTTCGCCTTCGCCATCGAATTCAATGGCCGCATCGTTGGCAGCACCAGCTACGCCGGCTACCAGCCCTGGTCCTGGCCCATGGGCAGCGCCATGCAGCGCACCGACGGCCCCGACGTGGTTGAGATCGGCTACACCTGGCTCTCCGCCAGCGCCCAGCGCAGTCGCTGCAACAGCGAAGCCAAGCGCCTGCTGCTGTCTCACGCCTTTGAACAATGGCAGGTGCATCGGGTCTATCTGAAAACCGATGCCCGCAATGTTCGCTCCCGTGCCGCAATTGAACGCCTGGGTGCCAAGCTGGACGGTGTGATCCGCGCCGACATGCCGGCAGTGGATGGCACTGTGAGAGATTCGGCTTGGTACTCGATCCTCGCCGCCGAATGGCCGGGGGTGAAGGCGGGGCTGGAAGCGAGGCTGGCGTGATGACGTCGCTCGTTAGCTCCTCCCTCCGCAAAAACTCCGTCATTCCGGCGCACGCCGGAATCCAGGGGGGGGGTTCGGAACTACGAAGGATGTTCTTTGCAAAGTGCCGTGCGGCCTGGATTCCGGCTTTCGCCGGAATGACGGGGACTTCGATGAGCGGGGGTATCCATGTCGACCCCTGACCTCTCCCACGCCGTCGAACTCCTACGCAACGGCGACCTAGTCGGCATCCCCACCGAAACCGTCTACGGCCTCGCCGCCGATGCCGCCAATCCGGTAGCCGTCGCCAAAATTTTCAAAGCCAAAGGCCGCCCCGCCGATCACCCGCTGATCGTCCATGTAGCCGACGCAGACGAACTACCCCGCTGGGCCAAGGACATCCCCGACGCCGCCTATCAATTGGCCGAAGCCTTCTGGCCCGGCCCCATGACCCTGATCCTCAAGCGCCAGCCCACGGTGCCCGACGCCGTCACCGGCGGCCAGGACACGGTGGGCATCCGCGTGCCCAACCATCCGCTGACTCTTGAACTGCTGCGGGCCTTCGCTCAAGCAGGCGGCAGCGGCGGAGTCGCAGCCCCTTCCGCTAACCGCTTCGGCCGCATCAGCCCCACCACTGCCGAGCACGTGCGTGAAGAACTGGGCGACTCCGTAGCTTTGGTATTGGACGGTGGCCCCTGCGAAGTAGGCATCGAATCCACCATCATCGACCTGTCCCGGGGCGAGCCCGTGATCCTGCGCCCCGGCGCCATCACCGCCGAGGACATCGAGCGTGTCCTGCACCAAGGCGTCACCGCCGAGCAGAAGAAGTCCGGCACGCCCCGCGTTTCCGGTTCCCTGGACGCCCACTATGCCCCGCGCACGCCCATGCGTCTGGTGGCCGCCGAAGCCTTGCAAAACGAAGTGAATCAAATCCTGGACTGCGGCCAAACCTGTGCGGTCCTGTCCTTCCAGCCCCTGGCCCCGCGCCACGGCCTGACCCACTACCCGGCCGCCCACACCGCCGCCGGTTACGCCCACGACATCTACGCCGCCCTGCGGACCTTGGATGTATCAGGCGCCGACATCATCCTGGTAGAAGCTCTGCCCCAAGGCCCGATCTGGGACGCTGTCGCCGACCGCCTGCGTCGCGCCGAAACAGGGGCAGGGCGTTAATCAGGCGTCCGCAGTCGTCGCTGGTTTCGATCAGGTGATCAGCCAGCGATCTTCCCCATGGAAAGCATCATCGTCTGTTGATTGAGTTCCAGCGCGAATCGGCGGTGGTGAGAAGGGTTCTGGGCAATGATTTCTTCGCCGAGCTCGCACATGATGGTGTAGCCGATTTCGTGAAGGTAGTGGATGAGCATCTCCCGCTGCTCCTTGAACCATTCCCCTTTCCATGCCTCCAGCAGGAGCGGCGGGAAATTGGATGCTTTCAGCAATTGCGCCGCCCCTTGCAGTACCTGGATTTCCAGTCCTTCTACGTCGATTTTGATGAGGGTCGGCGCTTTCGGGAGAGAAACATTATCGAGCTGCTGCAAGGGAACCTCATAACGAGGAGTCCCTTCTTTAACTGTCACCGCATTCAATGTTTTTCTGAAGTCCAGGTCGAGCGAAAAGGCACCGATGTTTTGCGACGCTGAATAGTCAATGGCGGGTATCTCAATAGACGTATCGGTGTTACCGAGTGCCATATTGAAGGCGTAAATGTTGTCGAGACGATTCAGAAATACATTTCCACAGAGCTGGTAATAGACGATCCGCTGTGGCTCAAAGGCGTAGATCAATCCGCCGCGATCGGCCATGTTTTTTGCGATCGGAATCGCGAATGCGCCCATGTTGGCGCCGATGTCCAAAATCAGAGGCGCGTCGACGTCGCTGCAAAATGTTTCTCCTATCTTTTGCAGCAATCCGGCCCAACTACCCTCCAGATAGAGCACTTGGGTGATCGTGTCTTGGGTGGAGAACGTCAGATAGTCGGCGTGATCGCCGCGGAGAATATTGACTCTGGGGAGCATGCCATTTCCTAAAGAATGTGGAGTAGAGCAGGGCGTTATTGGGCGGAAACTGGTGAAAGCTCTACCCAGTCGAAACGCAGGATATCGGACGAGCTGGGGCATCCAGCCTTGACTTTGTCATCCATCAAACACTTGTTCCGTTCTTTGCTACGGTCCAAGTTCGTGGTGCCGAATCCCATGTCTTCAAAGAAGACGGGCTGATTCAGGACGATGCGGGCACCGCCGCGCTTTTCCCATGCAGTGATCAAATAAAGATCTTCGTAGCCGTAGTACCCAGAGAAGTCCTCGTCGTACATCCCTCGTTCTCGAAAATCTCCGAGATGGGTCAAAAAGGTGTTCGGGTGGCACGGAAGTGTTTCGTTTGTTTGTACGTCGATCAATTCACGGATGCGGAAGTACAGGAATGTATTGCGTGGTTCCACCTTCTCCACCAGATCCATCAACAGCTGCACGGTTTCAAGCTGGAGTCTCTGATCAATATCGAAAAACATCCCCCACTTTCCTTGTGCCTTGGTGGCTCCCAGATTGCGAGCACCGCCTTGGTTCCAAGGTATGTCGGACGTGATGCGGAAGAGGCGCAAATTCAGGTTGTGCTGGGGTAATACAAGCGGTGACTCAGAGCAATCGTCAACGATAACGAACTCGATTCTTTCGAGGAGCTCCGAAGGTAATTGGCCCCAATGGCGAATCTGTCCCGCAACCTTGTCTTGATGTCCGTAGAAGTGGCAGATGATGGAAAGGATGGGAGGCATGGCGGCGTTGTTGTGTGTGGAGACAGGTAATTACCAAGTCCAGCATCTTAGATGGATGAGGCATATTCCAGGTGGGTTTGTCTCAGACTTTGGGAGTCAAGCGTCAGCGTGCTGAAGTGTCGGATATGTGGGCACTGACAAGGGCTCCATCGTTTGGAAGAGCGTTTCGCCGTTCAAAGCCCCGGCCGTCCCTGCTGTAACCACGCCTCCGCAACCCGTATTCCCACTCGATACCGCGCGCAGTTATAGGGCGCCAGGAGCCGCAGTTCGTCGCGGAGCATTGCAGTAAATGCTTCCGCATCATCGGCGGCGATGGCCAGATCGGCAACGGCCTGCACGGCAGGTTTTCCATCAACTACCACCATCCGAATCGCCTCGCCCAAATGCTCTCGGTACTTGGCCCGGAAGGCGTCCGGGTTGCCCATGGATTCGAGAACCACGGCGTATTTGGCAATGGAGCGTCGATAGGTCCAGGCGAACAATTCGACAGCCAGCGATACGTCTTGCTTCTCATACACGGCCAGTACGGCCATGGCGTAATCGGGCGGCTCCACGTCCAGGAACGACAGGGGCGCGCAGTTTTGCAGCAGCAGGGGCAGGTTCGCGCATAGGCGGCTGGTGCGCTTGTTGCCGTCCTCGAAGGGTTGCAGGTAGGCGAGGTTGATCCAGAGAAAGAACGCCGCCTCGATGGGGTTCTTGATTTCGCGCGCCTTGGCGACCAGCAGGCCGAGCATTTCTTCCAGCAGGCTTGGCATCTGCGCCGGCAGATAGACCGAGTCGGTGATATTGACGACGGTGCGTCGGATGGCGCCGACCGCTTCCGGGTTCGCCAGCAACCCCTGCATCAGCAGCGCCTGGATGTTGCGGACGACCGCGTCGGTAATGCCGTATTCCGGCACCGCGTCCACCACGAATTCGATGGCGTCCTTGTGGTTCAGCAGCATCAGGGAATCCACGTCTTCCCCGGCGGTACGCCCCTTGGCGAAGAGAGCCGCCGTGTCGAGCAGACTCTTGCGGTTGCCTTCCAGGCGCGACGAATGCCAGGAAAGATCGATCAGCAACTGTTCCAACACCTTGCGCGCATAGGTGCCTGCGGGCTGTTGCCCGTGGGCCTTGCCCTTGGCGAAAAGTTCGTTGGCCAGCGCCGGCGGCAACAGGCTGGATTGGTTGGGCACGTAGGCATCGACGAAGGCCCTCTGATAGGCAATGGGCGAGCGGGTGCCGATGGGCGCGGTGAGTTGATCGATGACGGGCTGCCGATCCGCCGAGAACTTGAAGGCTTGTGCGGCGTTCGCCATGACGGGCGCCGGCTCGCGCACTTCCAGCCGGTTTGCCGATGCAGGCGGCGGGAGGTCCGGCAGCGCGTAACGGGTGGCCGGCCCCGCGCCAAGCTTGCGCAGCTCGCCCGCATCCACCATCCGCGCCAGGTAGCGATTCACGGTGGGGCGGCTGGCATCCACGTTCGCCGTGATTTCCTCCGGCGAGCACGCAGCCTGACCCGCCGCGCTTCGTAGGCGCAGGAAATCCTGGATGTCGGTACGTAGCGTGAATTTGGCCATGGCCGCCCTCTAACTTATCAATAATGAGCAATAAGGATGAATCTTATCTTATTTTGATAAGAAATGAGAAGAAAGGCCGGTTTCTTATCTATCAACTTGTCAAAAGTGAGAGGAAAGCCTGCCGTCCGGCCATTGCCTTCGCCTCGTTCGCGCGCGCATTTGCGCATTTCATCGGTGCCGCTTTCGGGCGGAAGCCGGCTGCCTGTCCGCGTTTCGGGCCGATGGGGCGAGAGATGAACGCCCGCGCGCGTATCCGAGGGCCGGCCTGGAAAAACCTGACCTGAATCAAGGCACCCGGGCACCCCGGACCGATCTAATGGACCGATTCCAATAATGATCGGATGCCCCCAATGCTCATCTCCATCCAAGAGCCGGTGAACCTGCCTAACAAGCCCAGCTGGCAAGCCTTCCTCTCCATGGGCTTCCGGCCCTTTTATCTCCTCGGCGCGTTGCAGGCTGCGATCTTCATTTTGCTTTGGGCCTTTGGCTATCAGGGCAACAGCGCGCTGCCGGGCATGTTCTGGCATGGGCATGAAATGATCTGGGGCTTCGCTGGCGCCATCATCGTTGGCTTCCTGCATACGGCGGTCGCCAACTGGACGGGACAACCGCCGCTCCATGGGCGCGAACTGGCGACGTTGGTGATGCTCTGGCTCGGCGCCCGGTTGGCGAGCTTCATTCCCGGCAACGCTTGGGTTGAGGTCATTCTCAACACGGTCTTCCTGGCGCTCGCCGCCGCCTATCTGGGCCGCTCGCTGCTACGGGCGCGGCAGGTGAAGAACTACTTCGTGCCTTTCCTGCTGGTGGGGTTTGCCGCCAGCCACAACCTGTTCCACCTGGCCCTTGACGGCGCCATTGCCGCCGATCCCCGCGCCATGCTCCACGGCGGGGTACTGGTGGTGGCGGCGGTGATCTTCTTCATGGGCATGCGGATTCTCTCGTTCTTCACCAGCCGCGCCGTCATGGGCGAACAGGTGGTGAATCCAACCTGGCTTGTCGTCAGCGTGATTCTGCTGCCGCTGCTGATGGTGGTCGCCATGGCCATGAGCCTGCCGCCCTTCGTGCCCGCCGCTCTGGGCGTGACCGCTATGGTGCTGAACGGCGTATCGCTCAGGCGTTGGTGGGATCGCCGCGCCCTGCAACATCCCATGCTCTGGGTGCTGTACGCGGGCTACGGCTGCACGACGCTGGGCGTGGGACTCTACGGCCTTGCGTTTGCCTTCTGGCCTGCGGGGCTGAGCGCTGCGCTCCACTGCATTACCGTGGGCGGCATCGGCCTGCTCACGCTGGGCATGATGACCCGCACCGCGCTTGGACATACGGGCCGCTCTCTTCAGTTGCCGAAGACCATGGTGGTCGCTTATGGCTTCCTCCTGGCCGCCACGGCACTACGTCTTGCCGCGGCCCTGGTGCCGGGCTTCTACACCGGCGGCATTCATTCCTCCGCCTTCTGCTTCGCCGTGGGGTTTGGACTCTTTGCTTGGCAATACGGCCCCTGGGTGATCCGGCCTCGGGCTGACGGCAAACCGTGGTGAACGGAAAGGGTTTGGCGGGATTCCTCGCGTAAAATCGCGCCTTTCCCCTTTTGCCGTGCTTCGTCCATGAAAAGCTCTGAAATCCGTCAGAAGTATCTCGACTTCTTCGCCTCCAAGGGCCATCAGATCGTCGCTTCCAGTTCCCTGGTGCCCCATGACGATCCGACCCTGCTGTTCACCAACGCGGGGATGAACCAGTTCAAGGACGTGTTCCTGGGCTTCGACAAGCGTGCCTACACCCGCGCCACCACGTCGCAAAAGTGCGTGCGTGCCGGCGGCAAGCACAACGACTTGGAGAACGTGGGCTACACGGCGCGGCACCACACTTTCTTCGAGATGCTGGGTAACTTCAGCTTCGGCGATTACTTCAAGCGCGATGCCATCAGCTACGCCTGGGAGCTGCTGACGGTCGTCTTCAAGCTGCCCAAGGACAAGCTGACCGTTACCGTCTATGCGGAAGACGATGAGGCCTACGACATCTGGACCAAAGAAATGGGCGTGCCCGCCGAGCGCGTGATCCGCATCGGCGACAACAAGGGTGCCCGCTACGCTTCCGACAACTTCTGGATGATGGGCGACACCGGCCCCTGCGGCCCCTGCACGGAAATCTTCTACGACCACGGCGCGCACATCTGGGGCGGCCCTCCCGGATCTCCCGAGGAAGACGGCGACCGCTTCATCGAAATTTGGAACAACGTGTTCATGCAGTTCAACCGGGACGAGCAGGGCGTGATGCATCCCCTGCCCAAGCCCAGCGTGGATACCGGCATGGGCCTGGAGCGCATCTCCGCCGTGCTGCAAGGCGTGCACGCCAACTACGAGATCGACCTGTTCCAGGCACTGATCAAGGCCGCCGCCCGCGAGACCTCGGACGCCGACATGGACAGCCCCTCGCTCAAGGTGCTGGCCGACCACATCCGTGCTTGCTCCTTCCTCATCGCCGACGGCGTGATCCCCAGCAATGAAGGCCGCGGCTACGTGCTGCGCCGGATCATCCGTCGCGCCATCCGCCACGGCTACAAGCTGGGCGCCCGCGCTGCCTTCTTCCACAAGATGGTGCCCGACCTGGTGGCCGAGATGGGCGACGCCTATCCCGAACTGAAGGCCGGTCAGCAGAAGGTGACCGACGTGCTGCGTCAGGAAGAGGATCGTTTCTTCGCCACCATCGAAAACGGCATGGCGATTTTGGAAGGCGAACTGGCTGAAATGGCTGCCAGCGGCAACACCGTGTTCAACGGCGAGACCGCTTTCAAGCTGCACGACACCTACGGCTTCCCCCTGGACTTGACCGCCGACGTCTGCCGCGAGCGCAACGTCACCGTGGACAGCGCCGCCTTCGACGCCGCCATGGCCCGCCAGAAGGAACAGGCCCGCGCCGCCGGCAGGTTCAAGATGGCGACCAACCTGGAATACGAAGGTCCCGCCACCACCTTCCACGGCTACGAGTCCCTGGAAGCCAAGGGCAACGTGCTGGCCCTGTACAAGGACGGCGTGGCCGTCAATGAACTGAACGAAGGCGACATGGGCGTCGTCGTGCTGGACAACACCCCCTTCTACGCCGAGTCCGGCGGTCAGGTGGGCGACCAGGGCGAGCTGCGGTCCAGCCACGGCATCTTCGCCGTGGAAGACACGCTGAAGATTCAGGCGGCTGTGTTCGGCCACCACGGCGTGGTGAAGACCGGCAAGCTGACCGTGGGCAACGGCGTCACCGCCAAGGTGGATACCGTGGCCCGCGCCCGCACGGCTCGTCACCACTCCGCCACCCACCTGCTGCACAAGGCCCTGTGCACCGTGCTGGGCGATCACGTGCAACAGAAGGGCTCCCAAGTCGATCCCGACAAGGCGCGTTTCGACTTCGCTCACACACAACCTGTGACCACTGAAGAAATCGCCCGCATCGAGCGCATCGTCAATGACGAAATCCTCGCCAACGCCGCGTCCGATGCCTCCGTCATGGACATCGAAAGCGCCCAGAAGACTGGCGCCATGATGCTGTTCGGCGAGAAGTACGGCGACGAAGTGCGCGTGATCACCATCGGCTCATCCAAGGAACTCTGCGGCGGCACCCACGTGTCCCGCACCGGCGACATCGGCCTGTTCAAGGTCACGCTGGAAGGCGGCGTGGCCGCTGGTGTGCGTCGTATCGAAGCCGTCTGCGGCGACGTGGCGGTGGCCCTGGTGCAGAACCAGCAGGCCCTGCTCGACGGCATCGCCGGCAGCCTCAAGGCCCAGCCGCAAGAAGCCCTGGCCCGCGTGCAGCAGATTCAGGACAACGTGAAGGCCCTGGAAAAGGAACTGGCCCGCTTGAAGAGCAAGCTGGCTGCTTCACAAGGCGACGATCTGGTTGCCCAAGCCGCCGCCATCAAGGGCGCCAAGGTCTTGGCCGCGAACCTGGAAGGCGCCGACGTGGCGACCCTGCGCGAGACCCTGGACAAGCTGAAGGACACGCTCAAGTCCGCCGTGGTCCTGCTCTCCGCCGTCAATGACGGCAAGGTGAGCCTGATCGCCGGCGTCACCGCCGACCTGACCGGCAAGGTCAAGGCTGGCGAGTTGGTGAACTTCGTCGCCCAGCAAGTGGGCGGCAAGGGCGGCGGTCGTCCCGACATGGCGCAGGCCGGCGGCACCGATGCCGCAGCCTTGCCGGCGGCTCTCGCTTCGGTGCAGAGCTGGGTTGAAGGCAAGCTGTAAGCCCGCCCACACATGCGGGGGAATGACGAAAACAACTCCGTCGTCCCCGCATGCCTTAAGCGGGGACCCACGGTCTTCTTAACCATCGCTGGATTCCCGCTCGGGCGAAGCCCGGCCTGTCCTGAGCTTGTCGAAGGGCGGGAATGACGGTGCTAACGACAGGTCTGCCTCGCCATGCGTTTCTGCCCTCACTGCGCCAGCCCGCTTGTAGAGCGGATCTTCGAGGAACGGCCTTACCTGGCTTGTCCCGATGGGGGCTGTGGTTTCGTCCACTGGGACAACCCAGTGCCGGTGGTGATGGCGATTGTCGAAGTGCTGGAAGAGGGCGACGAGGTGGGGCGCATCCTGCTCGCTCGCAACCGGGCTTGGCAGGAGGGAGTGCTGGGGCTGATTGCCGGCTACCTGGAGCGGCTGGAGGAGCCCTCTGCCGCAGTGGCCCGCGAAGTGTGGGAAGAAACCGGCCTCACGGCGGAGAGCGTGCGCTTGATCGGCAACTACGGTTTCGAGCGCAAGAACCAGGTTCTGCTGGTCTATCACGTGCGCGCCCGGGGCGAGGTGAAGCTCAATGAGGAACTGGCCGAGTACCGCCTGTTTCGCCCAGAAGATGTGCCCGAACTGCCCACCGCTATCGGCCGCGCCATGAATGACTGGCTGACGGCTAAGGGTTACGTGAGGCTCCTGGGAGACTGAGACGTTCTGCCTTGGTAGAACGCTTTATCTAGGCTGACTGCGACGAAGCGCTTTCTGCCCCGTGCGCATATATGGGAGCGCGCATTTTCATGGGCTTCTTCATGGCCTGGAAATCCGCACGTCCACTGCGTCTTCGGCTGATGGTGTCGGCCATGAATGCCCGCGTGTACGAGAAGGGCTTCCGCTTCCGGCGGCAAACCTGCGGGATTAGTCGTCCGCTTCGTTGGGCTTGTCGATGTTGTTGGCCCAACGCAGGGCTTCGGTCATGTCCGTATTGACGATGGCCGTGGTGATGCCCGGCAGGTTTTTCAATTCCCCGTGAGCTGCAATGCCGTCGCCGGATTCCAGGGCTTCGGTCAGGTGCAGTAGGGAACCGAGTACGCCTTTGCCTTCCTGCAAGGCGGCGTGCACGGCCGGAGCCAGGTTGATGCTCTTGAGAATTTCATCCATGGGCGCGCTCAACAGGGCGGGCATGAGGGAAAGGATGCCGGTCATGAAGGCCTCGTCCACCAGTTCCTGATTGCCCAGCTTTTCAGCCAGCAGCTCCATCAGGCGACCACGAGTGGCGGCCATCATCATCAGCGGGCTCATGGTGCCGCTGGATGACGTGGTGTAGAGCAGGAGTTGCAACCACCGTTGCAGCTGGCGCCGCCCGAGGACGGAGATGGCGTGGCGCAGGGAGGTCACGTGAACGCGGCAGCCGGTGGCCACCGAGTTGGTGAGGCGCATCAGATTTACCGTGAGCCCCGGTTCGTGCTTGAACACGGATTCCAGCTTGGACGTGTCGGCATCTTCCATGACCAGGCTCAGGAGCTGCATGAGCGCCATCTGGGAGTGGCCCAGTTTGCGGCCGGCGACGATGGTGGGGCGAGCGAAGTAATAGCCCTGGAAGTAGGTGAAGCCCAGTTCCAGACATTCGTTGGCAAGTTCGCGCGAATCCACCTTTTCGGCCAGCAGCTTCACCGGCCAGTTCTTGAGCTTTTGCGCGATTGTTCGGAGTTCGCCCGGCTTGAGTTGCGGCAGGTCCACCTTGACCACGTCCACGAATTCCATCAGGGGGAGGAACTGGTCTTCCATGTGGACGAAGTCGTCCAGGGCCAGCATGAAGCCTCGGGACTTCAGCTCTTTGCAACGCTCAACGATGGCCGGTGTGATTTTCACGGTCTCCAGCACCTCCAGCACAATCTTTTCGGAGGGCAGGATTTCCAGGATGTCCGACAGCAGCAGGGTTTCATCGCAATTGATGAATCCCTTGTAGGGGCCTAGGGCTTGCTCCAGCCCCAAGTCCGTAAACGCGTGGCTGATGACCCGGGTGCTGGCCACCATGTTGTCTTCCACGTTGGCCGAATTCTGGCTGCTGCTGCGGAAGAGCAGTTCGTAGGCGTAAAGATTGTGCTTACGATCAAGGATGGGCTGGCGCCCGAGGAAGATCTCGTCGTTGTCCTGATCTTCTTCGATGCCGCTCATTCGTAGCGCACTTCGAGGTCAGGCCAGACGGCCCGTAGGGCGGCCTTGAATTCGGCCTGAATGCGGGCGAGGGCTGCTTTGTTGTCCGCCTCGAAGCGCAGCACGACGACGGGCGTTGTGTTGGATGCACGGGCGAGACCGAAGCCGTCGGCGTATTCGGCGCGTACGCCGTCGATGGTGTTCAGTTCCCGAGCGGTGGGGAACTTGCCGTCCTTTTGCAGCTTGGCGACCAGTTGGTGCGGCTCGCCTTCCTGCATCTTGATGTTGAGCTCGGGCGTGGAAAGCGCGTTGGGCAGGTTCTTCAACGGCCAGTTGGCGTCCTTCCAGCGGGAGACGATTTCCAGCAGGCGGGCGCCGGCATAGAGGCCGTCGTCGAAGCCGTACCAGCGTTCCTTGAAGAACACGTGGCCGCTCATTTCGCCGGCCAGGGGAGCGCCGGTTTCCTTGAGTTTGGCCTTCACCAGGGCATGGCCGGTATTCCACATGATCGGTTCGCCGCCTTGATGACGCACGGATTCGGCCACCCAGCGGGAGCACTTCACGTCGTAAATGATCTGGGCGCCGGGGTTGCGGGTCAGCACGTCGGCGGCGAACAGCATCAACTGACGGTCGGGGTAGATGATCTCGCCGTCCTTGGTGACCACGCCCAGGCGATCGCCGTCGCCGTCGAAGGCTAGGCCCAGTTCAGCGTCGGTGTCCTTCAGCGCCTTGATCACGTCCTTCAGGTTCTCGGGCTTGGAAGGATCAGGATGGTGGTTGGGGAAGTTGCCGTCCACTTCGCAGAACAGTTCGATCACTTCGCAGCCCATGCGGCGGAACAGCTCGGGCGCAAAGCCGCCGCCCACGCCGTTGCCGCAGTCGATCACGATCTTCATGGGGCGGGAGAGCTTCACGTCGGAAACGATGCGCTCCAGATAGGCTTCCTTCACGTCGGCCTTGGTCAGCTTGCCCTTGCCTTCCAGCAAGTCCTTGCGCTCGATGCGGCGGCGCAGATCCTGGATCAGTTCGCCGTAGAGGGTCTGGCCGCCGAGGACCATCTTGAGGCCGTTGTAATCGGGCGGGTTGTGGCTGCCGGTGACGGAGACGCAGCCGTCGACGCCCAGTTCAAAGGCGGCGAAATAGGTGACGGGGGTCGGCACGCAGCCGATGTCCACCACGTCCACGCCCGTGCTGAGAATGCCTTCCGCCAAGGCCGCAGCCAAGCTGGGACCGGATAGGCGACCATCGCGCCCGATGGCGATGGACTTCAGGCCACGGGCCACGGCTTCGGAGCCGATGGCGCGGCCGATGGTGCGCACAGAGCCAGTGGTGAGCGTCTTGCCGACGATGCCGCGAATGTCGTAAGCCTTGAAGATTTCGGGGGCGGGCAGGGTCATGGGGTCTCCGAAGGTAGAACCGATTTAGTGAAGTATTTGATTGAGTTGGGCGGCATCGGGGGGCGCGGGCGATGCGTGGTGCAACACCAAGCGCCAGCCCATGGGGCCGCGCAGGAATATGTTAGTGGCAACGATGGGCGTTTGCTCGTCATCCTGGCCTTCCACGCTGATCCGTTCGACCAGGCTGTGGATGGCAGTGAAGGGATTGACCACCGCGCTGATGGTGTGGATGCGGAAGTGAAGGCGGGCGCCGCCCTCGAAGACTTGTTTCCAGGCGTCGCGCACGTTGGCATAGCCAGAGATGCGAGGGCCGCCGGGGGGCACGTAGACCACTTCTTCATCGTCGCACCAGACGGCCATGACGGCGTCCAGATCCGCCCGTTCGATGGCTTCGTAGAAAGCCGCTTCGGCGTCGTGGGGCGTTGCGAAAAAGCTCTTCCTGGCGGACATGGTTAAAGCCTCACGGAGTTCATTGCGGCAAGCACCTGCTTGGGGCTCAGGTCTTCCAGGCAGCGCAACTTGTCCGCAGGCAGCGGGCAATCGCGCTTGAAGCAGGGACCGCATTCCAGATTCAAGCTTAGGATTTTCGCGTGGTTCGACAATGGCGGCGTGTAGCCGGGGCTCGACGAGCCGTAGAGGGCGATCAGGGGCCGGTCCAGGGCGGCGGCCACGTGCATTAGGCCCGAGTCGTTGCTGATAACCCAACTGGCGCCGGCCAGCAGGTCGATGGCCTGATCGAGACGTGTGCGGCCGCAGAGGTTGACTACGTGGCGACAGCCGGCCAGGGCCGCGATCTCGTCGCCGGTGGCCGTGTCCTTCTCGGAACCCAGCAGCCACACGGGCGTTTCCTCCGTGGCCAGACGCCGGGCCAGCTCCGCGAAATGGCGGGCAGGCCAACGCTTGGCCGGGCCGTATTCGGCGCCGGGGCAGAAGATGAAGGGCTGTACTTCCGTCGGTAGCTGCAAGGCCACGCGAGTGGCGCGCTGCTGTTGCGAGGTGGAAGTCAGCCGAGGTTGAGGCAGCGGCTCGCGTAGCGGAGTGCCGGGGGGCTGGGCTAGGGCGGCGTAGCGTTGGGCCAGTTGCGGCATCGCGGCCTTGTCCAGATGATGAATCTGGTTGAGCAGGCCACGGCGGGCTTCGCCTTTGTAGCCAATACGGCGCGGAATGCCTGCGAAGAAGGGCACCAGGGCCGACTTCCAGGAGTTGGGTAGAACGATGGCCTGCTCATAGCCTTCCGCCGCCAGCGACTTGCCCTGAGCGCGCCGGGCGAAAAAGGCGAAATCACCGTGCTTGTAGGGGCTTTCGATGACTCGCCGCACTTCCGGCATGCGGGCGAAAAGGGGAGAACTCCAGCCCGGCGCCAGGACGTCGATCTGGGCACCTTGCTCGGCAAGCCGCATCAGCAGCGGCTGGGCAATGAGCGTGTCGCCAATCCAGGAGGGGGCGACGACGAGGGTTTTCATGGGAAGGGAGAAGGGCTAAGGGGGAAGGGTGGAGTTGCCACTATCGTTATAGCCGCTCTCCCTCTTCCCCGGCAGGGGGAGAGGGCCGGGGAGAGGGGGCATCCCCCTTCACCCTTCTCCCTTCCCGTCATCCAGTCAGTGATGCCCCTTGGGACGCTCACCCGTGAAGGTGTAGGTGGTGCCGCAATAGGGGCACACGGCCTTGCCTTCGTCGTTCTTCAGCACGTCCAGATAAACCCGGGGATGACGCGCCCACAGGGGGCTGCCGGGACGGGGGCAGTGCAGGGGCAGATCGTGGGCGGTGACGGTGACGTCACGGACGGCATCATCGACCGGAGTGGCTTGTTCGCTCATGACAGGATCCTCAAACTTTGGTGAGCCATTCGGCGTGGGCGGGCACCTTGCCGTTCACCACGTCGAAGAAAAGTTTTTGCAACTGGGCAGTGATTGGGCCACGGGAGCCGGCGCCGATGGTGCGGTTGTCTAGTTCGCGGATGGGGGTCACCTCGGCGGCGGTGCCGCTGAAGAAGGCTTCGTCGGCGATGTACACGTCGTCGCGGGTCAGGCGGCGGGCGCGGACTTCGAGGCCCAGTTCCTTGGCCAGGGTGATGACGGTGGCGCGGGTGATGCCGGTGAGGGCGGAGCCCATTTCCGGTTCGTAGATCACGCCGTCCTTGACGATGAACAGGTTTTCGCCGGCGCCTTCAGCCACGTAGCCGTCCACGTCCAGCAGCAGAGCTTCGTCGTAGCCGTCCTGGGTGGCTTCCATGTTGGCCAGGATGGAGTTGGCATAGGTGGCGGCGAACTTGGCGCGGGCCATAGTCACGTTCACATGGTGGCGCACATAGCTGGACGTCTTGACGCGGATGCCCTTTTCCATGCCTTCTTCGCCCAGATAGGCGCCCCAGGGCCAGGCGGCGATGGCCACGTGGACCGCGGCACCGCGGGGAGAGACGCCCATCTTTTCGGAGCCGTAGAAGGCGATGGGGCGGATGTAGCAGGATTCCAGCTTGTTGGCGCGGACCACTTCCTTGTGGGC